>DATJRJ010000098.1:0-5207 GCA_035504735.1 Binataceae bacterium (SeqCode)
AACCTGCAGCGGGCCGAAGGTCAGAGCGAGCAGCGCGAGGCCGATGTAGTCGACGCGAAAACCGCGGGCGAAGGCGGAGCGGCGCTCGGCTTCGAGATAGGGCGGGTCCTCTACTACTTCGTAGCTGAGGAACAGGGAAAGAATCCCGATCGGGATGTTGATGAAAAAGATCCAGCGCCAGTCGTAGTTATCGGTAATCCAGCCGCCGAGTGTCGGACCGACGACTGGAGCCAGGACGATCGCCATCCCATAGACGGCAAAGCCCATGCCGCGATCACGGCCGACAAACGTATCGGCGAGAATTCCCTGCTCGATTGGGGCCAACCCGCCGCCGCCGGCGCCCTGTATGCAGCGGAATAAGATCAGCATCCCGAGCGAAGGCGCAATTCCGCACATAAACGAACTGATCGTGAACACCGCGACGCAACTCATATAGAAACGCTTGCGGCCCAGCAGCGTCGAGGCCCAGGCGCTGGCCGGCAGCACGATGGCGTTGGCGACCAGGTACGAGGTCAGCACCCAGGTGCTTTCATCGAGCGTCGCCGAGAGCCCGCCGGCGATATGCGGCAGCGCGACGTTGGCGATACTGGTGTCGAGGATTTCCATGAAGGTCGCAAGCGTTACCGTCAGCGCCACGACCCAGCGATTGTGGAGCGGTCTCCATGCCTGGGCGTCCGCGGAGTCCAGATCTGAGACGGCAGGCGATCGCGATTGCGCAGCGCTGCTCACTGGAGCGAGGTTCGCTAACGGATCCAGACGGTTGGTTCTACTGACATCCCGGGGCGTAACTGCTCGATTCCCGGCTGGCCCTGATCGAGGCGGATTCTAACCGGCAGGCGCTGCACGATCTTCACGTAGTTGCCGGTCGCGTTCTCCGCCGGAAGCAGGCTGTATTTCTCGCCCGAGGCTCCGGCCAAGCTCTCGACGTGACCCTTGAAGCTGCGGCTGAAAGCGTCGACATAAATCGTCACGGGCTGCCCAGGCTGCATCCTTGCGAGTTGCGTTTCCTTGAAATTCGCGATTACCCAGACTCGGTTGATCTGGGTCAGTGCCATCAACTGTTCGCCTGGTTCAACGCGTTGCCCAAGTTGAACCGTTCGTTTGCCGACGATGCCGTCGGCCGGCGCCTTGATGATCGTATAACTGAGATTGAGCAGCGCCTGATCGAGCGCTGACCGCGACGCGAGCACATCGGCTTCCCGAGAGTTAATCATGCGTTGCGCTCCGCCGACCGAGGCGCGGCCCGCCGCGACTTCCGCGCTGCTCATGTTGGCGGTCGAGAGATACTGATCGTATTGTTCCTGCGAAGCGACTTTCTGGCTGAGCAAGGAGCGGTAGCGCTGCGCGTCGTGCTGGGCAAGCACGTCGGCCGCCTCCGCCTGGCGCAGTTGCGCTTGCCACGCGATATAGCTTTGCCGCGCGACATTCACCTGAGCTTCAGACTGCTCGAGATTCGCCCGCGCTTGCTCGACTGCGACCTGGAAATCGCGCGGGTCGAGCTGCACGAGGATCTCGCTGGCCTTCACCCTCTGATTGTCATCGACTGGGACCCGAACTACGGTTCCGTTGATTCGCGAACTGACCGGATCGATGTAGCCCTCGATCTGCGCGTCATCGGTTGATTCGAAGGAGGTCAGATAGCGCCACAATCGACTCCCGCCGACTACCACCGCCACGGCAGCGACCAGCGCGAGCATCGTCAGCATCGGCCAGCGGCGCCGGGAGGTCCTCAACTCGACGCGAGCGCCGTTAACCGGCACCTCGATACGCTCGGTCTTCGAGCGGTCCAAAGCGCCGGCCGTACCGCCGTCCTCCGGGCTGTCATACATGGATAGCCCTTTCATGATTCGCGCTTAATCTACCTCGATCAGGCATTACGCCGGGCCGGTCGGAAAATACTATATCGCGTGTTTGCCCTTCTGACAGCCACACTATCTGCTTCCTTCCGGGCCGCGACGCGTGCTAGTTGTGCCCGGAAGAAGGCTTTTGGACGCCCAAAACATCTTTCCCAGCTCTCAAAAGCTGGGGGGGAAGAAAAGGTCAAGGATTACACCATGATTACGAAGCAGTCTCTTGTGCTTGACGATGCGAAACGAATTGTCGCAGCCGCGGTGGTGGAAGCGCGCAAGAACGAGTGGAACGTTACGATCGCGGTGGTCGATGACGGCGGCCATCTGATCTACCTCGAGCGGATGGATGGTGCGCCAAAGCCGACCGCGGTCGTCGCCACCGAGAAGGCGCGCACCGCATCGCTATTCAAGCGGCCGACGCTCAGCTTCGAGGAGATGTTGAAGGCCGGGCGATACGGGGTTCTCTCGATTCCGGGTGTGACGCCGCTCGAAGGTGGCGTTCCGCTGATCGTTCAGAACGAGTGCCTCGGAGCGGTGGGAGTTTCGGGTGTCCAATCGCATCAGGATGCCCAGGTCGCGCGCGCCGGCGCTGCGGCAATTGGCGCATAGTCCTCGCGGAGAACCGGGTCATCGCGCGGCTGACTGCGCGACTCATCGCCAGAGTTGATTAGTCGCCAGCCGCGCGCCCTCGGCCATCGCCTCAAATTTTGCCCACACGACTGTGGGATGGACCTCCGGGTTATAGGTCGCCTGCGAGGAAAACCCGCAGTCGGCCCCGGCGATCACATTTTCGCGGCCCACCAGCTTGGCGTACCTGGTGATACGTTCGGCAATCAACTCGGGATGCTCGACGATGTTGCTGGCGTGCGTGATCACGCCGGGGATAAGAATCTTGCCGGCGGGCAACTTCACATCTTCCCAGACGTGATACTCGTGCTCGTGCCGCGCATTGCCGTTTTCAAACGAGTAAGCGGCAGCGTTCACCCTCAGCATGGCGGGCGCGATGTCTCTTAGTTCCGCATCGTGAACGCGCGGCCCCTCGTTGATTCCATAGCAGGTGTGGAAGCGCACCTTTTCCGCCGGGATGCCGCGCAGGGCTTCGTTAATCGCCTCAACATAAAGCGCGGCCCGATGGTCGCGCTGCTTGGCGTTCAAAGATGAGTCGCCATAGATGTCCGAGAGGAAGGGATCATCGATCTGAAGCAGGAAGCCGGCCTCGACGATGGCCTGGTATTCGATGCGCAGGGCTTCGGCGACCGCGTGAAGAAAAGCTTCTTCGGTCGGATAGTACTGGTTCGTGCCCACGCCGCTCGGCGCCACGGCCGGCATGAAGGCTTCCTCGGCATCCACTTCCTTGAGCGCCGCTTTCAGGTTTTCGATGTCTCGGCGCAATGCTTCCTGCCCTCGGTAGCTGACAGGTCCGGTGCAGACCATCGGGACGATAGGCGCGACCGCGCCGCCAAGCATCGCCTGGCCGAAGTATTGCGCGTAATACTCCGGAAAGGCCGCCCTTTCGTCCGCGAACATCGTCATGCCCGCGGCGGCGTTGGCCTCGAATCCAGTCAGCCGCTCGCTCACATACGAAAAGAAGCCGGGCTTGCTTTGCTCGCCGTCGGCCAGGATATCTATGCCGCTGGCGGCCTGTTGGCGGACCACCTCGATGACTGCTCTTCGCACCCGCCGCGCATAGGCGTCCTCGTCATACGGCTGGCCCTTGATCTTCGCCTTCATCAGGTCGAGCAAATCCTTGGGACGCGCCAGGCTTCCGCAGTGGGTGGTTAGAATGCGATTGGTGCTCCGCTTCATGGCAATAGACTCCGTGGTGTCGGACTTCGAACCCACAACATAGCCGCTGAGCGCAGGATTTTCACCGCTGCAAAACTCTGCACTCAGCGGTAAAAATTAATCGTCAGCCCCAAACTTCCCTGGCGACATCCACCACCAATCTCAGCTTGGCCCACTGTTCATCCTCGCTGAGAAGATTTCCTTCTTCGGTGGAGGCGAAACCGCATTGCGGACTCAGGCAGAGTTGAGCGAGATCCGTATACTTCGCGGCCTCCTCGATCTTGCGCTTGATAAAATCGGGCTTCTCCAGTTCGCCGCTTTTCGACGTCACCAACCCGAGCACGACCAGCTTCTTGCCCTTGGGCAGGAAGCGCAGCGGCTCGAAGCCGCCCGCGCGCTCGCTATCGTACTCAAGAAAGTAGCCGTCGTAATCGACCCCGCCGAGCAGCAACTCCGCGACCGGCTCGTAACCTCCCTCCGAGATCCACGATGATCGGAAATTGCCGCGGCATACATGACCGGTAATCACCATGTCGGGCGGCTTTCCCGCGACCGCGAAATTGACCGCGCGCGCGTAGGTCGCGCCGAGTTTCTCGAGATTTTCACCGCGCGCCTGCGCCTTGCCTCTCTGCTCCTTCGAACACAGGAAAGCCCAGGCCGTGTCGTCGAACTGCAGATATCGGCAACCAGCCTGATAGAACGCCGCCACCGCTTTGCGGTAGGTCTCGGCCAGATCGTCAAAGAAGTTTTCGAGATCGGGATAAACCCCCTGGTCGATCAGCTCGCGGCCGGTACGCACATAGAGCATCGCCGGCGAAGGAATCGTCATCTTTGGCGTGCGCTGAGTATGCGTGCGCAGGAATTCGAAATGCGCGAGCATCGGATGATCTTCAGGAAAGTCCAGTTTTCCATCGATCCGGATGCCGGCGGCCTTGCTTGTGACGCCGCTAAAACTGATGCCTTGCTCGCTGACCACGCGCTCGCAACCGTTGAGCTGCCACAGAAAATCGAAGTGCCACCACGAGCGGCGATACTCGCCATCGGTGATGGCCCGTAGGCCGCTGCCTTCCTGCCGTCTGATGAGCGTTTCGATCTCACGATCTTCGACTTCCTTCAGACGATCGAAAGTGATTTCGCTCTCCTGAAATTGTGCGCGCGCCTGTTTAAGGCGCTCCGACCGCAGGAGACTGCCGACCTGTTCGGCGCGAAAGGGCGGCGTATCTCTAGTCATCAGGTTTTCTCTGCTGGGGCGAGGCTTAGTGAAAAACATAAGATCATCGGCTCTCCGAACACAATCTGAGATCACGGGGGCGCGACCGCGACAGAAATCTGTCGAACCTTGACAGCGGCCATCGACAGGGACGAGATATGGCGGAGCGCAAGCAGATTCTGTCTGCATCTCGACTCAGGAGCCATCAGGTGCCCTTAGGACCCCTTACCCGGTATCCATCTTTCGGTTTATCGTTGCTTTCGTTCGAGACGCTCCCGCCGAACTGCAGCTCCGAGATAGTGGCGCTGCGGGCGGAAGATGGCGGCGAGTCCAAGGGCGTCCTTTATACGAAGGGTGGCGAG
>DATJRJ010000099.1:0-13554 GCA_035504735.1 Binataceae bacterium (SeqCode)
GATCCTGGTTGGGCTGGCGACCAATCGAATCGACTCGCCACGCAGTCAGCAAGCCGCGGCCGCCGCGCTCGAAAAGCTGCGCGACCTGGCCGACGCGCTCAACCTGTAGTAGCAGAGAACAGAATAGCAGGCGCAACCCGAGGTCGCAGGCCAAGGAGTATTGAGATGGATGAAATTCGCGCCGCAGTCGTCGATCCCGCCGCCATTGGACGCCTGGTCCTCAAGAGCGTCGCGTCGCCGGTGGCCGGGCGATCTGAAGCGCTGATGCGGGTCCGCGCGATCTCGCTCAACCTGGGCGAAATTCGTCGCGCACGCGCGGCCGATCCCGGATGGCGTCCCGGATGGGATATCGCCGGGGTAGTGGAGGCGCCGGCGGCCGACGGATCGGGGCCGAAGAAGGGCGAGCGGGTAGTGGGTTTTGTGCCGGTTGCGGCGTGGGCGGAAGTGGTGGCGGTCCCGACCGGATCCCTCGCGATGCTGCCGGAGAACGTAAGTTTCGAGGAGGCCGCGACCTTGCCGGTCGCTGGCATGACCTCGCTTTACGCGTTGAGCAAAAATGGTTCGCTGTTGGGGCGTCCGGTGCTGATAACCGGCGCTTCCGGCGGGGTCGGACAGTTTGCCGTGCAGCTAGCCCATCTCGCGGGCGCGCGCGTGGTCGCATCGGTGAGCCGCGCCGAGCGCGCGAAGTATGCCCGCGAATCGGGAGCCGACGAGGTGATCGTCGGCAACGATCTGTCCGCCGCCGCGCGCTTCGGCCCGTATCATCTGATTCTCGAGTCGGTCGGCGGCAAATCGTTGACCGCGGCGCTCGCGATGCTGCGGCCGGGTGGGATGTGCGTGCTGTTTGGGACCTCGGAGAACCCCGAGGTGACGTTCGATGCGCGCCAGTTCTACTCGGGCGGCGGCATCCTCTACGGCTTCATTCTATTTGACGAGGTCAAACGGGAGCCGCCGGCGCAGGGATTGTCGCGGCTGGTCGATTTGATGGCCGCGGGCAAACTCCGCTCGCCGATCGAGGTGCGGGCTTCGTGGACCGAGGTCGGCAAGATCGCCGAGCAGCTGTGGAATCGCGAAATCGCCGGCAAAGCGGTGCTCACGATCTAGGCGCAAAGGCTGCGATCAACGGCTCGATTAACAGTTCGAGAGGCAAGTTTCGCATCGTGAAGCGTTTGTGGTATTGGTCGGCAAGTTACTGAATCAAGTTGCGTGAATACCGATTTTTCCCGCGAGCCTGAACAATTCTGAGCCGCGGCCGGCGCCGTGAAGATTGGGTTCTGCGCCAAGCTGTGCAAGCAGCAAGGAGGTTCTGACGTGGCGGTAAGAAAACGTGCTCAGGAAACGCACGGGGCCCCGGCCAAACAGGCGGCCCGGGAGACGGTCAAGGTCTCAAATACAGCGCAAGCCTACCTGGCACTGCTCGGCGCGCGCGGGATCGATTATTTCTTCGCCAATGGCGGGACGGATTTCGCCTCGATTATCGACGGCTTCGCGCGCCTGATGGACGACGGGCAACGCGTCCCGAAACCGCTCACCGTGCCGCACGAGATGGTCGCCGCGAGTATGGCCCATGGCTATTACCTGGCGACTGGACGGCCGCAAGTCGTGATGGTGCACGTCACAGTCGGCACCGCCAATCTGCTCAACGCGATAATCAACTCCGGGCGCGCCAAGGTTCCGATTATCTTTTCGGCCGGCCGCACGCCGATTACCGAAAAGGGCAGCCCGGCTTCGCGCAATATCTATATCCATTGGGCTCAAGAGTCGTTCGACCAGGGCGGTATTGCCCGGGAGTGGACCAAATGGGATTACGAGCTGCGCAATTTCGACCAGCTCGAAACGGTGGTCGATCGGGCACTCTCGATCTCGATGGCGGAGCCGCGCGGGCCGGTTTATCTGACCCTGCCGCGCGAAGTGCTGGCCGAGGAGTGCAAGTCCTATAGCTTCTCGTCGACGCCCCGCGTGCGACCACCGGAGCTGGCTCACACGATGCCCGAAGGGATCGAGGAAGCCGCGGCCGCGCTCGCCGGCGCGCGCAATCCGCTGATTATCACGGGCCAAAGCGGGATGTGGCACGGTGCAGTGGCTCAGCTTGGCCGGCTCGCCGAGTCGATGGGAATTCCGGTGGTGGAAACTTCGGGCCGCTACTTCGTCAACCTTGCGACCAATCACCCGATGCATCTCGGCTTCAATCCGCACGAGTTCGTACCCGATGCGGACGTGATTCTGACGATCGAAGCCGACGCGCCGTGGTATCCGTCGATGGTCGAGCCCAAACCTGAGGCCACCATTATCCAGATGGGCACCGATCCGCTCTACGCCAATTATCCGATCTGGGGTTTCCCGGTTGATATCGCTATTACGGTGAATCCTGAGGCCGGCCTGGCCGCGCTCAACCGCGCGCTGACGCCTTACGTCTCGATGAAACGCAAGGAGATTGCGGAGCGTGTGCAGCGTTGGACCAAGGCGCATGACAAGCAACGCGCCGCGTGGCGGGCGGTGGCGACCGCGACCCGCAACGACAAGCCGCTCGATCCGGCGTGGGTTTCGCGCTGCATCAACGAGGTCAAGGACGCCGACACGATCTGCGTCAACGAATACGATCTCTCGCCGCTGCAGGCCGAATTCACCGAGCCGGGAACCTATTTCCATTGCCCGCCGTCGGGCGGCCTGGGATGGGGCCTCGGCGCGGCGCTGGGCGTGAAGCTCGGCTCCGGGGATCGCACCGTGATCTGCACGGTCGGTGACGGCGCGTATATTTTCGGCTCGCCGAGCGCGGCCCATTTCGCTTCGCGCGCACACAACATTCCGGTGCTGTTCGTAGTCTTCAACAATCAATGCTGGCGGTCGGTGATGGAATCTTGTCTGTATGTTCATCCCGACGGTTATGCGCGCAAGCTGGGTAACTTCCCGCTCAGCGATCTCCAGCCCTCGCCCGACTTCGACAAGATCGTGACCGCATTCGGCGGCTATGGGGAAAGAGTCGAGGAGCCATCGGAAGTGATCCCGGCTCTCAAGCGCGCGCTCAAGGTGGTGCGTACCGAGAAACGCCAGGCCTTGCTCAACGTCATCTGCAAGCATCCCGAGCAGGCGCCGCCGGCCCGAGGCAAAGGCGCGGACTGGAGACCATAGCGGATAGGCGGCCATGCGTTGATGAGCGCGCGCCCGATGATCGGAGCTGCGCGGCGTATCGCGGAGGCTCTGGGAGCGGATGAGCGCGTATCGCCGGGTAAAGCCGAAAACCGCTTCCCGATTCCAGCGCTACGTGGCACTTCAAGTCGCGCGGACCGCCATGCTACCTTGAGCGGCCTCGGGTGGTTCGAGAGGCCCGCTCGACGAACGCGTTCTCCAAAAAGGGGCGGCGTACCCAAGTGGTTAAGGGAGAGGTCTGCAAAACCTCCATTCAGCGGTTCGAATCCGCTCGCCGCCTCCAACTCTTCGCCCGAATGACCGAAAGTCTGCAGCCGTTAACCGCGATAGTCTCGACGCCTGATCGGCAAGGCTGAGCGCAATTGAAACCGGCGGGGGATCCGCAAGCCGATCGACTTACGGTCGAGGCCGCCCTCGCTGCGTTCGATTCGCCGCGTGCGTGGGTGATGGTGCTCGCGGCGTTCATCGAGATGTTCGCGGTCTATTCGGTGGCCTACAGCTTCGGCGCCTTCTTTAAACCGATGGTGGTGGAGTTCGGCGCGAGCCTTAGCGGCACTTCGTTGGTCTTCTCGGTAACGGTCCTTCTATGGTCGATTCTCGGCCCTTTCACCGGCCATCTTACCGACCGCTTCGGACCGCGCATGGTGCTGAGTGGTGGCGCAATCGTGATGGGCGCCGGCCTGATTGCGACGGCGCGGATTCATCACCTCTGGATCGGATATTTCACGTATGGAATCGCGGTCGGCGTAGGAATCGCATGCGCGTATGTGCCGATGGTCGCGGTGGTGGCGGGATGGTTCATGCGGCGGCGCACCACGGCGCTGGGAGCCGCGGTGTCGGGTGTCGGATGCGGCACGGTCTTCGGACCGCCGGTCGCAGCCGCGTTGATTCGATCGATCGGATGGCGCGCGACCTACGAGGTTTTTGGCGTGGCCGCGGCCTTAATTATGCTCGCGTGTGGCTTGATGGTGGAGCGACCGCCGGTTCATCTGAGCGCTTCCGCGGCGATTCCGTTTCGCGAGACGATTCGGAGTCCGGCGTTCGGGTTTCTCTATCTTTCGGTCGCGCTGCTTTCGATGGCGTTGTTCATTCCGTTCGTCTATCTGCCCGCGTTTGCGCACGACCACGGTGCGAGTGAAGTCGCGGCCGCCGCATTGGTGAGCGTGATCGGCGGAGCGAGCGTGATCGGCCGGCTCGGCCTGGGCGCGCTTGGTGATCGTACCGGCGTCGTATGGCTTTACCAGTTGAGTTTTCTCGCGCTCGGCCTCAGCTATGGTATCTGGCTCTGCAGCGGATCCTATACCAGCCTGGTGCTGTTCGCGCTGGTGATGGGCATCGGATACGGCGGCTACGTCGCGCTGGCGCCGGCCGTGCTCGCCCATCTGTTCGGCACGCGCAAGCTAGGCACCTTGATGGGGGTCCTCTGGACGAGCAGCGGATTCGGCGCTTTAGCTGGGCCGCCGTTGGCGGGCGTGATTATCGACTATACGGGCACCTATCGATGGGCGATCGCGTTCGCCTTCACCGCCGCAATGGCGTCATTTTTGGCTTTGGCATCGCTTGGCCGTTTTAGAGGGCAGGAGGGCGCCTAGCCTCTCACCATCCTGACTGGGTTAAACTTGATTGGTCTCTACAATACTCATACATAAGGGTTTGTGTGCCGGCCAAGGTTTTCCCCCTTTTGCCTTGACTGGCCAAGGGTGGGGTGGGGGCGGGATTTTTCTCGCTCCCGCCTTGCCGATTGGCTCCCCAAGCAGTCAGGCGTCGTGACCGGGAGAGTGCCCGTTAGAACGACGCGTTGCGCCGTTGCTCATTTACAGATCGCCTTTGTCTTCCTTCCAGAGGTCCGGATTGTTTGCCGCGAAGTCGGCGAGCATTTGCTGGCATTCGGTAAGCTTTAAGGCTACCACCTCGATGCCATGCGCTTTCAGAAAATCGAGCGTGTCGGCGTAGGTCTCGATGTCGCCGATCACGACTTTTCGGATCCCGAACTGAATCGCCGCGCCTGCGCACATGAAACACGGAGTCAGCGTCGAGTAGAGTGTTGCTCCGCGGTAGCCGCCGATTCGTCCGGCATTACGCAAGCAATCGATTTCGGCGTGCGCCACCGGATCGCGATCCTGAACCCGCCGATTACGGCCACGGCCGACGATCAGTTGGTCTTTGACCAGCACCGAACCGATCGGGATTCCGCCTTCCGATAGCCCGATCTGTGCCTGCTCAATAGCGGCGCTCATGAATTCATCCATAGGACGCTTCTGTCGTACTCAGTGGCCGGTCGAGGGATTGGACGAAGCGCCGGCGCCCGACGGAACCGGCGACACGATCAGCTTGACGGCGCAGCCGGCCGATTCCTCGTCGTAACAGATACTGGCGACCTGGTTCGGCTTGTAGATCGGGCTTTTTTGCGCGTAACCTGGGCAAATCCATTCACCGCCCTGGAGATATTGCGCGACCGCGAAGTAACGGCCGGCCGGGAGTTGTCCGCCACGGTTCGGGACAGTGCTGCTGAGGTCTTGCGACTCGACGATCGTGAAGCCGTCATGGCCGCCCATCGCGTCGAATGTCATCAGCAGCAGCAGCCAGCGTCCGTCTTGGCGCGCGGCCTCAAATCGCATCGCGTGATCGGATGAGAAGACCGGCTTGTCGCGGCACAGCCAGGGCCGCGCCTCCGCCGCGCCGGCCGGCACCGCCGCGCTCAAGCCGAACAGAAAGATTGCGATCCCAATTGCGAGGACTCGTGGCTTCACATCGTCACCTATAATTCAGTTGGATTTTTACTCATGATAGCGCCTGACCCGCGGCTCGCGGCTCGACGCCGGATCTCAGCTGCGCGATTTCGGCGGCTATCAACTTGACCAGTGGGCGGCCGTGAGCTTCCGGATGGTCCGCCAGTTCGATCAGCGGGCCGCAGCCGTCCTTAAGGGCTCGCACCGCTTCATCGTTGCGCCGCGACTCCATCAAAAGCCGGTTCGCGCGGCGGATAAACGGCGGGAGCTTGTTTCCGTTGCCCGCCGCGAGAAGCCGCGTGAGCCGCGCGATCTCAGCCCGGCCGAAAGGCAGCGGCACCCGGCGATTGAAGACGACCGCCGCCGGCTCCATGCCGATTCCACTCAGGGCCGCATGAAACTCGAGCGTCTCCGACATCGCAAGCGCTTCGCCGGTCGCCACCTGCAGCACGGCGCTGCGTTTTCGATCGCGGAGGAAAGCGGCTACGTTGCGCGCCTCGTGTCCCACGATACTGGCACCGAAAGTCTCTTCCGCGGTCAGCGGCATCCGCAACAAATCGAGCGCCTGTCCCGAGGCCGGGGCGTCGAAGATTACGAGGTCCCACGGCGGCTGGCCGGCCGGGCGCCGCTCGATCTCGTGGTAGAGCTTGCCGATCATTATCAGCTCGCGCAGCCCGGGCGCCGCCAGCACGAAATAATTGTAGAGCCGGCTTGAAATAATCGTGCGCAGCATCGCGGGACTCGGCAACGTGACGCGCAGGTACTCGGCCAGCGTCCGCGGTCCGTCGAGCGCGATCAGACTCATCCCGGGCTCGACCTCGATCGGCTCGTAGCTTGGTTCGCGTCCAAAGAGCGCGGCCATCGGCGCGCGGCTGTCGTATTCGACCACGCAAACTCGTGCGCCGGCGCGGGCCATCGCCAGCCCGAGCGCCGCACTCACGCTGGTGCGGCCGACTCCGCCCTTGCCGAGAATCAGCAGCAGGCGACGCTTGAGCAGTTCGTCGAGCATGATGTGATAGCCGGGCTCGCGCCGCGGCCCCACCGCGCAGCGCTACCAGCGCAGCAGGTTCGCGCCCCAGGTGAGCCCGCCGCCGCAGGCGTTGAGCAGCACCAGGTCGTTGTCATGAATCCGCTTGGCTTCCAGAGCCTCGTCCAACGCGATCGGCACCGAAGCGGCCGAGGTATTCCCGTAGCGATCGACGTTGACGAAGACTTTGTCGGAGCTGAGTCCGAGCCGCTCCGCAACCGCGCTGATAATGCGGGCGTTGGCCTGATGAGGCAGCACCAGGGCGACATCCTCGAGCCGCACCCCGGCCTTCTCGACCACCCGACGCGTGACCTCTTCCATGCTGCGCACCGCGATCCGGAACAACTCCGGCCCGCGCATTTGGATCGCATCGTCAGCGGCGCGGCGGATTTCGGCGTCGAAGGTGCATCGCGTACCGGCCGCATTACGCACCGAGAGCAGGTTCCAATGCTCACCCGCTGATCGCAGCACGCTGCCGAGTATGCCCCGCGGCCCCGCTTCCGAGACTAACACCGAGGCCCCGGCGCCATCGCCGAATAGCACCGCGGTGCGCCGATCGTTCCAGTCGACCATGGTCGAAAGCGCATCGGTGCCAACCACCAGGACTTTGTTCCAGTCGCCAGCCCGCATCGTGGCGTCGGCCACCGATAGCGCGTAGATATAGCCCGAGCAGGCGGCGGCGACGTCGAAGCTCGGGATGTCGGTAATTCCCAGCCGGTTCTGGAGTTGGCAGGCGAAGGACGGGAAGCCGAAGTCCGATGAGACCGTGCCGACGATAATCGCCTCCAGCGCCGCGGGCGCGAGGCCCGCACGCTCAAGCGCCGTGCGGCTCGCCTCGGCGGCGATATCGACCAGCGATTCGCCGCTCACCAGCACATAGCGCTGCTCGATCCCAGTCCGAGTGCGGACCCATTCGTCCGACGTGTCGAGCTGGCGTTCGAGATCCTGATTGCTAAGCCGCGTGCGTGGCAAAGCGCGGCCGGTACCAACGATTCTGGAGCCCATCTAAGCGTCCGCTAGTTATCCGACGCCGCCCGGAAAGCCAGCGTGGTGTTGGTGCCCCCGAAACCGAACGAATTGTTCAGCGCCAGTTTCACGGCCGCCTTGCGCGCCTCATTCGGCACGTAATCGAGATCGCATTCGGGGTCGGAATGTTCGTAGTTGATAGTCGGCGGGATTATCCCGCGCGAAATCGTGAGGACGGTGTAGACCGATTCGATTGCGCCGGCCGCACCCAACGTATGGCCGGTCATCGACTTGGTCGAGCTCACTGCAATCCGCGCTGCCTGCTCGCCGAAGACGCGCTTGATCGCCTGAGTCTCGGCCAGGTCGCCCTGCGGCGTCGAGGTGCCGTGCGCGTTGATATAACCAACCTCGCCGAAGTCGAGCTCGCCATCCTCCATGCACATCCGGATGCAGCGCGCAGCGCCGGCGCCGTCGGGCGAGGGCGAAGTGATGTGATAGGCGTCGGCATTGCAGGCATAGCCGGCGATCTCGGCCAGGATGGTGGCGCCGCGCTTGATCGCGCTCTCGCGTTCTTCAAGGATCAGCGCGGCCGCGCCCTCTGAGATCACGAAGCCGTCGCGATCGCGATCGAACGGACGGCTGGCGGCGGTGGGCGTTTCATTGCGCGTCGAAAGCGCGCGCATCGCGATGAAACCGCCCACGCCCAGCGGTGTCAGCGCGGCCTCGGCGCCGCCGGTAATCGCCGCGTCGAGGTAGCCCGAGCGAATCATCCGGAAAGCCTCGCCGATCGCGTGGCTGCCCGAAGCGCAGGCGCTGGTGGTGGTCAGGTTGATGCCGCGGGCACCGTAGCGAATCGCGATATGCCCGGGAGCGAGATTGCCGATCAGCTTGGGGATGAAGAACGGGGTCACGCGCTTTAGGCGGCTGTCGAGGAACAGCAGGTGGTTTTCCTCGATCGTGCAGAGGCCGCCGATGCCGACGCCGATCATGACGCCCACACGGTCGGCGTTGTCCTCGGAAATCTTGAACTGTGATTGATTCATTGCCTGTTCGGCCGCGGCCATCGCATACTGGATGAACAGGTCCATCTTCTTGATATCGCGCTTTTCGATCCACTCCAGCGGATCGAAATCGCGCACTTCGCCGGCGATGCGCGAAGGAAAATCGGCGACGTCGAAGCGATCGATCGGGCCGATACCGGAGCGGCCGGCGATCAGTGAGTCCCAATTTTTCTCGAGCCCGGTACCAAGCGGCGTGACGAGGCCGAGGCCAGTCACCACCACCCGCCGGTCCACACGTGATCTCATCTTACACCCGCTTCCTCAAAGACAGTGCCAGATTTTTATCAGAAATCCCCGGCCCGCCAAAGATACTCGCTGACGCTGCGGTCCGATGGGCGCGCCGATGATCCATGCCAGCTAATCGGCGGCGTGTTCGGGTAAAAATAGCACGGCGCTGAGCAGAAACAGAAATATGGCCGCCGATCCGATCCACTCCCAGAATCCCAGATGCCAGAGGCTGCGGTTTTCCAAGGCCCGATAGACCGGGTTCGACAACTGGAAGCGCGCCCCGGCCACCAGCCTCAGTATCGCGATCGAAAGCGCGGGCAGCGTCAGCAGGCTCCAGCTTACGAGGAGCCAACGCCATTGATCGGCTCGTTTGGACGACCCGAAATATCCTTTGGCCGCGCATCCCCAGAGCACCAGCATCCCCACCCCGAGCGCGATCGCGGCCGTGCGGGCAAGCATTTCATGCAGTCTCGGAAAGGGCGAGATTCCGTGCGCTGGGTGTGAAACCACGACGCCGGCAAGAACCAGAACGATCGCTCCGAGACCGAAGGCGGCGCTGCCGGCGTCCACGGCGATCGTCGAAATGCTCCGTAATCGGGTGCGCATGTAAACGACTATGGGGATCATCATCAGCCCGGTAGCAACAATCCCTAGGGATGCGATGGTATGAAACTCCGGATCGTTTCGCGGATAGAGCAATTTGGAGATCGCCTGACGCCGCCAGTTGTAGCGGCCCGGGGAAAGCCACGCGGCCATCATTAGCGTCCCGAAAAAGGAGAGCCAAATCAGCGGGAGCCAAACATATATCAGAGTCTTCCTGGTCACCGATTTACCTGGCATCGGACTCCGTGCGGGCTTTATTGCAGCGGATAACGGTCAACCGTATGGGTCCCATCCTCGTCGTAATGATGAGAACTGCAACTTCTGGGAGAAGGAAAGGTTTGCCATCACCGGCGCGTCTCGAAGATTTCGAGGGAAAACCATGTGGGATCTCGCAACAGCGCTGACGTTGATCGCCATCGGAGCGGGGCTAGCTTGGCGGCTTCTGTAAGCCCGTCCCGATAGTCCGAATATCTGAAAACTCCGGACGGCCGCTCAGGTTCCCAGCAGCGCAAGTTATCAGAGATCGGAAACTAGAACGGCAATTGGCCAGATCTCCGTCGGGGCGCACGGATGATGACATGGGTGCGCCATCAATGGCCTACTCGTATCTACCCCTATTTCCGGCACTTCGTTGCGTCGCTAAGGCTCGCGACGCTGTAATTTCGTTAAAAGTCGAGAGCGTGTCTAGCTTGAGCATTGAGAGGTCTTGCGCTGGCGCGCGATTTTGAAAAGCATGGAGTGATCGCGGCGGAAGGTTCCCGAAGTCGTGGAACCGGGGCGGGTCCGACCCGTTCGATTTTAACCCGGATCCGTCCTGTCGGCATGCCGTGCACCGAGTTGTTCGCGGCCCAGGACTCGGCCTATCGCGATTCGCTGCAACCGCCGGCGGTGCGCAAGCGCCTCGCTATCGAAGCGGCGGTGCCGCTAGGCTGGTACCGCTGGGTGGGTTTGGATGGCGACGTGGTTGGAATGACGACTTATGGAGCATCGGGTCCTTCGCAGGAGGTCCTGAAACACTTCGGTTTCACGATCGATAACGTGGTCGAGCACGCGGTCAAGCTGCTCGCGCACCACACGGGCCGGTAGATATGAGCGAACCTCAGATTCAGGTGCTGGAAGACGCGCCGTCGACGCATGTGCGCGCGGCCGAGGAGATCGCCCACTTCGCGAGCGAGGCGATTTGTACTCACGCCGAATTCAATCTGTGCCTGACCGGCGGAACGACGCCGGCCGCCACCTACGAGCTGCTGGCGACGCGCTTTCGCCTGAGCGTCGATTGGAAGGAAGTGCAGTTCTTCTGGGGCGACGAGCGCTGCGTCCCACCTGACGATCCGGCCAGCAACTTCGGGATGGCGAACCGCACGATGCTCGAGAAGCTCGCGCTCCGGCCCGAGCAGATCCATCGAATGCGTGGCGAGGAACCGCCCGAGCAGGGCGCCCTCGATTACGAGGATGAGCTGCGACGATGCTTTGCGCTGGCGGAAGGTGATCGGCCGCGCTTCGACCTGGTGTTGCTGGGTCTGGGAGCCAACGCGCACATCGCATCGCTCTTTCCCGGCCAGCCCGCGCTGCATGAAATAGAGCGGCTCGCGATGGCAGTGACGGTTACCGCCGAGCAATCGCATCGCCTGACCCTGACGGCCCCGGTTATCAACCATGCGACGCGTGTGATGTTCATGGTGACCGGTGCGGAGAAGGCGGCCGCGGTCAAAGAAGTGCTGGAGGGCCCGCGCGACTCAGATCGCTATCCGGCCCAGTTGGTCGCGCCTGAGAACGGCGAGATTTTGTGGCTGATGGACCGCGCGGCGGCCAGCCTGCTCGACAAATCGCATTGAACCGGGATCGCCGCATATCGCGATAAATTGATGGCACGCTTCGCAATCAGGCATTGGACCGCGGTCCTGGTAGTCGCCGTGATCGCGGGATGGGCCTTGCTCTATCTGCCCAATACTCCGTCCTGGGCGATCTATCAGCTCAAACGCGCGATCGATGCTCGCGATGGCGCGACGGCGGCGACCTACGTTGACTTTCCGAGCGTGGTCAAGCACGCGGGCTACGAGATGGTCCAGGACAAGGCCGGTCCGGATAATCTGCTGGGGCAACTGGTCGGTAAGGGCGCCGTCGACATGTTCAGCAAGCCGCTGGCAGCGATGGTCGAGACCTGGGCCCAGCGCCAGGTCGAAGACGGCGCGCACAACGTGCAGATGCCGGGCTTGGCGGTGGTCGGGGCGATAGCGATGCTGCATCGCAACGGCGATACCGCGTATACGCATTTCACCGACCCGCACGGACGGGTCTGGGACATCCGGCTCGCGCGCGACGCCGAGAGCGGCCGCTGGCAGATCGTCGAAGTCCGGGATATCGCGCAGCTCATCCAGCAGTTGCAGAATCAGAACGCGAGCAATCCGGCGGCGCCGCCGGAACCGCCCGCGCCCTAACGCGCTGGCCGTCATCGTCCCTTAATCGAGTTCCCGGCGACCCCGCGTTTACACTTCGCGGGATGGCGGGTACACTCGTGAAGGTGCGGCCGCCCGGTCGTCGGTGCGGTCGCCTTTTAGTATCTAGATGAAACGGCAAGATCTTCGCAACGTCGCGATCGTAGCCCACGTCGATCACGGCAAAACCACGCTGGTTGACGCCTTGCTGCGCCAGGCGGGTGCGTTTCGCGCCAACGAGCAGGTGGTCGATCGAGTGATGGATTCGTTTGCGCTTGAGCGCGAACGCGGTATCACGATCCTGGCCAAGAACACTTCAATCGTCTGGCACGAGACCCGTATCAATATCGTCGATACGCCCGGCCATTCGGACTTCGGCGGCGAGGTGGAGCGCACGCTGACACTGGTCGACGGTATCCTGCTGCTGGTCGATGCCTGCGAAGGCCCGCTGCCGCAGACCCGTTTCGTGCTGCGCAAGGCGCTGGAATCGCATTTGCCGGCCGTGATCTGCATCAACAAGATCGACCGTTCCGATGCGCGCCCGGCCGAGGTGCTCGACGAAATCTACGACCTGTTTATCGATCTCGGCGCGAGCGAAGCGCAGCTCGATTTTCCAGTGCTCTATACCAACGCCCGCACCGGCACGGCGAGCGCCAGCGCGCGCGAGCCGGGTGTCGATCTGCGGCCGTTGTTCGAAGCGATCGTGAACCATCTACCCGGACCTGAGATCGACTCCGAGGCTCCCGTCCAGCTCCAGGTTAACAATCTCGATTACGACGATTACGTCGGCCGCCTCGCGATCGGACGGTTGCTGGCCGGCGAGCTGCGGGCAGGTGCGAGCTATGCGTTGTGCCGGCTCGACGGCAGCCGGATCGATTGCAAGCTGGCGCAGCTTTACGGATGGAACGGCCTCAAGCGCATCGAGCTCGAACGGGCCGTGGCCGGCGATATCGTGATGCTGGCGGGAATCGAAGATGTCGCAATCGGCGAGACCATCAGCGACCTCGCCGAGCCGCGCGCTCTCCCGCCGATTCGGATCGACGAGCCGACCGTCGCGATGACCTTTGCGGTCAACACCTCGCCCTGGGCCGGACGCGAGGGCGATTACGTCACCTCGCGCAAGCTCGGCGAGCGTATCGACCAGGAAGCGCGGCGCAACGTCAGCGTGCGTGTCGATCAGTCGAGTCCCGATGCGTGGCGAATCGCCGGGCGCGGCGAGCTGGCACTGGCGGTGATCGTCGAAACGATGCGGCGCGAGGGCTACGAAGTGGCGGTCTCCAAGCCGACCGTGGTGACCCGTCAATCGCCCGACGGCGCGCTCCTGGAGCCGATGGAACTGTTGATGGTGGACATTCCCG
>DATJRJ010000100.1:0-5457 GCA_035504735.1 Binataceae bacterium (SeqCode)
TCATTCCGGACAACGAAAGTACCGACCCGCAAGCATCGAGCATCTACTTCGGGACTCTGGGGGGGACGGGGACTTGCGGCACCACGGGCATGGGTTATTGCGCTGTTAAACTGACTCAAGCGGGGTTACAGTAGAAACATGAGCGACCAACAGGGACATGCTGCGGCAGCACCGAAGACGACCGATCCATCGCCAGGGCTCGAGAGGCGTTACACAAAGCCTTCCTTCCGTGAGGAGCAAGTTTTCGAAACGATGGCGCTCACCTGCGGCAAGACCCCCGGCGGTACGCAGGCCGGCTGCCACACGAACGCCCAGAATTCGTAACTCCCGAGGTATCATGGGCGCACAGGGTAACCGCCGAAGCGAAGACATCGTCCTAACCCTTACGACGGAGATGCTGCGGTCGTTCGGTGAGGTTCGGTCGGTGGTGCGCGGCGCCAGCATGGTTCCCACGCTTTTCCCCGGAGATATCATCGTTGTTCGCCGCGAGACTGCCCAGACCGCGCGCCGAGGCGAGGTGATGTTGTTCTTCAGGCAAGGATTCTTCTGCGCGCATCGGCTGATGGATAGGACCCAAGAAGGCGAGTCCACTCGGCTAATCGCGCGAGGCGACGCTCTCAGCAAGAACGATCCGCCATTCGCCGAAGACGAACTGCTCGGCCGCGTGACGGCTGTAATTCGGCGCGGTAACCGAATCGAGTTGGGCGACACGCGTGCCGCCATGAGACAGCATGTGCTTCGATGGATGGTGCGGCGATCTGGCCGCAGCGTAAAATGGCTGCTGCGATGGCATTTGCTGCGATTGCACCTTTACCGGGTTTCGATCTCCGCCTGCAACCCGATCGAATGCCAAGGTGAGGGAGCAATCTAGTGGCGGCCGGTCTTTCCACTCCGCGAATTGTCGACACGGCCCACGCCAGGCAATCGGGTGCGACGGTCGAAATCGGCGGCATCCCCATTTTTCTGCAGACCGACGATGAGGATTTTCGCCGCCTGATCGAAGACCGCTACGTCGGCTTTGTCAACGCTACGGCCGAGCCCGGCTGCCAACTGAAAATTCATCTTCACGCGCCCGCCGCGAGCATGCCAGGCGACGTGCGAGTTACCCGAAGCGGCTCGGTGTGGCGCATCGAGCGCGGCGACTTCCGTGCTGAATTCGATGCGCAATCGTGCCGAGGCTGGGTACGTCAATCGCCGAACCCCTATTCGCTCGACGCAGTGATGCGCATCATCCATTCGCTCGTGTTGGCCGAAGATGGCGGTTTCCTTATACACGCCGCAAGCGGCGTGCGGAACGACCGCGCGTTTGTGTTCGCGGGCGTTTCGGGAGCGGGCAAGACGACGATGTCGCGGCTCGCTCCTGCGGATGCGACGCTGCTCACGGATGAGATTTCGTATATTCGGAGGAGCGGGAACGGTTATCATGCTTATGGCACCCCATTTGCCGGGGAACTGGCTCGCGTGGGAACGAATCTGAAGGCCCCGCTAGAGGCACTCTATTTCCTGGAAAAAGGGCCGGACAATCGCATCGTTCCTATGGGCGATTCCGATGCGGCGCACGCCCTCATGCGCAATATTCTGTTCTTCGCGCACGATCCGGAATTGGTGAGGCGCGTATTCGAAGCTGCCCTTGAGTTTGTGTCGCGCGTTCGCGTCGCGCGGTTTGTTTTCGCGCCGGATGAAAGAGCCTGGGAATTGATACGGTGAGCGACAAATACATCGCACGGTCGAAGGCGGTCGCTGCGCGCGTGTTGGGCGGCGAAATGATGATCATGTCGGCGGCAGACTCGAGGCTATTCAGCTTGAGCGACGTGGCGACGGTGATCTGGGAAGCCGCTGATGGCCGAACTCCCCTTGCCGAAATTGTAGAGCAGCGCATTTGCGCGGAGTTCGACGTCCCGCCGGATGTCGCCTATCGCGATGCGGAACATCTCGTCGAAGAGTTGGCCACGCGGGGAATCTTATCTATTTCGACTCAGCCGATCGCCGAGGCCGTGGCCGGGCGGCCCGCGGCGGAGGCGCCATGAGTCTGATGCAGGAGTTGGTCGGCAAGGCTCTCGAGTTGGGTGTGCCTCTGAGCGCGCATCTGGATATCACCTACCGCTGCAACGAACGCTGCGAGCATTGCTATCTCGACCATGAAGACCACGGCGAAATGTCGACCACGGAGATCAAGAATCTCCTTCACCAGCTCGCGGACGCGCGAGTCTTTTTTTTGACTCTGAGCGGCGGCGAGGCGCTGATGCGCCGCGACTGCTTCGAGATCATCGAATACGCCCGTTCGCTTATGTTCAATGTGAAACTGAAAACGAACGCCGTGCTCATTCGCGAAAAGGAAGCGGCGAGACTTCGCGCGGTGGGTGTCGAGCAGGTACAAGTGAGCGTCTACTCTCACCGGCCCGAAGTGCACGACGCGATCACCAAAATCCCCGGCTCGCTGAATCGAACCCTTGCCGGAATTCGACTGCTGCGATCGCATGGGATGCGGGTGAACATCGCAAACGTATTGATGCGAAGCAATCGCGCCGATACGGCGGGCGTCCAGGCGCTTGCCACGGAACTGGGCGCGCATTACACGCTCGATCCCACGATTACGCCGATGATGGACGGAAACACGTCTGTGCTGCGCTTGCGGGTGGAGGGAAGCGACATTTCGAGCTATTTTCACGACCCCACCTTGGTGGGAGACGTCGAGAGTTTTTGCGCACCGCCAGTGCCGGTAAGCGAAGACGTCCTCGAAGGCCTCCCTTGCAGCGCGGGACACACTTCCTGCTACATCTCGCCCTACGGCGACGTCTATCCGTGTGTGCAATTCCCTCTAACGTGCGGAAATGTTCGGCGGGAGAAGTTCCTCGATATCTGGCGCCACTCGCCGCAACTCAACGAGGTCCGCGCGATCCGCCTGAAGCATCTGACTACCTGTTCCGGCTGCACGCACGCGGGCAGCTGTACGCGTTGCCCGGGCCTTGCTTATATGGAAGGGAATATGCGCGGCCCTTCTTCGGCGGATTGCGAGAAGTCATTCGTGCGCACGGGAATTGTGACCGCAGGAATGATGGCGAAAGACGGGCGATCGGCGGGCAAGTCAGGCCTTGTCCAGATCGAGCTGTAACCAGCCCGCAGCCCGACCGCCCTGAAATTCCATCAGATGCTGTTACTCAGCTAGCCTCGACCACGAAACGACCCACTGCAAGGCGCTTGCCTGCGAAGCCGATCAGTCCAAGGAGGCCGATTCCGAGCAGCGCGAGCGAGGATGGTTCGGGCGTCCCGACCGCCGGCCCAGAGATCAGATCGATTGTGAACGAACCATCGAACGGAAATCCCGTCAGGTCGATGAAGATTGACGAGGGACCGAGTGTGATATCGGAAGCCGTCAGTGGGTACGAGCTTGATGCGATCGTGTAGCCAATCAACGGATCACCGCTAGCGAACGTCAAATCAGCGAATTCGAAGCCGTTAGTAGTGCCGCTGTAATCTCCGGCAGGGAAGCCTGAGATGGAATAGGAAACGGAAGAGGTGCCCACGCTGAACGTCTCGGTCCCAAGGCCGGCAAAGTCAGTGCAGATCGACGAAGTCGAGGTGGTGCAGGACAGTGACGACCCTACCGGTATCGTACCCGTGGCGTACGTCGTGCCGTCGGCAATCCAGGAAATTCCGACCGTGCCCGTCAAATCATCCGCGCGGGTGATCCCAGGGGAAAGCATCAGCCCGCAGAACACCGCCACAGCTGCGATCAAACAGTTACGACAGTTTTTCATAAGTTCCCTCTTGCTACGCCGCTTTGCGCGCCGACCCCAGGCAAAACGGCGCACCCTAAACTCGCGCATCTTCTCGCACGTGATGTGCCAAAACGGGCCAGTGCGGCATGCAGTATAACATCCTGTTAATGGGCCATTTACAATATCCCCGAAAGGGGTCGTCCTCCCGCGATATGAGAAAACGGAGTTTCCCTGCCTATCAAGGTCAAAGAAATTCCGATTTCGCAGATCGATAGTTATAGCGCGTACCAGTACCATCCCGATGCCATATCCGCTCGTTTCCGCCCCGACATCTGGTTGGCGCGGTTGCGGGAGCCGAAGGACTGTTCTATCGTTCTCCGCGAGGCTTCTTCCAGTGCGCTCACGATTTGCCGTGACTTTTCTCCTTCTCGCTGTTTTTATCGCGGGGCCGAACGCCTCAGCCCAGCCTCAGGGTCCCGCGGCCGAAGGTGGAGTCGCGCAGCCCCGGCTGGCGCACCTGCGCCATGGCATCAACTTGAGCAAGTGGTTCGCTGGATCGGCCGATCCGTCCGCGTATACGCAACAGCATTTCGAGACCGCGATCACGGCTCAGGACATCGCTCTGATCCGCGCGATGGGGTTCGATTACGTCCGCCTGAGCGTCGATCCGCGCCCGATGTTTCACGAAAAGCAATCCGATCAGGTCGCGGGCGATTACCTGGCGCAGCTCGATGCCGCCATCAAAATGCTTCTCGATCAGGATTTGGCTGTCGATGTGAACATCTATGCCGCTCCGGATTTCAAACAGCGGTTGGCGACGGATGATGAGTTCGTCGAGGAGTTCGCCGGCTTCTGGCGTGCGCTCGCGCAGCATTGGGCGCCGCTCGATTCCGATCGCGTCTTCTTCGAAATTCTCAACGAGCCCGGCGGCAACGACAGCTATCGCTGGTACGGCGTCGAGGCGAAGCTCGCTACGGCGATCCGGGAAGGCGCCCCTCGCCAGACGATCGTCGCAACGGGCGCGCACTGGTCGGACGACGATGATCTCGTGTTTCTCGAGCCGCTCCGCGATCCGAACGTGATCTACGCGTTCCATTTCTACGAGCCGCACGTCTTCACGCATCAGGGGGCCACGTGGTCCGCGAACTATTGGCACTTGCTGAAAGGCGTGCCGTACCCTTCGAATCCCGAGAATGTTCAGGCGGTGATGGCGCAGCTGCCAGATCCGGTGCACAGGCTGGCTCTCGAGCGTTACGGAATGGACCGTTGGGGCGCGGCGCGCATCGATGGAGAAATCTCGCAGGTCGCCGCGTGGGCGAGCCGCTGGAACGTCCCTGTGATTTGCAACGAGTTCGGCGTATATCGCAAGGACGCCGATCCCGGCGACCGCGCAGCCTGGATCTCGGATGTGCGGAAGTCGCTCGAAAAGCATGGCATCGGCTGGGCGATGTGGGATTACGACGGCGGCTTCGACGTGGTGAAGCAACAGGGCGGCAAGGCCGTGCCGGACGCGGCCACGATCCGCGCGCTGGGTCTTACCCTGCCCCCTTCCTCGCACTAGGCCCGCTTCCCCGCCGCACCGGCCAATCCTTCGGCTATACTGCAATTCGCGCGATTTTCGAAGTGAATTTGGCAAACGGTGAATCGTTAGCATGTGCGGAATTTGTGGCGTCATCGGAATCCGATCGCGAGATGCGGGCGAGGCTGCCACTCGCCGCATGATGGCGGCCATGATTCA
>DATJRJ010000101.1:0-21640 GCA_035504735.1 Binataceae bacterium (SeqCode)
GGCTTCGGCGCGCGCGCAGGATGACCCGGCGAACGCTGCTCACGCTAAGACGCTAGTGATCAAGGTTGTAGGAACGGGCGGAGCACCCACGGTCGGCACCGGTCCCGGCGGTGCCTGCACGGTCGGTTACTCAGCGCAATGCGCAAGCGGCTCGTGCGTATGCTTGACGATCCCGACCGCGGTTGCGACGGGAGATTTCTTCAGCAAGCAAAAGGGCAACGTGGCGGCGGTGAGCCTGACGCTCGATAGCGGTGACGAGCTCGCGGACACCGGTTGTATCCCCTTTTTCGGCGAGATGGCGCTTACCGCCTCTAATGCGGCGACGGCGACATTGGACCTGGCAGGAACCTCGTGCCCCGCAACTGGTACGAAGCCCGATACTCTGATCGGCGGATGGGGACTGGTAGAGCCTTCAAGCCCTACCGCAACCGGTGTCGGCAAAATCGCCAGCGGCACGCTGGATCTGACTACCGGCGTCTTAAACGTAAAGGTCCGCGGACCGATCACAGAATAACTCAATTGGTATCTGATGACGGTCAAGAACATGCAGCACTCAGTGCCAGCTAGATTACTAGTGCGGACGAGGTAGAGCTATGAAATTGCGGACGATGGTAGCGGGAGCATTGGTAGTAGGTTTCTTCTCGGGAGTACCAGTTCTCGTGCATGCTGACGTGCATCATGGGTGGGGTGCCTATGATTCACATCACGAATGGCATCCCGGCCCTTGGTGGTTCGAGCATCACCCGGACTGGGTCAGAGTTCATCATCCGGAATGGGATAAGTACGGTGATTGGGACGATCAGCATCAGTGGCATGATCGCGACTGGTGGAAAGCGCACGATGCCCGGTGGGCGCGAGCCCATCATCCCAGTTGGTTCTAACCAATTGGTCTGGTCGGAATGACCAGCTGAATTACAGCGAGCCCCGATTTCCGAGCGGCGAGGCCAATCGTCCGCCAGGAAATCGGGGCGTTCGGTTATGATTCCTCTCCGATCATGAGTTCGCGCATGTCCTGATCGGATAAAAATCTGTCAGACAACGGGCAGAGCAGTTCGACATACAATCCCGCTAATTTTTCGCGCGTGTCGGCGTAACAATAATATACGTCAGCGCCCTGGCCGTCCTGAATTATCGGCATGCCATCGGATTCGAGGCGCTTCGCTATCAGATCCAATTCTTCAGGACCACACAGCGTGGTCATTATATGATTCAGTCCTTCGCCTTGCTTCTCCAGCATGTCCTGGTAAATCGTGGGCCCATAAATTTGTTCGACTATCTCGATTCCGAAGTCATTCTTTCGCCCCAGCGACAGCCGGAAACGCGTTTCGGCGTTTCTGCCGAAATAATGCGTATCCTGGCTGGAGACTCCAGTCTGATTGTCAAAATCAAACCACTTCTCGAAGCCTAACAGACGTTGATAATTATCGCGCATCGACAAACGCTTGTTCCTGGTCAGCACACACGCGTGGTAGATTTTTTCGGTGGGACATCCCGGTGTACTTGCTGTCTTGTCGATCGTAATAACCTCGTCGGGCTTAAGTCGCGGATCCGACTGCCAGTCCGCCCTCAGCGGACATAGGACTTCAAAGGTGGTGCCAAAATACGACGTTGAGTCCAAATAATAGTACTCGATCGTATCGCACACCGTCGCACTCTGACTAATCGTGATGCCCTCGCTCTCGAGCCAGGGTCTCAGACGCCTGAACTCGGCCGGCGAACAGATCGTGGGGAATAAGTGATGCATCCCCTCGCCGTGCGTTTCGAGGAACTCGCTGTAAACACTATCGCCCGACAATGGCTGGCAGAGCTCGAACGCGATCTTGCCTGAACTTCCCAGCACCGACAGAAAGGAATGCTTGACCGGTTTGCAGTGCAGGGTCGCATCCGGCATCCGCGTGGCATCCTGACGGCGGATTTCCCAGCGCTCGATACCGAAGAAGCGGGAAAACTCTTCTATGTAGCGGCGATAGTCTTTGACGACGACGCCGATGTGATGATGGCGATCGACCGGTAGGATATTAGCCATGGTAATTCTCTCCGCGATCAGATTAACAATCTATCGGCGAACTCGCCGCCGACTTAGCTAGAAGAAGACCGAAATAGACTCGATAACGTTATGATCGAAGATGATTATACGGTTGAGCAATCGCCAAGCATCGGCGCTTTTTCGCCATAAATCCTCGCGCGTACCGAAGAAAGTTCGGTCGTCGCGATCGCCCGCGCTGCGGAAGACTATGAAGTTGGATGCGACCTGCGCTGTATCGGCTTTCGAGTCTATCGCGAGGACTCTGACATTGGAGATGAAATGCCGCGTTCGGGAGGGCGGCTCTTCGGCGTGGGCCCAGCCGGATCGGATCCGTCTGATGCGCGCGGCGAGGCCGGCCTTATTGTCGTCGAAATGGGCGACCAGCTCGTGGCGGGTGAGGATTTCCTTGTCTCGCGGCAGGGTTGCGCGCACCGGCGCGAAGTAACGTACCGCATCGTCGATCATCTCCAGCCATTCGTCGAAGCGCTCGGAGTCCAGCAGCGCCGCTTCGTGGAACAACAGCTCCTCGAAACGACCGCGATGCTCATCGAAGCCGGTGGTCATCGTGATACCTCATCGCGCTCCATCAGCTCGCGCCAGCGCTCGTAGAAGCCGAACACCCCGATTTCGGTGTTGGGCGGATGAGAAATACCGGGCCGGTCGGGACGGGTGCGCCCGCGCCCCGCGCCCATCCCGTAATGAAGCGGAAAGCGCCGCCGATAGAAGCCGCGCATCGATCGCGTCGCGTCCATCCACATTTCGCCGTCATCCTGCTCGAAGATTCCGCTGGGAGAAAAAGTCCGGTTCTGCTGATCGCGCGCGAAATCACGGGCAGCCTGGGGAGCCTCCTTGTCAACCATCGTGAGCGACCAGATCTCGTGTTCCATTGGTCCGCGAGGCTGGTTTACGCGCACGCTGGCAAAGCCCAATGAGACGATAATCGATAGGTTGGGAAAGATGTTGGCCACGTAGGTCAGGCCGTCGTTGACGAGATGCGCCTGTTCGGGAGTCAGCCGCCGCCTGGAAGCCTCACGGACCGCGGCCTCATAGGAGATCACTTCGCTTGGATAATTTTTGGTGTAACCGAGCGACAGGATCATGAAACCGTGACCGTTGCCGCATTTAATCTCGAGGTCCGGGCTGGTCGGCTGGGTACCGCGAAAAACCGTCAAGTCCAGGTAGCCGCTCTCGAGCACGCTGCGGTGAAGATAGTCCGTGTGATAGTTATCGCCGCACTGTTGCTCGGAGTTGACTTTCCAGTTGCCACGCACCGTCCATCGATGGACTCCGGGCAGCGCCACCGGACCGCCCGCGGTCCGGTCGAAGATCACATCGAGATACCACTTCGCATCACCCAGGTAGGAGGTCAGGCTGGCGGCGTTCGGATCGAAGTTGGCGAAGATTAGATTGCGATAAATTTCAACCCGCGGAGCTTCCAGCAGTCCCCATTCGCTGCGGTTCAACTCTCCGTAGTAGGCTTCTTTGATGCGCGGCACTCCCACCAGCTTGCCCGCCAGATCGTAGGTCCATCCGTGGTATGGGCAGGTAAAACTGCGGGTATTTCCATAATCGATGCGGCACACACGCGAGGCCCGATGGCGGCAGGAATTGACCAGGACATGGATGTCGCCTTGCGCATCGCGCGTGACGATTACCCGCTCCTCGCCCATCGAGTTGGTGATGAAGTCGCCGGGCTCGGGAATCTGTGATTCGCACCCAACGAGAAGCCAGCAATGGCCGAAGACCCGCTCCTGCTCCAGCTCGTAGACGGACGGGTCGACGAAAACCCGCGGGCTGACGGTGTGCCGCTCGAGGTCGACCAGCATGCTCGAGTCTCGCAGTTGCGATCTATCCATTTGTCTCCTCCAACGGGAGGGTTTATCGACTAAGACGTTCTCGAAAGTTTGTCAAAGGGTCTCGGCCCGGGTTGCACGATGAGCCGATCGCACATCTTGGCGTCTACGATTCTGGTTTTATGCGTACCAGCCAAGACGCCAATTAATCTAGCCAATAGAAAGCTTAGCTGCCCTGCGCCCGAATCCGCGATTGGTCGTGGGATGTTGCTTGGCAACGGACTCGATGCAAAACAGCATCACCTCCGCGATCAGTCATCATAAAACGCGTCTACACTCTGCAAATTTGCCACGTTTTCGGGCCCATCTCTTGCTTCTTTGGCGCACGGGAACGCCGGGCCGTCGCAGGATGGCACAGCGGACGGGAGGAGGAGAGAAGATGCCGCTTTTCAAACAATCCGCACCAGCGATTCGGGCGGGATTTCTTGGGGTTGCCGCTACGATGATTTTCGTCGGAGCTTTCGCGCAGGAGGCGCTCGTTATCGCGATCGGTGCCGGGCTCTCGGTGGGCGCCTTCGTCCTGGCTTTCAGGCCCACGTTGCGGAGTTTCCTGATGCTTTTCTATCGGTAGTCTGGGCCGCGGGCGTCTCAACCTGCGCAGTACCGGTCACTTAATCCGACGGCTCGGAGCGACGCGATCCGCATGCGCCAGTCCGCGCGTGACCGCATCCTCGCCGAAGCGGCGGGTGACCTCGTCGAGCGCGCGATTGAGCCGGCTCCGCCTGGCGAGCTCGCGGGCGGCGGCCGGATCGAACAGGCCGAGCTGGCGCGGATCGGAGCGCTCCAGGTTATGGACCTGCACGCCGGCGAGGCGCACTTTCTCCGGCACCTTCACCCGCGTGATCAATTCGATCGCTATCCGAGTTATGGCGGCGCCATCGTCGGTCGCTGAATCGATCGAAAAACTTCTCGTCAGCAATGGATAACGTCCGCCGCCGAGCGGCCGAGCAAGCTTCAGTTTGAGCGTAATAGTGCGGGCGCGAACGCCGTCTGCGCGCAACCGGCGCGCGAGCGCCTCGCCATGCGCGATCAACACGCGCCGCAGCTCCAGCGAATCGAGCCGATGGTCATGCTCGAAGGTCGATTCCTCGCCGTACGATTTCCGCTCCCAATCGCCGATTACCGTGCGCGGATCGCGGCCGTTGGCGAGTTCATGCAGATGTGCTCCGAACGAGCCGAATTGGCTTCGTAACTGCGCCAGGTCGAAGCGTGCGAGATCGCCGATCGTCTGGATGCCGGCCTGGTTGAGCCGCGCGAGTGTGACTCGGCCGACGCCCCATAAGCGCTCGACCGGCAGGGGCTCCAGGAATGCCAGGACGTGCTCGGGACCGAGCACCAGCAGGCCGTCAGGCTTGGACATATCGCTCAGAATCTTGGCAGCCATCTTGATTGGCGCGACGCCGACCGAAACGGTCAGACCGGTCACCTCGCGCACCCGGCGCTTGAGCGCGCGCGCCACTTCGATCGGCGCGCCCAGCAGGCGCTGCGTGCCGGTCAGATCGAGAAACGCCTCGTCGAGCGAAAGCGGTTCGACCACCGGACTGAATTGTTCGAAAGCCTGGCGCACGGCGCGCGAGACCTCGACGTAGCGATCCATCCGGCCGGGCACGAAGATGCCCTCGGGACAGAGCTTCCGGGCCTGCGCCGTCGGCATCGCGGAATGGACGCCGAAGACGCGTGCCTCGTAAGAGGCCGAGGTGACTACGCCGCGCAGGCTGCGGCCGCCGACAATCACCGGCTTGCCGCGCAGCTCCGGATTATCGAGCATCTCGACCGCGGCGTAGAAGGCGTCCATGTCAGCATGGGCGATTACGCGCGGCCAGCGAGCTGAATCGTCTATCGTGGTGGACGTCTCAGGATTCATCGGGTCGAAAGCGCCGCCCAGCGCGCGGGCGCTTATCGCCCCACAATGCTAAACCCGCGGCGCGAGCTCTGAGAAGACCAGCTCGGCGGCAAGCTTGCCGCTGCGGACGCAATCCGGGATGCCCACGCCGCGGTAGGCAGCTCCGGCGAGAGCGAAGCCGGCCGGCTCGGCGGCCAGCCCCTCGATTTTGGCGACCCGCTCGAGATGGCCGAGCGTGTACTGTGGCATCGAATCGAGCCAGCGCCAGACGTGGGTGAAAAGCGGCGCCGATGTGATGCCGAACAGATCGCGCAGCTCTTCGCGCATCACGTCGACCATCGCGCCCGTCTCCAGCCGCATCATCTCGGGATTAAGTGCGCCGCCCACGAACGCGCGCATCAGGAATTTCCCGGACGGCGCACGGTTGAGGAACTTGAGACTGGAAAAGCTCACCGCAATGATCTGGCGGCGTTCGATCGCGGGTATCACGGCGCCGAATCCATCCGGCAGGCCGCGCGCGACGGCCGCATCGAAGGCGAGATTCACAGTTGCGCTTGAAGCATATTCGATTTCCGCCAGCGCCCGAGACAGCGCCGGCAGTGACGCTTTCAGCAAGCGCGCGGCCGCATAGGCGGGCGCCGCGCAGATCACGCCGGCCGCTTCGATCGAGTCACCATTGCGCAACGTGACCGTCCATCCGCTCGCGCGGCGGGAAATCTCGGCCACCTCGGCTCCAAGCCGGATCGATTCGCCGAGGCTCAGCTCGAGTGCGCGGACGATCGCCGCCATCCCGGCGCGAAACGAGAGGAACAGGTTCCAGCGCACGCCGCTGGCTCCGCCGGCCGGATTTCTCTGCACCGTTTTGAGTGCCCGCGTCAGGCTGCCATATTCGCGCTCCATCGCAACGAAGCGCGCAAAGCAGGCCTGCATGCTGAGCCGCTCCGGATCGCCGACGTAGATTCCGCCGGCCAGGGGTTGAACCAGCCGGTCGAGCGCCTCCGTGCCGAAGCGGCGGCGGATGAAAGCGGCCAGGGTCTCGTCGCCGTTCTCGCGGCGTGCCCCGACCATCGGCTCGAACAGTATCCGCAGCTTGCCCGGAATCGTGAACATCGGGCTGCCGAGAATCGGCATGATCGACGACGGCGCCAGCAGCGAGAAGCCGCGCGGAACTTCGACCAGCTTTCCATCACGAACCACGAAGGCTCGGCGATGGGCTTCCAGGGTGCCGACGAGCTCGGCCTCCAGGCCCAACCGTCCGGCGAGGTCGAGGGCGTCGGTCTTGTCGGTGATAAAGGAATCGGCACCGGCCTCGAGCACAAAGCCATCGCGCGCGATGGTGTGGAGTGCGCCGCCGGCGCGCGCGCCGCCCTCCAGCACGATGACTTCGAGCGGAATCCCGCGCGCAGCGGAAAGCTCGCGCAGATGGAACGCCGCGGCCAGGCCGCTGATTCCGCCTCCCACCACTACCACCTGCTGCGCCATCTGCGACTGAGATATCAGCGGGCGATCGGACCCTCAAGATGGCGCCGCACGATTGTCGCCATCATTCGGATAAACGCCGGATGATCACCAACCGTCGCCGCGCGAATCATCCGATGGCCAGTGGTGCGGGCCACGTCGTCGGCCTCGATATCGAGATCGTAGAGCACCTCGACGTGATCGCAGAGAAAGCCGAGCGGCATCACGATCACGTCGCGAGCATGGAGGGCGGGGAGCACGGCACGAACGTCAGGCTCGAGCCACGGCTCACGCGGATCGCCGCTGCGGCTCTGGAAGGCCAGCGTCCAGTTCTCGATCGCGAGGGCGGCGGCGACGCGGCGCGCAGCGTTGGTGAACTGCTCAACATAAGGACTCGTCGCGGCCATCGCGACCGGGATACTGTGCGCGGTGAAGATCAGCTGGGCATCGCGGCGCGCGGCCGGCGTGAGCACGTTCTCGGCATCCGCGATGCGCGCGGCAGAGGCCTCGATAAAGAGCGGGTCGTCCGACCACGGCGCCACGTATTCGACTGCGGGGGCCGACCGCCCAAGTTGCGCGCGTGCCTCATTTACGGATTGCTGGTACCGCTCCCAACTCGCTTCGCATTCGAAGGCCGACATGATGAAACCAAGCACGCGACGCGCTCCAGCGCGATCGAGCGCGGCGAGCGTTTCGGCGATATACGGCGGGCAGTTGCGCATCCCAACTAGAACCGGAAGCGCGATACCGGTGCTGGCGAGTTCGCGATTGAGCGCCGCGGCCTGGCCGAGCGTGAGTTCGTTATACGGCGAGCGCCCGCCGATACGATCGTAATGACGGACAACCTCTTCGATGCGTTTCGGATTGACGGCTCTTCCGCGCAGCACGTTGTCGAGAAACGGCCGCACCTCATCGGGCCGCGACGGACCGCCGAATCCGATCAACATCACGGCGTCAAAGGCGGGTTCCATCGCACGTTCAGCGGCGGCTCATCTCATGAACCATGTCGACCAGCGCGATTACATTGTCAACCGGCGTTTGCGGCAGGATGCCATGGCCCAGGTTGAAGATGTGGCCCGGGCGCCCGCCGGCGCGATCGAGGATCACACGGACCTGGCGCCGAATCTCGTCACGTCCAGCGAGCATGACGACGATCGGATCGAGATTGCCCTGGACCGCCACGCCGGGTCCGAGCCGCGACCACGCCTCCGACAAATCGACCCGCCAATCGAGCCCGATAACTTCGCCCCCGGCGTCGCGCATCGCCTCCAGCAATCCGGCCGTGCCGGTGCCGAAATGGATCGCAGGGACGTGCCCGGCACACGAGGCAAGTGATGCTCGCGAATGCGGCAGCACGAAGCGCCGATAATCGGCTGGTGAGAGCGCGCCAACCCAGCTATCGAAAAGTTGCACGACCTCGGCGCCAGCCGCGGCCTGCATCGCGAGGTAATCGGCCGTGATGCGCGCGAGCATCGTCATCAGGCGATCCCAGGCCGCAGGTTCGCGATACATCAGGCTCTTGGTATGGCGGTAATCGCGCGAAGCGCCGCCCTCGATCAGGTAAGAGGCGAGGGTGAAGGGCGCGCCCGCGAAGCCAATCACGGGACGGTCGGGAAGCTCGCTGCGCACGATCCGAATCGCGTCGGCGACGAAATGCAGTGAGGCGGCGGGATCGACCGGCGCCAGCCGCTCGAGATCGGCGGCGCTGCGAATCGGCCGCTCGATCGCTGGACCGTCCTCGTAACGCAATCCGACCCCCATCGGCAGCAGCGGCAGCAGGATATCGGCGAAGATTATCGCCGCGTCTACGCCCAGGCGCCGCACCGCGGTGACGGTCACTTCGGCGGCCAACTCCGGGTTGGTGCACAGAGAAAGAAACCCGACGCGCTCGCGTAGCGCGCGATATTCGGGCATGTAGCGGCCCGCCTGGCGCATCAGCCAGATCGGCGTATAAGGCACAGCCTCACGGTGGCAGGCCTTGAGCAGCGGATGGTCGCGGAGGCTCACGGCCGCAAACGCATCCACTCGCCACCGTGGATATCGGGCAGCGCCGCTGTTATCGGAATCGACAACGGATCAGGAACCCCAGACCTCGCGCGCGACCTCGATCACCAGGCGCAGCTTTGCTTCCTCGATTTCGGTCGGAATCGGATTGCCGGCATAGGCGCTGGCGAAGCCGCATTGCGGACTAAGTGCAAGCTGATCGAGCGGGCAAAACTTTGCGGCCTCATCGATCCGCTGCTTGAGGGCCGCCTTGGATTCGAGCTCCGGAAATTTGGTCGAGACCAGCCCGAGCACAACGGTCTTGTTGCTGGGCACGAAGCGCAGCGGCTCGAAGCTGCCGGCGCGCGGCGTGTCGTATTCGAGGAAGTAGGAGTCGACATCGATTTGGTTGAACAAAGTATCGGCGACAATATCGTAGCCGCCCTCGGACGACCAATGGCCCTGGTTGTTGCCGCGGCACATATGCATCGCGAGATGCATCGCGGGTGGCCGCCCCGCAAAGCAGCGGTTCATGATCGCGGGGTAAGTTTCGAGCAACAGCCGGCGCCAGTCCTCGCGCCGCCCGGCCATTGTCGCCCGCGCATGCGGATCGGGCAGGCAGGGTAGGGTGGTCTCATCGATCTGGACATAACGACATCCAGCCTCGTCCAATGCCTTGAGCTCCTTTTGAAACGCCTCGACGATATCGTCCCAGAAGCGATCGAGATCGGGATAAACTTCGCTGCTGATATTTGCCCGGCCCGCGCGACAATGGATATGGGTTGGCGAGGGCAGCGTGATTTTTACCGCCTTATCGGTAAGCGAGCTCAGGAACTTGAAATCATTCACATGGACGGGTTGCTTCCAATGCAGCCGTCCGGTCACCTTGATATTGACCATCGGGATCTTATGGCCCTTGCGATCGACGAAAAACCAATCGCCTGGCGTCGCGAAATCGTACTGCAGGCCGCCAAGCCCCTGGATATAGAAGGCGCTGAAAAAAGTTTCGCGCCGGAACTCGCCGTCGGTGATCGATTCGAGGCCGAGCCGTTCCTGGAAAGCGACCACATCGCGAATCGCCTGGTCTTCGATCTGATGCAGTTGTTCGACGCTGATTTTGCCGGCTTTCAGATCTTCGCGAGCCTGCAATAGTTCCGGCGGTCGGAGAAAACTGCCGATCTGCTCGGCGCGAAACGGCGGATTATGGGGCGCTGCGCTGGCCATAACAACCTCCCGACCCGGGCCTCGCCCGAGGAAAGAATCCGATCTATGGACGCTGTTTACCTTAGTCCCCGCGCTACCAGCTTGGAAAGCAGCCCCGAGATGGTCATTCTTGGAAGGGATGAGGCTGAACCGGATCAGACTTCGGCACGCCGCGGCGCTGGTGACGATTGGATGGTATCTGATGATACCGCCGAGCCGTCTAGTCTCTTCGTCGTTGCAAGCCAAGAAAAAGCGGGTGCTTAAACCTGATATTACCGCTCCGCTGAGTGGCTGGTATCCAGTGGAGACGTTTTCGACCGAATTCATGTGCCACGAATCGCTGCGCGATCTGAGCGAGCCGTCGAACGACCGGGAACATTTTCTGAAGGGGCATAACAGTCCCGGCGAACGTGAATTTTTGATTCAGGCATTGCGATCAGGCCAGTGCATCACGACCGACGATCCGCGCCTCAAGGGGACCCGCTGAGAAATCGGGACGCCGCGACCACCCGCCGGTGCCCTCTACCCTCTCGGCACACGAAATGCTACGAAACTGGCTTCCGTAGACTCGAAATTCGGCCATCAGTGAGGATAATGCGGCCCATGCGAAGGAGAGGCTAGATGAAACGAAGGCGGCTGGCGATTTTGGCTACCATCCTGATAGGTGCGGCATTCGCGACGATGCCGCTGCCGGTGCGTGCGCAGAACGAGTCCCCCCCAATCTCCGACTCCCAGATTCCGTCGTATATCATCGCGGCTGTCAATTCTCCGGATCGGCCGGCGGCCGACAAGGCGCTCGATGCCGGTCGCAAGCCGGCGCAGATGCTGGCGTTCTTCGGTATCAAGCCCGGGATGAAAGTCGTCGACCTGTCGGCCGGCGCCGGCTACACGACTGAGTTGCTGGCACTGGTGGTCGGACCCACCGGCAAGGTTTACTCGCAGAATCCCGACCTCCCGCAAATGGCCAAGATGCTCGCGGCCTGGCACGAGCGGCTCAAACAGCCCGCGCTCAGCAACGTGGTGGCGATCGAGAAGCCGGCCGATGATCCGAACCTGCTGCCGGTGTTTTCGGATTCGCTCGATGCCGTGATCATCAACATGAACTACCACGACCTGGTCCATTACAAGGTCAATACGCGCCGGATGAACAAGTACATATTCCGGATGCTCAAGAAGGCCGGGGTTTATGGAATAATCGACAACAGCGCGCAGGCCGGATCGGGCACCCGCGACGTCGGCACGCTGCATCGAATCGACGAACGGTACGTGATCAACCAGGTCGCGGAAGCGGGCTTCCGGCTCGACGGAAGTTCGAGTGCGCTGCGCAATCCGAACGACAATTGGACCTGGCTGGTCTTCAAGCATCGCGGCCAGCAGGATCGCTTCATGCTGAAATTCGTTAAGCCGTTTAAGATGCGCGCTAACCCGCTGTGAGCGGCGGCGTAGATTCGCTCTAGGCGCGGGCGAGGATTTCGCGGGCGCGCGCCAGGTCGCTGGCGATCTGGCTGGCGAGCGCCTGCGGCGACTCGAACTTGAGCTCGCCACGAATCCGTTCGACGAACTCGAGCTTGATTCGCTCGCCATACAGGTCGCGATCGAAGTCGAAGAGGTAGGCTTCGATCGTCCTTGCGGCCTCGTCGAAGGTCGGATTCTTGCCGATATTCGACACGGACGGGCAGATCGTGCCGCCGGGCAGCACCACGCGAGTTGCATAGACGCCGTCGGGCGGGATGCATTCCGTGTCGCTGGCGAGATTGGCGGTCGGGAATCCGAGCTTGCGTCCGCGCGCGCGTCCGTGCACCACGCTGCCGCTCAGAAAGTGATGGCGGCCGAGCAGGCGCGCTGCCAACTTCACATCGCCCGCGCCGATCAACTCGCGAATCTTGGTGGAGCTGACCTCGAGGCCGTCGGTCGTGACGGGGCCCACCACGACCGTATCGAAGCCGAACTCGCGGCCCATCGCGACCATCGCGGCGGCGTTGCCGGCGCGCTTATGGCCGAAGCTCACGCTGTGGCCGACTACCACGGCGCGCGCGCCGATCTTGCCCAGCAGATAATCGCGAACGAACTCGGTGGCGCTGACGCGGCTCAGTTCGAGCGTGAAATCGATCACGAGCACGCCGTCGAGTCCGGCGGCGCGCAGCAACTCGAGCTTGTCATCCAGCGTCACCAGCGTCGGCGGCGCGCGATCGGGAAACAGCCGCTTGGCGGGCAAAGGATCGAAGGTCAGGGCATAGGCGCTGCCGCTGGCGTTGCGGGCGCGCGCGATCGCTTCTTTCAGAATCGCGCGATGACCGATATGAACACCGTCGAAATTGCCCAGCGCGAGCACCGGATAAGGCCGAGGCCCAAAGCTATCAAGGTCGTGAATTATCTCCATCGGCGATCTTCAGCCGGCGAGGCCGCGCTCACCGCAATGGTAAGCCATGATGACACGGCACGGCTAATCGCTGGCCAGGTTTTTCATCATCGAGTTTGCCGCCGAAGCCTCGGGACACTCGTTATGATCGCTGATCAGCTTTTGCAGCGTCAGCCGCGCATCGATGCGGTCGTTGATCTGGATGAAGGCCTGGCCTTCGCGCAGCAGCGCGGCGCAGGCGAAACGGCCGTTCGGAAAGCGCATCGCGAGATCATTGAATTGCAGGATAGCCTGATCGTATTTGCCGAGCTCGTACAGCGCGTTGGCGGAAAAATACTCAGCCGGCTCCGAGAGCGGCGATTTCGGAAAGCGGCGCATCAGGGTGGAAAAGCGGTCGCTCGCGTCCTGATACTGGCCGGCCTTCATCTGCTCGAGGCCCTTGCTGTAAAGCGGTGCAGCCGGATCGCTGCTGGCGTTGGCTGCGGCGATTTCGCGATCGATCGCAGCGTGCCAGTCCGGACCTTCGGCAGCCGAGGGCGCCGGGGGCGCGTTTTCGCCGCCGTTCTCTTCACCAGCTTCGCCGGGCGCGCCGGCGGGCGGCGCACCGGTCTCAAATTCCGGCGGCGGCGTTTCGCCAGGGGCGGGCGGTGGAACGGCCGCCTCCTCGCCACTGCCCGGGGCCGGCGCGCCGGGGATCTCACCCGCGGCCGCGCCGGGCATCGGCGGCGCTGCGGGTGACGATGCTGCGCCGGGGGCACCGGGCGGCAGCGCGGCGGCGCCGCCGGACGTATTTGCGGCGCTCTCAAGCTTGCTCACGCGTCGCTCGAGCGCCTTCATCTCGGCTGAATTGCCGCTACCGCCACCGCCGCCATGACGCAGCTCGTCAATCTGATCCTGGAGCTGGCTCACTTTCTCATTGAGCGCGTCAATCTGCTGACGGTCGGTGGCAATCAGTCCGCGCAAGGCGAACTGGTTATTGCTTAGCTGATCCACGTCCGGTGAATTTGCAGCGCAGCCGGCGATCAGTGCCGCGATCGCGGCGACCGCCATCACTCTCCACCATCGGTCGGTCGAGGCTTCGTGCATCGCTACTATGAGCCTTGAACCACGAAATGGTCGCGGCGATTCTGGGCCCAGCATTCTTCGTCCTGATCGGTGCACAGCGGCAGCTCCTTGCCGTAGCTGATGGTCGACATGCGGTCGGCAGGGATGCCGAGCGTTTCGAGGTAATCCTTGGCGGCCTGGGCGCGCCGGGCGCCGAGCGCGATGTTGTATTCCTCAGAGCCGCGATCATCGCAATGGCCCTCAATCTGGACGCGCGAGCCGGGATTGTCCTGCATCCACTTGGCATTGCTCTTCAAGACTTCGCCATCCTGAGTCGAAATCGTATAGTCGTTGAAGGCGAAATGGATGTCGCCCAGCGGACCCTCTCCACCCAGTGAGCCTCCGTTTTTGAACTTATTGAGGCTGCTCTGGCCATTGGCGCCGAGCGTTCCTTCGCCCAGCCCATTCCCATTCTGACCGGCCCCCGCACCTGGTTGCTGTGGCTTGTTCGAGGAACATCCAGCGATCGCCAACGCGAACGCTACGAACAGCAATGCCGTGGCGCGGCACAGCCGTCCTGAATTACTCCCCAAGCCACCACGACCAAGCTGGTGTTGTATCATCGCCATCATCCTCCGTAAGTGCCGAGATAATTTTAGGGTTGTCCGCCTGCATAATATAGATGCGCGAGTTGCCTTCGCGGGTCGAACTGAACGCAATGTAGCGGCCGTCGGGCGACCAAGACGGCGAAGTGCTGTTGCCGCCGGTGGTGAGCCGGGTCGGCGTGCCGCCGGCCGTGGGTATCACATAGATATCGAAACGGCCGCCCTCGCGGCTTTCGTAGGCGATTTTGCTCACATCGGGTGAGAAAGAGGGCGCCGTATTATAGCTGCCCTGATAGGTCACGCGGCGTGCTGTGCCGCCCGCGAGCGGCATCACGTAGATTTGCGGGCGCCCCGAACGATCGGAGCAGAAGGCGAGTTGTGTGCCGTCCGTTGAGATCGATGGATTGACGTTGATCGCATCCGTATGGGTGAGTGCCCGGATCTGGTTGCCGGAACCGTCGAGCAGATAGAGATTGGTGTAGCCGTTCTTTTCGATTGCCGCCACGATCTCGTCGTCGGGCGTGAGCGCCCCGCCCACCATCCGCCCGCTACCGTTCTCGATTCTGACTTCGCGTTTGGCGGCGAGATCGACCACGTACAGCGCCGGCTCGTCGGTCTTATATGAAAGATAGATAAGATGCTTCGCGCTGTGGTCGAAACGCGGGAACAGGTTGATGGTTGGATTGTTGGTGATCTGGAACAGCCCATCGCCATCGAGATATGAGACGTAGACCTCTTTGAAGCGGCCGCCGTGGGTCGAGACGAAAGCGAGCTTGGCATCGAACGGGCCGCGCACGCCGGTCACCGACTTCATCACGGCATCGGCGAAGCGCCGCGCCATCTCACGCACGTCGGCGGGCGAACCGACGAAGCGCTTACCCATCATGCGCTGCTGAGTGCTGACGGCGAACAGCATCGCGACCAGCGAAACCTGGGAGCCATTGACCTGGATGGAGCCCTTGACCAGGAAGTCGGCGTTGATCGAGCTCCAGTCGGCAAAATTGATTTGACCTACATCGATACCCGAACTCTGCGGGTTTTCGATATACGACTGCGAGTTGAGCACCTTGAAATAGCCCGACAACTCAAGGTTGCGCTTGAGCGTCGAGACAAAGCGCCCCGAGAGCCTTCCCTGGTCGTCACCGCCCAGATTCTTAAGCCCGGAAATCGCGATGTTCGAGACCCGTGTACCGCCGGTGATGAGCAGCTTGATCGGCTGGGCGGCTGCGGGCGCGCTTGAGCATGCGATTAAGATCAATACCAGTATAGGGATAAGCCGTCTCATGATTGCAGGACACCTGTCGTCGAAGAATCGAGCCATCGCCTCATCGCGCCGTTCGCCGCCCTTTGTAGCTAAGATTGCAAGTCACCTGGTTTGAACTCCGCCTCCACCCCCTGCTCGAACTGCGAACGATACTTCTCGGGCGGCGGCGGGAACGGCGCCGCGCGCCGGATCGCGCGCACCACCGAGTCGTCGAACGCAGCATCGCGCGAGCTCTCGAGTATCTTGACCCCGGTCAACTCGCCATTCTGGCCGATCGCGAAGAGCACCTCCGTGCTGAGATCATTATTTGCCCCCGGAAAACTCCATGCATCCTTGATTCGCTTCCTGATGGTCTCGTAGTAGAGCAGAAATTCCGGGTCCTTTTGAATCCCGGCGCTGCCGGTGCCCGGCCCGACGCCATAACCCTTGCCGCTGCTCCCGGTGCTGGCCACCACCGGACCGCCCTCCTCGGGCTTAGAAAGCTCGGGATTCTTTTCCTTGCTCGCTTCTGCCTTGAGCTCCTCGTGGATCTTTTGTAGCTGCCTACTCAGGTCGGGTGTCGGCTCCGCCTCCGCGACCATCACGTGCGGCTTGGGCGCGGCTTTGGGCGTGTTCCGTTCCCGATGACGGCGCGCGACGGTGGTCGGTACCGGAGTCGGCCGGCGATGAGGCCGCGGGGTAGGCCGTGGCGTTGCGCGAGGCCTGTGCCGGGGACGAGGGGTCGCGGTCGACGTCGGCTCGGGCGGAGGTGGCGGCGGAGTCGCCGTCGGCGTCGGGGTAGCGGTCGCCCGTTGCTCGTTGAGCGCGATGGCATTGGAATCGGGTTCGGTTTCGCGCGGTGGAATGATCATCGACGGCGATTTCTGCTGCTCCGGTGGTGGCTCGCGCCGCGCGCTCTTTTTGTGGAGCGGTGGCAGCCGATGCGTTCCGAGGTCGCCGGCGGGCAGGTTATTTAGAATCTGTACGGTATAGGCAGGCGGCTCGGCCGGGCTCTCGCGCAGAAACTGTGGCAATACGAAGAGCAACAGCACCACCAGCCCCGCATGGACCAGCGCCGAGGCCGATATCGCTGCGAAATAACCCAGCCGCTGCCGGCCGCCGTTAAGGTCCGGGCGTGCCACTGGTGCGTTCGCCCGGCGCGCCACCCGATTCGTCCGCCGCCGGCATCTCGGTCACCAGGCCGACCTTATCGATTCCGGCCGCCTTGATGGCAGCCATCGTCGATACCACATCACCGTAGGCGACACTCTGGTCGGCGCGGATGAAGACTTCGCGGTCGGGACGCTCTTTAGCGATCGCGCGCAGCTTTTCGCTCAGCTCATCGCGTGTCATGCGGGTATCGTTCAGATAGATCCCGTTGTTGCGGGTGACCGAGACCACGAATTGCTCTTCCTTGCCGGGCAGACCTTCGGCCTTGACCCGCGGCAGCGCGACCTGCACGCCCTGCTGGATGATCGGCGCGGTGACCATGAAGATCAGCAGCAGCACCAGCATCACGTCGACCAGCGGCGTGACGTTGATCTGTGAAACCAGTTGGCCGCGTTGTCCGGGTTCAAACGCCATCGCGCAACCGCCTACGAAAGGAAATGACGTTCCGCGATGTTAAGGAATTCAGAGACGAAATTGCCCATCTCGATATCCAACTCGCGAACCTTGGCGTTGAGATGATTGTAAAAGGCCTGCGCGGGAATAGCTGCGATTAGTCCGGCCAGCGTGGTGATCAAGGCCTCGGCGATGCCGGGTGCGACCGCCTGGATATTCGAGGTATGAGCCGCCGACAGTCCCATGAAGGCCGTCATGATGCCCCAGACTGTGCCGAGCAGCCCGATAAATGGGCAGGTCGAGGCGGTGGTGGCGAGAAACGGCAGGCCGGCCTCGAGCTTGGTTAACTCGACGTTCTGCTGGCGCTTCATCGCGCGACTGACATTCTCGACGCCGCCGAGATCGGTCGAAAAGCCGCTCTCGGCGCCGACCGCCTGGCGCTTGGCGCGCGTAAGCTGCAGCAATTCCTGGTAGCCAGCGCGGAAGACTTGCGCGACGGGGCTGCGCTTAAGCCCGACGCTGGCGGTATGGATCGCGGCGAGATTCTTGGATTCCCAGAAAATTGCGATGAATCGCTCGGACTCACGCCGCGCGTAGGAAATCTGACCAAACTTGTAGAGGATGATGCCCCAGCTTACGACCGAGAAGAAAACCAGCAGCGCCAGAATCCCCTGCACGAAGAGACCCGTGCCGAGAATCAGGTCCGTCACGCCCGCCCCACCGCTAAGCTCATGAACCATAAATCCCGCTCAGCCCAAAACGTCTTTAATTATACGGATTCGCCGCCGATCTGAAACAGCCTGCCGGAAGCTGCAGATTTGCGGTATAGGCCGCGGCTCGTCTATAAGACGAACATTGTCCGACTCTGATTCCCTCGCAGCGGATAGTCGTCAGCGTGGAGATCGATCATGTTCCTGCGCAACTACTGGTATGTGGCGGCGTTCAGCGACGAAGTGCGCGACGAGCCGCTCGGACGCACGATCCTGAACCAGCCGGTGGCGCTTTTCCGCACCCGCGGCGGAAAGATCGCTGCACTCGATGATCGCTGCGCGCATCGGCTGATGCCGCTCTCCAAGGGCTGGCTCGATAACGAAATGCTGGTCTGCTGCTACCATGGGCTCGGCTACGACGCTTCTGGAGCTTGCGTGCGCGTTCCCGGCCGGGACAAGGCGCCCGCAGGCATCGCCGTGCGCAGCTATCCGGTAGTGGAACGTTACGGCGCCATCTGGCTCTGGATGGGTGATGCGGAACTCGCGGACCCCGCCAAAATCCTCAATTGCAGCCTGATGGAGCCGGCTGGCAGCAACGGCAGCCGGGTCTATCTCTACGTGAAAGCCAATTACATGTTCATCAATGACAACCTTTGCGATCTGCTCCACGTCGCCTTCCTGCACAACGCCGCGCGCAAGAACTCCTCGAGCATCGGCAACACCCTGATGGAAAACGGCAAGCTCGAGGTGGGCCAGAAGGGCGATCGCATCTTCGCCGATTGGATTTGGACCAATGTTCCGACCCCGCCGACCTGGCGGCGGCTAGGCGGCATCGGCGAGCGGGCCGACGGCTGGATTCTCTCGACCTTCATCGCGCCGTCTTTTTTGATCAATCCGATCGGTTTTGCTGAGGCCGGCGCGGGTGGAATCGATAGCCCACTCCCGCAGGGCCACGGCAAGTTCAGCTTCACGCTCTATCAGTGCATCACGCCCGAGACCGAGCGCACCACCCATTTCTTCAAGCTGATGGCCCACGACTGGACGCCCGAGATGGCGGCGCAGGGGGTCGATCTGATCAAAACCGTGAATGCCGAGGACATCTGGGCGATGGAGCTACAGCAACAGGCGCTCGATCGCGACCCGGGCGCGCCGATGCATGCGATTCCCACCGATGGCGGCGTAATCAGGATGCGGCGGTTGATGGAGCGCTTGTTGAAGGAAGAAGCTTCCGGTTTGAGCTGAACAATTCAGCATCTGCTTTCGATGCAGGCACCGGGTTGCCGCATCGCCTCCCAGACCTGGAGCCGCCTCACATCAGGCTTGGATTGTGCTAATCTTGCTTTCCGGGTTGGGCTTGGATGGCTTGGTTTGGTCTCAAGCCTACTCGGAGCTTCTCAAGGTTCAAGGAGGAACGGACCAGTGGCGGCCAGGATCGCTATCAATGGGTTCGGCCGGATTGGCCGGATGTTTCTGCGCGCAGCGCTCCACAACCAGGATTTGGAGGTCGTGGCAGTCAATGACATTACCAATGCCGCGACACTCGCCCATCTTCTGAAATATGACTCGGTCCACGGCACGCTCAGCCAGCAGGTCAAGGCCGAGGGCAATCAGATCATGATCGATGGCCACGCTATCACGGTGCTCGCGGAACGCGACCCGGCTAAGCTCCCGTGGTCGAAGATGGGCGTGCAGATAGTGGTCGAATCGACCGGACTCTTCACCAAACGCGAAAAGGCCGCCGCCCATCTGGAAGCCGGTGCGCGCAAGGTAATCATCAGCGCGCCGGGCGACAACGCCGATGTCACGCTCTGCATGGGCGTCAACCAGGAGGCCTACGATCCAAAGAAGCACCAGGTGATCTCCAACGCATCGTGCACCACCAATTGCCTGGCGCCGATCGCGAAGGTCCTGCACGAGAGTTTCGTGATCGTGCACGGTCTGATGACGACTGTTCACTCCTACACCGGCGATCAGAATCTGGTCGACGGGCCACATCACGATCTCCGCCGTGCGCGCGCCTCGGCGCTCTCGATGGTGCCGACTTCGACCGGCGCGGCCCGCGCTATCGGACTGGTGCTGCCGGCTCTCAAAGGCAAGCTCGACGGCGCCGCGATCCGGGTGCCGACGGCGAATGTTTCATTGGTCGATTTGACCGCGGTAGTCGATCGCGCGACCGACGTCGAAGGCGTAAACGGCGCGATGAAGGTGGCGGCCGCGGGTCCGCTCAAGGGCATCCTCGGCTACAGCGAGCTGCCGCTGGTCTCGGTGGATTTCAATGAGAATCCACACTCTTCGATTTTCGACGCGCCCCTGACCAAGGTAATCGACGGCAAGCTGATCAAGGTTTTCTCGTGGTACGACAACGAATGGGGGTACTCGTGCCGGCTGGCCGATGTGACCGCCTTTATCGCCTCGAAATTCTAACCGGCGGACTGATGCCGGGGTCCGCGGTCAGGCCGTCATGAGAATCATGCCGGTTTCCGAACTTGCGCTGGCGGGCCAGCGGGTGCTGGTGCGCTGCGATTTCAACGTTCCGCTGAAGGAAGGTGAAATCGCCGATCCCTCCCGTATCGACGCGAGCCTCGAAACGATTCGCTACATCTTGAGCCGCGGCGGCAGCGCGATCCTGTGCTCGCATCTGGGTCGTCCCAAGGAGCGCAGTCCCGAGTTGAGCCTGAAGCCGGTGGCGGCCTACCTCAGTCGGGTGCTGGAGCGCAAAGTCGCGCTGGCTCCCGATTGTATCGGCGAGGTGACGGGCCGGATGGTCGAGACGCTGCCGATGGGCGACGCGCTGCTACTCGAGAACCTACGCTTCCATCCCGAGGAAGAGGCCAACGTGCCGGACTTCGCCCACGAGCTGGCGCGCGGCAAGAACGTCTATGTAAACGACGCCTTCGGCACGGCGCATCGAGCCCATGCCTCGACGGTTGGAGTGGTCGCGTTTATCCAGACGCGGGCGGCCGGGTTCCTGATGATGCGCGAGATCGAGGCCTTGCACGCCTTCACCGAGAATCCGGCGCGGCCGCTGGTCGCGATTCTCGGCGGCGCCAAGGTCTCGGACAAAATCGGCGTGATTCGGAATCTTCTCGGCAAGGTCGACGCGCTGCTGATCGGCGGGGCGATGGCTTATACCTTTTTGAAGGCGCGCGGGATTGGGATCGGACGCTCGCGGGTCGAAGACGACAAGCTCGCACTCGCCCTGCAGTTGATGAGCGATGCGGCCAATCGCCAGGTCGAGTTTGTGCTGCCGATCGACCACCTGGTGGCATCGGCTCCCGAAGCCGGCGCGACGCCGCAAGCCGTGGCGCAGATTCCACCCGACATGATGGCGCTCGATATCGGGCCGCGCACCATCGACGAGTTCTGCAAGCATCTCGCCGCGGCCCGCACTGTCATCTGGAACGGGCCGCTGGGCTTTTTCGAACTTCCCGCCTTCGCCCAGGGCACGCTCAAAGTCGGAGAGGCGATTGCCAATCATGAAGGGCTCAAGAGCCTGATCGGCGGGGGCGACACGGCCGCCGCGCTGGCCGGTGCGCCGTGGGCGCATCGCTTTACGCACATTTCGACCGGTGGCGGAGCGACGCTGGAGTATCTAGAAGGGCTGGAACTACCCGGCATCAAGGCTCTCGAATGCCCATAAAAGAATGGCTTCGGCCGGAGATCGTGTCGGCATGGTTGGCTTCATATCGATTACAACGAGCCGGAAGCCTATAGTTGGAACCCCGGCGGTTCTAGCTGCGGCTGTCTGCT
>DATJRJ010000102.1:0-23030 GCA_035504735.1 Binataceae bacterium (SeqCode)
TTTTCTTTCCGGCCTTTTTCTTCATAGCTCTTTTTAGCTTCGGTTTGGATTTGCTAACTGTGCGTTTAGCCTTCTTCTTAACTGGCATAGACACCTCCTTCTTGCAGCGCTTCTGCTGGACAAGCACAAAAACTAATGGGTGGCCAACTTTTTCTCCACCACGTGGACGCGAATATATAAAAACGTTATTAGACAATCAAGATGATCGGGCGATATTTATAAAAATATTCTAAAAAGAAGAGAACGTCGCAACCGCAAACCTTTTCAGAATGTTAGAATGCCGTTCAGGATTAGGCTGTCTTGCCGGAGCGACGGCGACACCTTAGGATCATCCCGATGTCCAAGTTAAGCAACGCTCTGCGGCGCCTGGCACCAACGCTAATCCTCGCGGTGGCGACAGTCGGGCTCGCAGTAGATTGCTTAAAGGGCCCAATGGGCGTTCGGGACCTGATAGCGCTCCGCCAGGATCAGACCCACCTGGAGGCCGCGCGCGATAAGTTGATGGCTGAAAATGAGAGCCTGGGACGGCGCGTCGAGAGCCTGACATCCGACGATCGCTATCTCGAGCGCCTGATTCGGCGGGAGCTCGGTTATGCCCGCTCTGACGAGCTGGTCTATCGTTTCGCCGGCTCGACCACCGACCATCGCTAGAAGGACGATCGCGGCAGCATCCGCGACTCGCGCGCGGCTCGTTCCAGCTCTTCGCGGAAATCCGGATGCGCAATTCCGATCAGCGCGCGGACGCGCTCGGGCACCGACTTGCCCTTCAGATTAACCATCCCGTACTCCGTCACGACGTACATCACGTCGGTGCGCGGCGTGGTGACGATATTGCAATCGGCGATGCGCGCGACGATCCGGCTTTCGCGCCGGCCGCCGCGTTCGTAGGTCGAGGCCAGGCACAGAAAGGCCTTGCCGCCCTGCGAGGCGTAGGCGCCGCGGATGAATTGCAGTTGGCCGCCGGTGCCGCTGATTTGCCGGATGCCCGCCGATTCGGAGCATGCCTGGCCGGTCAGATCGATTTGCGCGGCGTTGCAGATTGCGACCACGCGATCGTTCTGCATGATGTTCTGCGGCAGGTTAGTGTAGTCGACCGGGCCGGCGAAGCAGGCGGTGTTGCGATCGAGAAACTGGTACATGCGTGCCGATCCGGCCGCAAAGCAGTAACTCATCTGGTAGCGGTTGAGGCGCTTGTGCGCGCCGCTCACCTTGCCCGTTTCATAGAGTGTCATCAGCGCGTCGACGAACATTTCGGTATGGACGCCGAGATCCTTGATGGGTGATCCGGCCAGCAGTTCACAAACCGCATTGGGCATCGCGCCGATTCCGATCTGGATACAGGCGCCGTCTTCGATTTCCGGCGCGATCAGGGTAGCGACTTTCCGCTCCACCTCGCCGGCCGGCGGATTATGGAGCTCGGGGAGCGGTTCGCTGCCTCCGTCGATCACATAGCCGACCTCGCTGATATGTACGCCGTTTTCGACTCCATACGCGTATGGCATACGGGCATCGGTTTCGACGATTACGGTTTGCGCTTTCTCAGTGACTGCTTTGTGATAGGTGACGGCCAGGCCGAAATTGAAAAACCCGTGCTCGTCCATCGGCGCGGTCTTGAGCACCGCGAGGTCGACCTGGTTGAAGCGGCGGTAGTAGTCGGGCGCTTCGCCAAAGTTCATCGGGATGTGATGGCAGAGTCCGCGGTCATGCATCGCGCGATCGAGCCCCGAAAAATACCAGGACAGAAAGCTGATATGGCGGCCCTCGGGATCGGCCTCGACGCTCGCCCGGGGCTTCATCGTGAGACAACCGCGAATCCTGACGCCCTCGAGCTGTGGTACGCGGGCCGCGAGCGCCCGGTCGAAAAGATCGGGTTGACCCAGTCCGAAGCCGAAATCGAGCCAGCTATTCGACTGGACCAGTTCGGCGGCGCGCTCCGCCGTTATGGTCTTGCGCTTGAGTTCAGATGCATACCCGGCCATCGATTACCTCGATTCACCATCGCCACCCCAGCGGCATCCGGCTGCACGCCGGACGAGGCGGCTTGACTGTGCGCGCGACATGCGGTTTTCTCAGCACGCACGCCATCCAGACAATGCCAACGATTGAGTCACTCAGGCAAGCGCCCAGGGAAAGCGCCCGGACCAGCCACGCATCGCGGCTGATTCTGTTCCTGACGGTTTTTATCGATCTGCTCGGCTTCGGCATCGTGATTCCGTTTCTGCCGCTGTTCGCGGAGCGGATGCATATCTCGGCCGGCGGCATCGGACTCATACTCGCGATTTATTCCGCCGCCCAGTTCATTTGCGCCCCGATCCTGGGCCGCGTGTCGGATCGGATCGGGCGGCGTCCGATCATCATGCTCGGGCTGCTGGGATCTTCGGTCAGCTACGTCATCTATGGTTTCGCGGGCTCTTTCGCGATCCTGCTGCTGTCGCGTGCGATTCACGGGGCCTGCGCCGCCACGATTTCGACCGCCCAGGCCTACATCGCCGATACCACCGCAGAGTCCGAGCGCGCGCGCGGGATGGGAATGATCGGCGCCGCCTTCGGCTTGGGCTTCGTGCTGGGGCCGGCGCTCGGTGGCCTGCTGGGCCAGAAGAGCCTCCGCATGCCGGTGTTCTTCGCGGCCGGGCTGACCTTTGCCAATTTGATTTTCGCGGCGCTGGCATTACCCGAATCGCATCCGGCGGCGTCCGGCACCAGTATTGGATGGTTATCGGGGGCCTCGCGCTTCGCGAGCTTTTCGCGCGGTCTCGCCAATCCGTTGTTGACGCGCCTGTTCGCGATCGCATTTCTGATCACGACCGCGATGGCGGCGTTCGAGGTGACCTTCGCGATGATGGTGCCGAGGGTCTATGGTTACGGAGCGCTGGGGGTCGGCGTGCTGCTCGCCTATGCCGGCTTGGTCCAGGCGATTACGCAGGGCTATCTGCTGGGCAAATTGGTCGCGAGGATGGGCGACAGGCGCGTCTTGCTGGCCGGGATGCTGGTGTTCACTATCGGTATTGCGCCGCTCGCGAGTCTCGGCTCGCATCTCGCACTGCTGGTCTTTCTGGCCCTGCTTTCGCTCGGCTACGGATTCGCGAGTCCGGCGGTGGCGACGCTCATTTCAAAGGGCGCCGCCCGCCATCTCCAGGGCGAAGTATTGGGGCTGAATCAGTCCGCGATGTCGCTGGCACGGATCGCGGGACCGATCGGCGGCGGCCTCGCGTATCAATTCTTCGGGCCGGCTGCGCCCTATCTCGCGGCCGGCGCGTTGACCGCCGGCGCGCTGATATTGCTGCCCACCAACCACTCAATTTCAGCCGCTCGGGAGAATCAGGCGTGAAATGGTTCATCGTTTTCCATCTGTTCGGCGTGATCTTCTGGCTCGGCGGCCTACTGATCGTGAGTACGATGCTCGCGGCGGCCGCGGATGAGACCGGCGCCGGGCAGGCTGCCGTCCTCAAGCTCGCATACCGGCTCTTCAATTCGGCCTGTAACGCCGGTGCGGCGATTACGATCGTGTTCGGAATTCTGATCGTGATCAACGAGCCGGAGGTGATGCGCCACGGATGGATGCACGTGAAGCTGGCGCTGGTCGGCCTGCTAATCGTGTTGCATATCTGGATGTACGTGCGCGGCCGGCGGATCGTCGGCCGGGCGGCGGCTGCGGTGCGACGCGAATTTCAGGTCGTCCATGGCCTGGTGAGCATCGTGCTCCTCGCGATTCTGGTGATGGTGATAATGCAGCCGTTCTAGCTGCTGAGCGCTAGAAGCGATCTTTCAACTCGCGTGCGCGCGCGAAGATCGCCACCGGATCGTCACCGAGCGCAGGATCGCGATGCTTCAGGTTGGCGCGCAGCTCCGGACTGTCAACGCGTAGAAACGGATTGAAGCGCTTCTCGTCGCCGATCGTCGACGGAATTGTCCACTGGCCCGCGGCCCGCGTCTTGAGCGTCCACTCGTACTTGGCTTTCAGGTCGGAGTTGTTGGGCTCGAGCGTCAGCGCAAATTCGAGATTGCGTTGCGTGTATTCATGGCCGCAGTAGACCCGCGTATCATCGGGCAGCGCGGCGAGCTTGCGCAGCGACGTGAGCATGGTATCAGCCTTGCCCTCGAACACCCGGCCACATCCGGCGATAAACAGCGTATCGCCCGAGAAGACCGCCTTGAGCGCCGGAAAATAGTAGGCGACATGGCCGTTGGTATGCGCCGGAATTCCGATCACGCGCGCTTCGAGCGACGCGACTCGGATCAGGTCGCCATCGTCGACCGGATCGGTCAACCCCGGAATTCTGCCGTTCTCGGCGCGCGCGCCGAAGATCTTGAGCCCCGGCACGGCCTTCACCAGATCGAGATTGCCGCCGACGTGGTCGGGATGCCAATGGGTCGAGAGCGCGGAGATCAGCCGGAGGCCCGCGCTTTTCACCGCCGCCAGCACCTTGTCGGCTTCTGAGCAATCGACCACGCCGCACTGTTTGACGGCATCGTCGACCACCAGGTAGGCGAAATTATCCTTGAGCTGCGGAACCGGAATTATTGCCATCGCATGCGCTCCCTTGGATACGTCTCAGCCAACGATATTATAACCCACGTCGACGTAGATGGTCTGGCCGGTCACGCCGCTCGAAAGATCGCTCAGCAGCACCGCCGCCATCTTGCCGACTTCCTCGGTTTTCATTGCGCGTTTGAGGGGCGCGCGTTCCTCGACGTGATGGGCCATGCTGAAGTAGTCGCGAATTGCCGAGGACGAAAGCGTACGCGCCGGACCGGCGCTGAGCGCATTGACGCGAATCCCCTTGGCTCCGAGGTCCATGGCCAGATAGCGCACACAGGCTTCCAGAGCCGCTTTCGCGACGCCCATCACGTTGTAATTGGGGATCGCACGGACCGCGCCCAGATAGCTGAGCGTCAGGATCGCGCCGCCGCCGCGCGCTTCCATCAGCGGTTCCGCGGCGCGCGCCAGCGCGACCAGCGAGTAGGCGCTGATTTCCAGCGCCCGTGAAAAGTTCGCGCGGTTGACGTTCAAAAAACGATCGCGCAGGTCCTCGCGTTCGGCAAACGCCACCGCGTGCACTAGCATGTCGAGCCCGCCGAACTGCTCGCCGATCCGGGCTATCACCGCGCCGATCTGCCGGTCGTCATTCACATCGAGCTCGCCGATCACTGCGGCGCCGATCTGCTCGGCCAGCGGCCGCACGCGCTTCTCAAGGATTTCGCCCTGGTAGGTGAGCGCGACGGCAGCGCCCTGCACCCTCAACTCCTGCGCAATCGAAAACGCGAGGCTCTTGTCGTTGGCGACCCCGACCACCAGCGCGGTCTTTCCATCAGCGATTCCCATTCACGATGCTCCCAGAAGTCAGCGCCGCGAAGCGGCTACGGCGAGCATAATCCGGACGGCGCGGCGCGGTCGAGAGCCGGCTAGATCTCGATACGCATGCCGTCCGACGCCATCTCCATCCCGATCTCGGATCCGCGATCCAGCACCTCGCGGCCCAGATGGGTCAGCACCATCCGCTTGACCTGAAAGCGTTCACGTTCTTTCTCGAGCTGCGGATAATTGAGATGGAAGGCGAGATGGCTGCTCTCGAAGTAAGTGCATTCACACAGAAACAGATCGGCGCCGGCGGCGAATGGCACCAGCTCTTCGGTCCATCCGGTGTCGCCGGAGAAAACGATCGTGCGTCCCGCGATCTCGATTCGGAAGGCGAGCGACTTGTAGCGCGTCATGTGCGGCGTCCGGATAGCCGCGATGCGGGCCGGCCCGAGCCGCCGCTTATCGCCCGGCTCGATCACTATCCAGTGGCTCTTGCGCGCGATCTCGAGCGCCTCGGTGCCCGGGAACATGCCGCGCACCAAGGTCAGCGAGCGGCTTTCGAGATGCGGCGGCCCGGCGATCGTCAGCCTAGTCCGGCGCGGGCTCTCGTACGTATACTCCAGGAACAGGAACGGAACGCCGCCGAAATGGTCGCCGTGCAGATGGCTAATCAGTATAAGATCAATATCGGCGGGCTGGATCGATGCCCGTTTCAGCGCCGCCAGGATGGTTGGCCCGGCTTCCATCAGGATGCGATAGCCGCCGGCCTCGATCAGGTAGCCCGCGTTGAAACGACCGTGGCTGGAAAACGCATCACCCGTTCCCAAGACGGTCACCATGACCGCCGCGTCATTGCCAGCCGGTTGTTGCGAGTTCATCAGGTGGGCCGCATGTTAGTATCTATGAAGCAATCAGGCAAATAAGGAAACGCTTTACCATGAAACAGATCAAGGTTGGCGTGGGAGTGGGGCTCTGGCGGCTCGGATTGCCGGCGCCGGAAACAATCGCGCGCGTCGCCGAACGCGCCGAGGAATGGGGCCTCGATTCGTTCTGGCTCTCCGACCATCTGCTCGCGCCGACGCCCGAACTCGACGTCGTCGCCACGCTCTCGCTGATTGCCTCGCGCACCTCGAAAATCAGGCTCGGGCCGAGCGTTTACCTGCTCAACCTGCGCCATCCGCTGATCGTTGCGAAGGCCTTCGCCTCGCTCGACTACCTGTCCGGCGGCCGAATCGTGATGGCGGTCGGGACGGGCGCCAATCTTGAGGATTACGCCGCCTGCGGAATCCCGCTCGAAGCGCGGGGCGCGCGGCTCGATGAAGGAATCGCGATCCTGCGCAAGACCTGGCTCGAACCGCGGGTCAGCTTCGCCGGCAAGTTCTACAACTTCGAAAACGTCTCGATTGATCCGCGCCCGGCGCCGCGTACCAACAATGACTTCGGCACTATCGATCTCTGGATCGGCGGCCAATCAAAGGGCGCGCTGATGCGGACCGCCAAGCTGGGCGACGGTTTCTTCGCTTCCTTCCAGACGCCTGAGGAATTTGCCGCAAACCTGGCCGCGATCGGCGAGTATGCCAAGGGTTTCGGCCGCGAGAATGCGCATATCGAGTCCGGACTGATTCTGCGCTGCCGTATCAGCACGTCGAAGAAGCGGGCGCTCGAAGAGATCGACCCGAAGCTATGGCGCATCGGCGCCGTCGACGGCGAGGCCGTCCTGAAACGCTCGGCTTACGGCTCGCCCGACGACATCATCGAGCGGATGCAGGATTACGTCGCGGCGGGACTCGACAAGTTCGTACTGTGGCCGATCGCGACGCCCGAGGAGTGGCCGAAACAGATGGAGCTTATCGGCCGCGAGATCGCGCGCCATTACCTGAAGCTCGCGGCCTAGTTCTCGCGCGGATATTCTTCGGCCTCTTCCAGGGTCGCGGCGGGCAGAATTTCCGGCGCGAGATCCTCGAGGAACCGTGAGGCCCGGCCTAGCACATAGCCGGTGCTACGATCGAACATCTGGATCGGATAGGTCAGATAAAGTTCGTCGCGGGCGCGGGTGCTCGCCACGTACATCAGCCGGCGCTCTTCTTCCAGCTCGTCCGGCGCGACGCTCATCGGACCCGGAAAACGGCCGTCGGCAGCCCAGATTAGGAACACGGCGCGCCATTCGAGGCCCTTGGCCGAATGGATCGTGCTGAGCGTCAGGTAGCCCTCGTCGGCATCGACGGCCAGCACGTCGCCGAGCGAATCATTGGGTGGCTCCAGCGCCATATCGGCGAGCATCGATTCGAGGCTGCGATAGCGGCCGGTGATGGTATGAAAGTGTTCTAGATCGCGCTGACGCTTCGGGTAATCGTCGGGATACGCCTCGCGCATCAGCGGCAGGTAATACTCGAGCACCATCCCGACCTGCTCCGCCGGCGTCTTGGCCGCGCCACTCAGCTCACCAAAGAGCGCGATCAGCCGCGCACCCGCGGCGGCCGATCCCGCGCGCGCACCGCTCTTCCCGCCGATCGCCGAGGCGAGAGCCGCCGCAGGATCGGCGGCTGCGGAAACGACCTCGATCAGGCGTTCGGCGCCGCGATGACCGATCCCCGGCACCAGCATCAGGATGCGCAGCCATGAGACCGGATCGGTTGGATTCGCGACTACGCGCAGATGGGCCAGCACGTCCTTGATATGCGCGGTTTCGATGAACTTGAAGCCGCCACGCTTGATGAACGGGATGTCGCGGCGCTGCAATTCGAGTTCGAGGTCGAATGAATGGAAGCTGGAGCGGAACAGCACGGCGATTTCGCCGAGCGGCGTACCCTCTTCGCGCAGTTCGAGGATGCGCTGGGCGACGAATCGCGACTGCATGTGCTCGTCCTGGGCGCGCACCAGCAGCGGGCGGAGCTCGCCGCGGCGCTGCGTAAACAGCGCCTTGGTATAACGCTCGGTGGCGCGCGAAATCACCTCGTTGGCGACGTCGAGGATGCCCTGGAAGGAGCGGTAGTTCTCTTCCAGCTTGACGATGCGGGTGCCGGGGAACAGGTTCGGGAACTCCAGGATGTTACGGAAGTTGGCGCCGCGAAACGAATAGATCGATTGCGCATCGTCGCCCACCGCCATCACGTTACGCTGCCCGGTCCCCAGCAGACGGACGATCCCGGCTTGCACCAGGTTGGTGTCCTGGTACTCGTCGATCATGATGTAACGATAAGTGGCGGCGAGGCGGCGGCGCGCCGGCTCATGATTCTCGAGCAATTCGACCAGCCAGTAGAGCAGATCGTCGAAATCGAGCAGGCCGCGCTCACGTTTGTAGCTGGTGTATTGCTCGGCGATCTTCAGGATGTCGGCCTCGGACTCGGCCAGATGCGGGAAGTCGACGGCGATTTCGTCGGCGAGGCTGCGCGTTTTGTTGCGCGCCATGCTGATCACTTCGGCCAGCGTGTTCTTTTTCGGGAAGCGGCGATCGCGCGAGGCCAGGCCCATCCGCGTGCGAATGAGGTTTAAGACATCTTCCATGTCCGAGCGATCGAGAATCGTGAAATTGGGCTTGAGGCCGAGCGGCGTGCCGTAGCGCCGCAGCACGATATTCGCAAAGGAATGAAAGGTGCCCCCGGCAACGCCGCGGGCGCGCTCGCCGAGCAGTCCCTCGACCCGCCGGAGCATCTCCTGCGACGCACGGCGCGTGAACGTCAGGAGCAGGATCGCCCCCGATGGCACGCCGCTCTCGATTAGCCGCGCGACCCGATAGATGAGGGTGCGGGTCTTGCCGGAGCCGGCGCCCGCCACCACCAGCAGCGGTCCGTCGCGATGGCAGACTGCGTCGAGCTGCGCGGGGTTGAGGACCTCGGCATACTTGATACGAAACCGCCCGCCCTCGGCGTTCGCCGGGGTGTCATGAAGTACGATTACCTTGTCTGCCACGGCGCTGGAAATTCTATCATGCCGCCGCGCAATCGACGTGAGAGCGCTACCAGGCCGAGGATGAACCGTCGCCCGCGTCGGGTGCAGGATGGATACCGCCCTGCTGAATCTCCCGGTAGACCTGGTCCCAGGTCAGCGTACCGGCCGGCGCGGAACCGGCGGGCGCTGCGTACATCCCGGCATCGGGGCTGCCGGCAGCCGCCTCGCTCGAGGAGGAGCCGAGCTCCCTGATCTCCGGGTTGACAGTGATGCGATTGACCATCGTAATGTGCGGATCATTGTTAAAATATTTTTCTGCACGCTTCGCTGCATTCCGCTTGCCCTGCTCCGTGGCGACGTAACCGTAGAGCATCACCTGGCTGCTGCCATCGCTGGCTTTCGAGACCGACGCTCCCACCAACGGCAGACGATGTTCGCGAAGATAGCTGGTTAACGCGTCGCTGGCCGTCCGATCGACAGTATAGGTCTGCGCGATGGCGTCGGTCGCGATACTGCCGATGGCGAGCATCACGATCAGCGCCATTCCTGTCGCTGACGCAAGCAGCCTACGCGCATCGGCCGGGAACGCCGCGATGCAAACCGTATTCATCTTCCTGCCAAACGTCCCCTTAAATATTCTTAACACAGAATTGGCGCGTCTGCTGGAAGCCGGCTCTCCGCCGGCCGTTTTCGCTTACCACATCGGATCGTATGGCCAGAATGACAGATTCATCTCTTCCTGCTGGGCGGCTTCCTCGTTGAGCTGGGCCGCTTGCGCCTGTTCGTTAGCCATCCGTTGTTCGAGCCTGAGCTTCTCGAAGCGCTGGTAGTTCGTCTCGCGGCCGACATAGATGCACCCGCAATAATCAGGGTCGGCATACCAATAATGCAACGCTCCGCCCTTCACGTAGTAGCGGATCTTGTATGGCGTCATCGTCTTCAGCGCGTTCACCCGCTCCGGGGTATCAGCGGGATGCATATGGAAGCCGGCCGCCGAAAGCAGTGGTTCTATCTGGTGGGCTTTCTGTTGAGGCGTTTCGGCACATCCGCTGACCATGACAAGCGCGAGCATCGCGCCGCCGATTAAGCTCCGCAGGAAGATTCGCATGCCCGCACTATATATGGTTTGGCCGAGCGGGCTTCAATCAACCAACCGGTGGCGATTCGGATAGGAAAACTCCGGCGGCCTCCGCGATCGAAACCGGAACACCGACCTGTCACGCTCCTGCCTACTAAGCGGAGTTGGCGCCCGTGGCAAGTATCGGATAGTCGCCAGTAGAACTCGATCGGGGGGCGGGTAGCGATTGCTTTCGCACGAAGCGCCGATGAAGAATCAGCTCGGCGCAATGGGATGACGCGTGATGGCTGGGGCACTGGACGGTATAACGGTCGTTGAATTTTCTTCCAACTTGCCGGCTGCCTATGCCGCGATGCTGCTCGCGGAGTATGGCGCGGGCACGACCCTCGCCGGCCCTGCGCAGCGCGCGCGGCCGCTCGGCACGCCGCATCCGCAGGTCTTCGATCGAAGCAAGCGGCGACTCACGATCGACCTCGCCTCAGCCAGGTCGCAGGACGAGCTGCGCCGCCTGATCGCGGCGGCGGACATTATCGTGGTCGGCGATACGCCTGCCGTCCGCAAGCAGCATCAGCTCGATTACGAATCGATTCGTAGTGTGAATCACGCGGCGATCGCACTCTACCTGCCGCCCTTCGGCAGCGCCGGGATGCTGGCCGAAGTGCAGGGCGGCGAGGAACTGGCGGCAGCGCTCTCGGGCGTGACGGGCAGCCAATGGGCGCGCAGCGGTGCACCAGTCGCAACGATTTTTCCAGTCGTCAGCTATGCCACCGGCGTACTGGGCGCGATTGCTGCGGTCGCCGCACTGATCGCACGCCAACGCTCGGGCCTTGGCCAGGCGGTGGAAGTCCCGATGATCGCGGGCGGTCTCGCGCTCCAGACCGGCGCGGCGTTGCACCATCCCGCGATGCGCCCGTTGCATCCTACCGAAGGATCGCAGAACCCGTTCGGGCCGATCCCATGCTATCGCGTGTTCGAGGCCGCCGACCGGCGCTACCTGTTCATCGCCTGCGGCAATCCGACCTTCTGGAACCGGTTCGCGCTCGGGATCGATCGACCCGACCTGGTTGCCGACGCGCGCTTCGAGCACGCCCCATGGGGTTTGTCGACGGAGAATCGCGAGGCCTTGCGGCTGATCCTCGAGCCGATTATCCGCAGTCGGCCGATGGCCGCATGGCTCGAAATCCTGCGCGAAAACGATGTGCCGTGCGCTCCGATTGCATCGCGCACCGAGTTCTTCGCTATGCCGCAGGTTCGATACATGGACGCGCGCCAGCAAATCCCGGATTCCCTTCTCGGCGATACGTTCCAGATGGGCGCGCCGGTTCGGCTGAGCGCAACCCCCGGCGAGGTGAGAGCGGAAGCATCCCGAGATGGCGGTCCTGCCGTATCAGCCGGCCATCGGGCCCCATCTGAAGATGATGGTAATCCCCCGTCGCGCGTGCGCAATTCCGATGCACCGCCGCTCGACGGCATCCGCGTCCTTGATTTCTCCAGCTATATCGCCGGCTCGTTCTGCGGGATGCTGCTCGCTCAGCTCGGCGCCGACGTAATCAAAATCGAAAGCCTGCAGGGCGACTCGTTCCGCTCGATGGAATTCGCCTTCATGGGCTGGAACCAGGGCAAGCGCAGCCTGACGCTCGATTTGAGCCGCGCCGAGGGGCGCGAGCTAGCCCGGCGGCTCGCCGAGCGGGCCGATATCGTACTTGAGAACATGCGCCCGGGCCGGATGCATCGCTTCGGTCTCGACTACCAAAGCCTGGCCGAGAAGAATCGCCGCCTCATCTATATGACGATTACCGGCTATGGCAGTCGCGGACCCGAATATAATCAGCCCGGCTTCGACCCGCTGCTGCAGGCGCGCTCGGGTATGATGGCGGCGCAGGGCGGTCCTCATGGTGCTCCCGTCTATCTGACCTGCTCGCCGTGCGATTACGGCGCCGCGATGCTCGCGACGCTCGGCTGCGTGCTAGCGACTTACGCCCGCGAGCGGGACGGCCGCGGCCAGTTCTGCGAGACCTCGTTGCTGCAGGCTGCGATCGCCTTCCAGGCCGGCGAATTGGTCTTCTACAAGGGTCGGCGCGATCTTGAGAACGGCTCCGCCGAGTATCGCGGCGCGGCGGCGCTCTCGCGGGCTTACCGATGCGCCGGCGAAGGCTGGCTGTTTGTAACGATCGATAACGATGCGGGCTGGATGCGTTTGCGCGCGCTGCTCGGGATCGATTCGAGTATCGACTACCCGGCTGCGCGCCTTGAGCCGGCCGAAGGTGCGCTCGCGGCGCGGCTTGCCGAATACTTTGCAACACACGATCGCGAGCCGCTACTCGCGAAGCTGCGCGCGGCCGGGATTGCGGCGGTCGCGGTCAATCGCGTCAATGATCTCTTCTCGGACACCCAGATCGCCGCGAATCATCTGTTCGCCGCGATCGACCATCCGGGGCGCGGGCCGGTCACCCAGACCGGGCTGCTGATGAAATTCGCGACGACACGGGGCGTGTTGAGGCGGCCAGCGCCGGCGCTCGGACAGCATAGCGAGACGATCTTGCGCGAAATCCTCGGGATTGACGCCGAGCGCGTCCGAGAGCTGCGCGAATTGGGCGTGATCGGGCCGGAAAGCTAAATCAGGGAAACTATGCTCGATCGCGAGCGCATCCCGCTTGCGGGAGCGTTTCGCCCCCAAGCTTCGCCATCCTGAACGAAGTTAGGATCAAGAGAAATAATCGCAGGCCCGCGCCTGCTTTACACAAGATGAGATTTGAGGTTTAAAGCTTAAGAAGCGTGCAAAAAGAGCCTAAACGTGGAACTGAAGGGGAGGCCGGGTGAAACTGCCCAGGGGGAGACTCCGAATCGACGTGGCCGTGCTGCTTGGCTTATCCGCAATCCTGACGCTCGCGATTGTGACCAAGCCGCGCTCCGCCTCCGGTTTTGATCAACCGCCACCGCCGATTTCTACTCCGCCGCGACCTGTTCCGATCGCATCCGGCACCCAATCTGACCGGCAGCCGATCGCGCCTCCGGCTGCTTCTCAGGCAGGCGCAAATGCGCCAAGCGTGACCTCCGGCACCTGGACGCCCCTTAACAATGAGCCGTCCTTTTACCCCGGCAGTGCATTTCTGCTCACCGATGGCACCGTGCTGGTTCAGGATAGCACGCAAATCGATGTCGCCTGGTGGAAACTCACTCCGGATGATACCGGCAGCTATATCAACGGCACCTGGAGCCAGGTGGCGTCGCCATCTGATTGCCCCAACGGTTATCCGGGCGCTTCGGACGATACGGTATATTCCCCGCTTTACTATGCCTCGGCGGTGCTGCCTGACGGTCGGTTAGTCGTGATTGGTGGCGAATACAACTACGATTACGATTACGCCTCGAGCGATGGCAGCACCGCGGTCTGGACCGATCAGGGCGCTATCTACGATCCAGTCGCAAACCGTTGGACCTGCATCACGGCTCCAAGCGGATGGACCCAGATAGGCGATGCGCAGTCGGTCGTTCTGCCGAACGGCATGTTTATGGTCGCGGACCCGTTCAATAACGAGGTGGCCACATTAAACGCCGGCACCAACCCGCCAACGTTTAACAGCCCCTTCACCCCGCCCGGTAAATCCGCCGACCCGCTCAATGACGAGGAAGGATGGAATCTGCTGCCGAACGGCACCGTTCTAACCCTCGAGATTTGGAACTCGCTCGATACCACCGAAACGCCGGCCTTGGTGTATAGCTCCGCCACGCAGGCCTGGAGCAGCGCCGGAACCGCGCCGGACCCCCTTGTCAATCTCGAAATCTATCCCGTAAACGACATTCCCTACTACGAAATCGGACCGGCGGTCTTGCGGCCCGATGGCACCGTCTTCGCGTCCGGGGCCACCGGCTACAACGACATCTACAACACCATCAACGGCACCTGGAGCAGTGGCCCATCTTTTCCCACCGTGTCAGGCCAGCAACTGGAGTGTGCCGATGCACCCGCTGCGCTGCTTCCCGATGGCAATGTGCTGATCGCGGCCTCGCCCGTCTACAGCTATCCGACCGAGTTTTTCGAGTTCGATGGAACCAGTCTTACGCAAGTGGCCGAGCCGACCTTTGCATCCGAGGTTCCTTCGTACGACGGACGCCTGCTGGTGCTTCCCACTGGCCAGGTCCTCTACAGCGGCTATTTAAATTTGGAGATCTACACGCCTGCGGGAACTCCCAATGCGTCATGGGCCCCGACGATCACGAACTTCCCCGCCCAGATCGCCCCGAGCGGGGCGAATTACCAATTGACCGGCACGCAGTTCAACGGTTTATCGCAAGCGGTTGCCTACGGCGACGATTACCAGGCCGCGACCAATTACCCATTGGTCCAGATCACCAATAACGCCAGCGGGCACGTCTTTTATGCCCGTACCCACAGCCACAGCACGATGGCGGTTGCGACCGGCTCTACCCCCGTCTCCACGGAGTTCGATGTTCCGGGCTCGATAGAGGCGGGGGCGAGCACGCTGGTGGTAATCGCAAATGGAATTGCTTCCCAACCCGTAAGCGTGAATGTAGGCGTCCCAACCACGCTCCGCGCAGCCCCGACGACCCTGAGCTTCGGCAAAATCGACGCCACCGGTACCAGCAAGCCGAAGAAGATGACGCTCACCAACAAGGGCACCGCGCCGGCCGTGATAAGCGGGCTGACTGCATCCTCGCCGTTCGAGGCCGGCGTCGGCAAAGACACCTGCTCCGGGCAGACCGTCGCGCCCAAAAAGGATTGCTCTTTCGAAGTTGAATTCGCGCCATCCACGGTCGCGAGCGTGAGCAACGGCGCGATCAATATCTCTTACAATGGTACCTCGCCGGCGGTGACGCTGAAGGGCGACGGTATCGCCGTGGCGCTGGTGGCGCCGAAAGCGGAATCGTTCACGGCGATAGCCGCCGGCGCCATCGGCGCAGCGAAGACTATCAAGATCAGGAATCCGGCTACGGTCCCGGTAACCCTCGGCAGCGCGATGCTCGTGGGTTCTGATCCGGGCTCGTTCACGATTTCGAGCGACGCATGCTCGGGCCAGCCACTGGCGCCAGCGCACGCCTGCAAGGTCACGATCAGGTTCACGCCGACGCTGGCCGCCAGCGGCGCGCAAAGCTCAGTGCTCTCGTACGACTTCAGCTATGGCGCGAACGACGGCAATGTCTCGACCGCTTTAAATGGCAAAGTCAAATGAGCGCGCTATCAATCCGCGATGCTTAAGAAGCTCGCCGGCTTCCCCCATCCATTGTTCCGGTAGCGCTGCAGGGGCTCCGATCGAGTATATTCAGCTTTCCGAGTCCCGATGACTGGAGTCTAAACGATGGCTGGCTGCGCGCTTTCCCTCTCGACATTTTCCCGTATGCCTTATCCGGAGTACACGCGGCTGGCCTGCGAAGCCGAAGATGCCGGCTTTAGCGGCGTCTACGTTCCCGAAGCTAACAATGACGCGATGCTATGCGCCTATTCCATCGCCAAGGCAACCAGCCGTATCACGATCGGCACGCGCGTGATCAATATTCATCAGCGCTCGGCGGTCGTATGCGGCGCCGGCGCCTTGATGCTCCAGGAGGAATCGGGCGGCCGTTTCGTGCTGGGCCTCGGCGTGGGCCATCGCGCGCTCCTAAAGCCGCTCGGAATCGAGATGGGTAATGCGCGTGATTATCTGCGCCGCTACATGCAAATCCTGTCGCCGGTGCTGAATGGCGCTGAGATTCCGGATTTTCCCTTTCAGTTCCGCCTCGCCCCGCAACCTATCCCGATCTATTTCGCGGCGCTGGCCCTCGGCACCGCGCACCTCGCCGGCGAGCTGGTCGACGGCCTGATGCTCTATATGTGCCCGCCGGAGCGGATGAGAACCATGCTGGATGCGGCGCGCGATTCCGCCCTCAAGGCCGGCCGCGACCCCGAGCGCCTCGGCGTTACGATGGGACTGCCGGTGTTCCTCGATGACCATCTCGAGACCGCCTACACCGCCGCGCGGCGCGACCTCACCACCTATCTCGGCCTGCAATTTTATAACCGGGTGTGGGCGGTGAGCGGTTTCGAGGCCGAAGCCAGGCGGGCGCTGGAGGCGGCGAATCGCGGCGATCGTGCTCAAGTCGTGGCCGCGATGACCGATGCGATGATCGACGCAGTGGCGCTGGCCGGGCCGGCCTCGCGATGCCTCGCGCGGCTGGAGCAATATCGCCGCCAGGGCGAGATCACGCCGGTGCTGGTCTCGCATGCCGTGCACGGCGACTACGTCTCCGCGGTGCGCGAAAACCTCAAGGTCTTTTCACGAGCAAACTGAATTGACCAGGCCAACTGATCGAACCTGGGAGGAGCAGCCGCGATGGCCGAGTTGACGCCTGAAACCGTGATGCGCGTGGCGCGAGAGTTCTACGACTACCCGATGACCGCGGAGACTGCTGCCGTGGTCGCCAAGGTGGCCCAGGGGATGTTGACCGACGCGCTGCGGTTGAGCGCGCTCGGCCTGGAGGGCGTCGAGCCGCCGTTCTCGTATGCCACGCTGATGGCCGAGGCCGAGCGGCTGCGCCGTGAACCCTCCGCTACCTGATTAGTTTCGACGCGCGATGGATCAAAGCTCGATAGTCGATCTCGACGTCGCGGCGCTCTCGGAAAAGCTCCGCACCCGCGAGCTTTCGGCACCGGAAGTGACCGAGGCTTACCTGGATCGAATTGCGGCCACCGAACCACGAATCAATGCCTATATCACCATCACGGGCGAGCTCGCGCGCGAAGCGGCGCGCCGGGCGGAGGCGGAAATCGCCGCCGGCCGCTGGCGCGGCCCGTTCCATGGCGTGCCGGTCGGACTCAAGGATCTCTGCTACACCAACGGTATCCTGACCACCGGCGGCTCGAAGGTGCTGGCCAACTTCGTTCCAACCTACGATGCCACCGTGTGGGTGCGGCTGCGCGAGGCCGGGGCGGTACTGCTCGGCAAACTCAACCTGCACGAGTTCGCCTGCGGCGGCACCTCCAACAACGCCCATTTCGGGCCGGTGCGGAATCCCTATGATCCGGCAAGAATTCCCGGCGGCTCCAGCGGCGGCTCGGCGGCCGCGGTTGCGGCGCACTCGAATCTCGCGACGATCGGCACCGATACCCGCGGATCGATCCGGCAACCGGCGGCGCTCTGCGGATGCGTCGGGCTCAAGCCGACCTACGGTCGCGTCAGCCGCTACGGCGTGGTGGCGCTCTCCTACACGCTCGATCATCTCGGCCCGATTACGCGCACGGTGCGCGATGCCGCGATGATGCTCAACGTGATTGCCGGCCGCGACCCCAACGATGCGAGCTCGAGCCGGGAGCCGGTGCCCGACTATACTCGCGCCCTCGGCGGCGACCTGAAGGGCGTTCGGATCGGGGTGATTCGTGATCTGTCGGACTGGTACGAGCCTGAAATCGAGCGCTCCTTCAACGAATCGCTCAAGCTGCTGGCCTCGCTCGGCGCGGCGCTCGACGAGGTCTCGATTCCATCGCTCAAGCTCGGCGTACAGGTCAGCGGGCTGGTCGCGCGGCCCGAGATGTTCGATTATCATCAGGATTGGCTCCTCACACGCGCGCATGAATACAGCGATGCGGTTCGGCCGCTGATCGAAGCCGCGATGGTGATACCGGCGGTCAGCTATATACGCGCGCAACGGGCGCGGGCCCTGATGATCGCCGAGTCCAGCCGCGTGCTCGCCGACCATGACGTGCTCGTCACGCCGATGTGCATGACGACCGCGCCGCTAATCGGCCAGGAGCTGGTGCGCACGCCGGCCGGCGCCGAGGTTCCCTACCTGCCGACCTTCGTCGCCTTCACCGGACCTTTCGATTGCACCGGCCAGCCGGCGATCTCGGTGCCGAGCGGACTCTCGAGCGCGGGCCTGCCGATTGCGATCCAAATCGCCGGCCGCTCCTTTGACGAGGCCCGCGTGCTGCGCGTGGCCGAGGCGTTTGAGCGGGCGCGCGGCCCGCTGCCGCCGCCGAAGCTGTAGGCGAGAGCATCGACGATGACTTCGAATCAGGAACTGCTCGCCTTCGACGTCGCGACGGTCGCGCCAATGCTGCGCGAGCGCCGGGTCTCGCCGGTAGAACTCACTGAGGCTTACCTGGCCCGGATCGAAGAAACCGAACCGCAGCTCAACGCCTATCTGACGGTAACGCGGGGTTTGGCGCGGACCTCGGCGCAGGCCGCCGAGGCGGAGATCAAGGCCGGAAACTGGCGCGGCCCGTTTCACGGCATCCCCGTTGCGCTCAAAGATCTCTGCTGCACGCGCGGCGTCCGCACCACCGCCGGCTCGCGAATCCTCGCCGAGTATGAGCCCGATCACGATGCCACGGTCTGGGCGAGGCTGCGCGAGGCCGGCGCGATCCTGCTCGGCAAGCTCAACCTGCATGAATTCGCGGCTGGCGCCAGCAGTAATAATCCGCATTGGGGCGCGGTCCATAATCCGTACGATCTGGCGTGTATCCCGGGCGGATCGAGCGGCGGCTCGGCGGCGGCGATCGTGGCGCGCTCGGCACTCGCTTCGATCGGCACCGATACCGGCGGCTCGATCCGGATGCCGGCCGCAGTCGCCGGCTGTGTCGGGCTGAAGCCGACCTACGGCCGCGTTAGCCGCTACGGCGTCATTCCGCTCGCTTTCTCGGTCGATCACATCGGTCCGCTGACGCGTACTGTGCGCGATGCGGCGCTGATGTTGAATGTAATCGCAGGCCATGATCCCCTCGACCCCGGCAGCAGCGCCGCGCCGGTCCCCGACTATACCGCCGGGATCGGCAGCAGCATTAGAGGCCTCCGTATCGGTGTCGTCCACGAGCTCAGCGAGCATCTCGAGCCGGCCGTCGAGGCGTCGTTCAGAGCCGCGCTCGACCTGATAGGCGAAGGACTCGGGGCGATCGTCGAGGAAGTCTCGGTTCCGTACCTGGCGATGTCGGCCACGATGACGGCGCGCACGATGGTGGTGCGGGCCGAGGCGCTCGAGTATCACGAACGCTGGTTGCGCGAGCGGCCCGACGACTATGGCGCGGACGTGCGTCGGCTACTCGAACAGGGGCTGGCGGTCACGGCCAGCAATTATGTGCGCGCGCAACGCACCCGCGTCCTGATGCTCACGCAGTCCGAGAGCGCGCTCGAAGACTATGACGTGCTGGTCTGCCCGACCTGTTCGATCACGGCTCCGAAAATCGGCGAGGAACGTATCCAACTGCCGGGCGGCGAGACCCTCAACGTGCTGGCCGCGCTCTCGGCCTTTACCGCCCCGTTCAACGCCACTGGCCAGCCTGCGATCGCGGTGCCGAGCGGGCTTTCGCCCGGCGGCCTGCCGATCTCGATTCAGATCGTCGGGCGCACCTTCGATGAAGCGACCGTGCTCCGAGTCGCCGGCGCGTACGAAGAGGCGCGCGGCCCGCTGCCGTTGCCCGTGATTTAGAACGCAGTTACCGCGGCCGGATTTGGCAGGTCACGAAGTCGTGATCGGAAAAGCGCGGCGACCATGTTCCGTTGCGCGCCGCAACCACCGCGGCCGAGCCCGGCACGATGGCGAGACCGCGCTGCGCGATCCAATCGAGCTTGGGGCGCAGAACGTGCGGGATGATGCGCGAGAAGGTGAAGGTCGGCACCTCCGGCACATTGGCGCCAGCGAAATCGAATCCGCATTCTTCGAGCAGATCGAACACCGGCTCGTGTGAGCGCGGCGCATGGCGCCGCCGGCGATTAAGCGTAAGCGCGCGCGCCATGCCGAACGGCACGTGGTTAACGCCGATTTCGATGGTAGTGGTGTTGAAGTCGCCGCCGATTATCGCCGGACGCCGCGCCGGGATGGCTTCGGCGACCATCTTCATCTGCCCGGCGCGAAACTCCGGACTGGCACGGCTCTCGAGATGCGCGCAAATGACCGTGACCGTCATCCCTTCAATCGCGATGTTCGCGATGACGCCGTTGGGAGCGCCGGGAATGTGGGAGAAGTCGCGGCGCGGATAACGCGGCATCTGCACCACCCGCACCTCTTCGAGCGGCTCGGAGGAGAGAATCGCATTGCCGACAAAGCGGGTGAATGGCCCGCCGTCACGCGGCGGGATACCCCATACCGCGCCGAACGCGAAGCTCATCCCGAGCGCCTCGGCGAGCTCGCGCGCGAACTCGCGCCGCGCCGAACGCCGCACCCGCCATCCGGCCTCACACAGCAGGATGATTTCGGCGCCGGCGAGCGGCGGCCGTTTCAGATGGGCCGCGATCTGACTGAGATGCGCACCGCCCTTGGCGTTGAAGACCGCGACCCGGATCGGAAAGCGGCAGCCGTGCGATGGCCGATTGACGACGATCGGGTCGAAGCGCACGATCGCATGCTGCTGATAAATCGCAGGCCGAGCCATCCGTCAGATCAGTCGCGCAGCTCCGCTTCGAGCGCGTCGATCGAGATGACCGGTGCTGAGCAGCTCCGCTCGCGGCATACGTAGCCGGTGAGCTTGCCATCGACGGGCGGGCGGCCGCGTGCCGGCTCGGGCACGAATCCGCCGGTGGCACCGCCGGTGACGAAGATCGCACGATTGGGGACATATAGCTTGCCGAGCCGCGCGAGCCAGTCGGCGAGCTCGCCGTCGCTGGTTGTATCGCCCCGCACCAGCACGATTTCCACCGCGCCTCGCTGATAAAGATCGACCGCTTCGAGCAGGTGGGCGAAGGCAAACGGCTGCTTGCCGATACCCTCAGCAAAGAGCCGGATCACACGCGCCGCCTCGGTCAGGTAGCGTTCCTCACCGGTGTAGGCATGAAGCCGCAAGAGCGTCATCGCCGCCGCGCTGTTGCCCGAGGGCGTCGATCCGTCGAAAGAGGGCTTGGCGCGGACAATCAGCGTCTCGTGATCATCGGAAGTGAAGTAGAAGCCGCCGCGCTCGCGATCGAGGAAGCGCTCGAGGATGACCGTCGCCAGCGTGCGCGCCTGATCGAGATAGCGGGCATCGAGGGTCGCTTCGTAGGTATCGATCATCGCGCCGGCCAGCAACGCATAGTCCTCGAGGTAGGCGTTGAAGCGGGCAGTGCCGTCTTTGTACGAGCGATGCAGCCGGCGGCCGTCCCATAAGCGGCTCATCGCGAAATCGGTAGCGCGGGTCGCAGCCTCAAGATAGCGGCGATCGCCGAGCGCACGATAACCCTCGGCGAACGCGCCGATCATCATTGCGTTCCAGGCGGCGAGAATCTTGTCGTCACGGGCGGGTTTGACGCGCTGCTCGCGCGCCGCAAACATCCGGCTCACGATCTCCGCCAGCGCCCGCTCGAGCTCCTCATCCGACTTGTGAAAGAGGCGGGCGGCGTCGGCACAGTCAATGGTGCGATGCAGGATGTTGCGGCCCTCGAAGTTGCTTTCCGCGCTGATATCGAAGTAGCGCTCGGCGATCGGACTCAGCTCGTCGCCCAGCAGCGCGCGCGTCTCGGCCACGCTCCAGATGAAGAACTTACCCTCTTCGCCCTCACTGTCGGCATCCTGGCTCGAGTAGAAGCCGCCTTCGGGGCTGGTCATCTCGCGCAGCACGTAGTCGAGAATCTGGCGCGCGATAGCCAGGTCATCGGCGTCGCGCAGTGCGCGCCCGGTATCGAGATAGAGCCGTGCGAGCAGCGCATTGTCATACAGCATCTTCTCGAAGTGCGGTACCAGCCATCGATCGTCGACGCTGTAGCGATGGAAGCCGCCGCCGAGCTGATCGTAGATACCGCCCTTAGCCATTTTGGTCAGCGTATGCCGCACCATCTCGGCGCAGCTCAGATCGGCATCCGCGTCGACCACCCGCAGAAAAAGCGAAAAGACGAAGCTGTTGGGAAATTTCGGCGCGCCGCCGATTCCGCCATTGATCGAGTCATAGGCCCCCGCCAAGGCCTGCGCGGCGGATTGCGCGAGCCGGGCGCGCGGTTCGCCCTCGGACGGCTCGATCGCAGAGAGCCCCTGTAGCGCCTGCGCCATGCTCGCGACGTTCTTGCCGATCGTATCCGACTGCTCGTTCCAGGCCTGCGCGATCGCCGCCAGCACCCGCCCAAAGCCCGGCATCCCCTGCCGATCGACGGGCGGGTAATAAGTGCCGCCGTAAAACGGCGTACCATCCGGCGTCAGGAACACGGTCAACGGCCATCCGCCGCGCCCCGCGATAAGTTGCACCGCATCCATATAGATCTGATCGAGGTCGGGGCGCTCCTCGCGATCTACCTTGATCGGGACGAAATGCTCGTTCATCGCGCGCGCGATATCCTCGTTCTCGAATGACTCGCGCTCCATCACGTGACACCAATGGCAGGCCGAGTAGCCGATCGAGAGCAGGATCGGGCGTTTCTCGTGCTTGGCCCGATTCAGCGCCTCCTCGCCCCACGGATACCAATCGACCGGGTTGTAGGCATGCTGGCGCAGATACGGGCTCTGCTCGTTGGCGAGCCGGTTGGGCTTGCGACCGTGTGGATCGCTTTGATGCTGGTTCATGGCGGCCTTGAGACTACCTGCTCGCGAAAGTAAGGAAACGGATGGAATCGACGCTTTAGAGAGATAAAGGTATCATGCCGCTCCTGCGTATACCACGCAGAGAAGTAAAACTCGGTCCACTGGCGACGCCTTGGCCGCCCGAAAGGCTCCGATATGGCAACCTTTGATATCGAAAAATTTCGCCAGGATTACGCTCGATCGCTGGAATGGGAGAAACCCTTCTATGTAGAGCGCCCGGCGGTATTCAGCCCGGCTGCCGCAGCCCAGGAAAACCACGGCTCGTGCTCGCTGATGTGGAAATTCATTTCTGAATGG
>DATJRJ010000103.1:0-26402 GCA_035504735.1 Binataceae bacterium (SeqCode)
GGCGACCTCCAACAACGCGTCGGCAACAACGGCCAGCGGCGCTGCTTCGCCACTCGCCGGGGTCTCGGTATTGCTCAACAATCCATCTTCAACCGGACCTGCCAGCGCGCAACTGACGCCCGATGACATGCCGACGTCGCAAATCGTGAGAAGTCCCACAACCTGAGATGGAGGCGCCGGTCCGCTTCCTCAAAAAGATGATGGCGCAATTCATCGAACACATCACGCTCGCAGGTGAACGTTGGGACCTGGTGGCCTGGACCTATTACGGCGACCCCACGCTTTACGCCGGAATCATAATGGCGAATCCCGCGGTGCCAATCGAACCGGTCTTCGAGGCCGGGATCGTGCTGATGGTGCCAATTTTACAACAGAGCGTCGCGATGACCACGAATCTGCCGCCCTGGAAGCAGCCATCCGCATGAGCTCCAGTCGGCTTTCATCCGAAGCCCAAGCTTCGCGCACGCCATAACTCCATGAGCGCCGCAGCCAGCTATCTGGTCCGATCGCCGTCCTGGATTTTGACCTACACCGGGACCAACATCACCGCCGACGTTTCAAGTATGGTCATCTCGATCGCCTATCACGACTATCTCGCCAGCCGCGCCGGCGAGATCGAGGTCGCGCTGGAGGATCGCGATCGGCTCTGGCAGGGCGCCTGGTATCCGGCGCTTGGCGACACGCTCAATCTGCTAATCGGCTATAGCGGCGAGCCATTGCTACCATGCGGCGATTTCGAGATCGATCAGCTCGAGCTCGATGGACCGCCGGATGTTTTTCAGATGCGCTGCCTGGCCGCCTACATCACGCCCGCGATGCGGACCGCGAACAGCGTGGCGTACGAAAATCAGAGCCTGCTCCAAATCGCCTCCACCGTGGCGAGCAAGTATCAACTCCAGGTGATCGGCGTCGCCGAGACCATCAACCCGGTCTTCGCGCGGGTGACCCAAAAGCAGGAGAGCGATCTTGCCTTCCTGAAACGGCTAGCCACCTCGAACGGCTACGATTTTACGGTGCGAGGTACCGAGCTGGTGTTCTATGCGCGCAGCGCGCTGGAGGCACAGCCGCCGATCTTGACGGTCGCGCGCGGCAACGTCGAGCGGTTCGCCTTCGAGAATCGTACGCGGCTGGTCAACAAGGCGGCCCTGGTAGCGTATCAGGATCCCGCCAGTCGCCAATTGATCATCCAGAGCGTCGCGGCGACCGACATTCCGACCGGCGATACCTGCAAGCTGACCATGCGCTGCGAGAACGGCCAGCAAGCGACACTCAAGGCGCAGGCCGCTTTAAACAATGGCAACATCTGGTTTACTAACGCCCGGCTGACGCTGCCCGGGAACACTGCTTTGTCGGCGGGCAATACGATCGCGCTGTCCGGATGGGCCTCCTTCGATGGCGTCTATCTGATCGATACCTCCAAGCATTCGCTCAACCGCCGAACAGGCTATTCCACTGAGGCGGTGATGTACCGTGTCGGTTAATTGTCGTATCGCGCGTGCTGAACAACTTGACTAACTATTGAATGAATACTCATCATTTCTCATGTATCGAATTGGAATAGTCACCGATCAGGATTTGGAACTGGACCGAGTGCGGGTGCGATTTCCCGATCGCGATCAAATGCGCTCGTATTGGTTGCAGGTGGTGGTCCCGAAAACGCTGGCAGACAAAGCGTTCTGGATACCGGATGTGGGAGAACAGGTGGTTTGCCTGATGGACGAATTCGACGAAGCCGGGGCGGTGCTGGGTGCTGTATATTCCAGCGTGGATACGCCGCCGGTGCAGAGTCCCGACAAATTCCATCTAACTTTTCGCGACGGAACCATTATCGAGTACGACCGTGCGGCTCATGCACTGACTATCGTGCTGTGCGTGGGCGCTAATGCGACACTCAATGCTCCGGGCGGAATCCTGCTCGAGACGGGCGCATCGCAGGTGAGCATAACTCCCGGCGGCGTGACGACCGTCACCGCGCCGAATGAGATCCTGCTCGAGTCGGGCGGATCGCAGGTAAGCATAACTCCCAGCGGTGTTGCGATTTCGCCGCCGCTGCCCACCACGTCGACGGTCGCTCAAACCTGAGCGCGCCGTGGAGGCCACCGTGGTTGTGACGCTTAATGAAATCACTTCGGTTGACTGGTCGCTCAAGCTGGGTGCGATCGGCGAGATCGTCGAGGGTCCCGCCGACGTCGAGCAATGCCTGCAGATAATTCTGTCCACGCCGAAGGGCTCCGATCCCTTGCGCCCGACCTTCGGCGCCAACCTGTGGCAATATATCGATTTTCCGATCGACACTGCGGTTCCGTCGCTGGTCCGCGAGGTGACCGAAGCGATCACGCTCTGGGAACCACGCGTCAAGTTGATCTCGATTACCGCGGCACCCGACCCGAACGTTATCAGCAACCTGCTAGTCAACGTCGTCTGGAGCCTCCAACTGGGCACGATGCCGACGCCGTCCAAGACCACGACCGTCTCATTGTCATCGGGTGGGTCGCAATGAACATTGCCATACGCTCGGCAACCGCAGAAGCAAGCTGAACCAGGTTGAGGTAAGGCCACATGGGCGCTGCTATCACGACCCTTCCGCCTCCGCAGTTCGTCAACGACGCCGACGGGCTCGACCCGAATCTGATTCTGGCCGACATGATTTCGGAGTTCGAGGCCGCAGCCGGGCGTACGCTGCAACCGGCCCAGGTCGAACGGCTGCTGATAAATCTGTACGCCTACCGCGAATCACTGGTGCGCGACGCTATCCAATACGCGGCGCAGCAGAACCTGCTCGCATTCGCGAGCTTCCCGATGATCGATTACCTCGGCGCGCTGCTCGGCGTTACGCGGCTCGGTACGGTCGGAGCCTCGACCATGCTGCAGTTCACGCTCGCCAACGCACTCAACGTGCAATATACGATCGCGGCCGGAACCCTGGTTGGCACTAGTGACGGCCTGTGGTCCTTCGCGACCGACAGCGATCTTATGATCGCCCCCGGGCTCACCCAGGGCACGGTCAGCGCGACCGCCACCGTCGGCGGAGTGGGCGCCAACGGCTACCTGCCCGGACAGATCGACGTGCAACTCAATCCGAGCGCTCAGATAGAGAGCGTCGCGAATACCACCACCAGCGCCGGCGGCTCGGCTCCCGAGACCGACGATCATTACCGCACCCGAATCCAGGCCGCGCCCAATGAGTTCTCGGTCGCCGGGCCGGCGGCCGCCTATCGTTTCTTCGCGCTCAGCGCCGACCCCACAATTGCCGACGTGCAGGTCGTCAGCCCGGCTCCGGGCACGGTCGATGTGTATGTGCTGACCGGCCCGATCACGCTCCAGCCGGCCGCGTCCCCAAACCCGGGCGGAGTCGCCAGCACCGCATTAGTCCAGAAAGTGCAATCAGTCTTAAGCGCCGATGATGTGCGGCCGCTCACCGATACGGTCAACGTCTACCCAGCAATCGAAGTCGATTATGAAATCGCCGCGACTATCACCATGTATGCCGACGCCGACCCAACCGCAACGATGGCCGCGGCGAACGCTGCCGCGGTGCAGTTCGCGATAAATCAGGCCGATCGGATCGGACGCGACATCGTGGTGAGCCAGATCATCAGCGCGCTGTCGGTACCCGGCGTTTACGAAGTCACGGTTTCCGCGCCGGCCGCCGGTCAAGGCGTGTTGTCGATTTCAGCGGCGCCGGGACAATGGGCGAACTGCACCGCGATATCGCTCGGCCAGGCGACTGCGACGGAGAGCAGCTGACCGCGATGGCGCAACTCCAGATTCAACAGTCGATCAACGATGCCCGCAGCCAGGCGCTGCTGGTGCTGATCGAACGCCTCGACGCGCTCGATCTGACGACCCTTTTGATCTATCGAATCGAATCGGTGGTTGACTCGGCGCTGCCGTTTCTGGCCTGGCAGTTCGATATCCTGTCGCCTTTCTGGCAGTTACTCGGGCCGGCGATCGAATCGGAGTTCAGTAGTGTCGACGCGATCACCGACATCGACACGCTGACCTCGATCGACTTTCTGACCGGCCCCGAACTCAGCGCTCCAACCACGCCCGACGGAATCCAGCGCGCCTTGCTGGAAAACGCGATCGCGCTCCATCGGATCCGCGGCACTCCCGCCGCCATCAAGAACGCCCTCGCTCAGCTCGGCTGGAGCAGCTCGAGCCTGCTCGAAGGCCAGCAGAGCTGGGGCGGCACCTCGTATCCCTCGAGCCAGGGATGGGCGGTGTTTCGCATCATGATCGATCTGGCCGCGGATGAAGCGGTGGACGCGGAAGATACCGCACTCATCGTGGCAGCCGTCGACTTCTTCAAGCCGGCTCGCGCCTGGCTCGATTCGGTATGGTTCGTATTACCACCGCTGCCGGATGACGCTCCGGTTCCGACCGCGCTGATGAGCGTGGGCGGTATCGCGCAAATCGAAATCGACAACGCGCCCTCAGCCACCGATACGTTCTGGCTGCAGCTGACTCCGGTCCCGCTGGCCGATCAGTACGGACCCATCAGTCCATTGTATGACAATCATTACCGGCACAGCGGGATAACTTATGGCGTGGGCGAGCCAACGGTAGCGGATTCGGCGCTGCTGATCGGCGGCGGAGCGGTCCTGCAAGGAGGATGAAATGAAACCAACCCCGACCAACCTCGACCTCGCGGCCAGCGCCTCACCGCGTCCGTCGGGAATCGTCAGAATTCGCGTTGATCTCGACGGCCGATTGATCGCGACGCTCGAGGCGCACAACCTGTTCGTCAATGCCGGATTACCGGCGCTCGCCGCGCTGATAGCCGGTGATACTACCGGGCAGTTCGCCTCGGCAGTTGGGTTTGGCTCCGGGTCCGTCGCCCCCACGCTCGGCGACACCGCTCTCACTACGCCCGCCTACTACAAGACACTCGACAGTCATGCCGAGAACGGCAGCAGCCCCGGTCCGGGCGCCGTCCAGTTCAACTGGAGCATGACTTCCGCCGATACCGGCGCCCTGGGCATCATCATCCAGGAGATCGGGCTATTCGCCAATCCGAGCAGCGTCGCGCTTCCCGGCAGCAGCGCCCCGACCCTGTTGCTGGCGCGCAAGACGATCGCGCCGATCACCTTCAGCACCGGGATGAGCCTGAGCGGAACCTGGACCTTGACCTTCTGATTCGACGCACGCACTCCCAACGATCTTTCGGGCGCCGGTTGCGGCGCTGTTCAGGGTGAACCATGGCAACTTTAATCGATACCGCCGAATTTACAGCCGACGAGGTTTATCAGATCGCAGCGACCGACATGGTCGAGGGCGCGGCGACCGGCGCCAGTTTCAGCGGTCTCGGAATCTCGAACCAGCCGCATCAGCAGCTCGCGAATCGCACGGCGTTCCTGAAGCAACGGCAGGACACCAACATCACGAACATCGGTGCGCTGCAGGCATTCGTCGCCAGGTTCACCGGATCGCTGCAGACCAATGGCTATCTCAATATTCCGCTGGCTGATGTCAGCCGCGGGTCGGTGGTGGCGCTCATCCAGTGGGGCTACTATCCGCTGGCGGCGGCGCAGATCGGAATCGACACGCAATACACGGTGGTCTGGCCGATTCCGTTTCCCAACGCCATCCTGCTGCCGCCCCTGGCAACCAACTTCTACAAACGCACCGGCGGCGGCAACACCGCGGCCTCGGTAGTTTCGTACAACAACTCGGGCGGTGTCTTCGTGCTCGATATTCCGGGCGTGCTGGTCACCAGCGGCCAATCGGTTCCCGAGGTCAGCAACGGCTTCTCATGGCTCGCGATCGGGTTCTGAGGCATCGCGCGCGGCGGCCGTTAGCCCATCGCGGTGCCGCCGTTGATGCTCAGGATCTGGCCGGTGATGAAGCCCGCCTCGCTCGAGGCTAGAAACGCGACCGCCGCTGCGACATCCTCGATTTGCGCCATCCGCCCCATCGGAATTAACTGCATCATCGATTTGATCAGCGGATGATTGGCAGCGACGGCCTTCTTGACTTCCTCGGTCGCGACTCCGCAGGGCGCCACCGCGTTGATCGTGATACCCTCGGTGGCGGCCTCGCGCGCGAACCCGACCGTCGCGCCATGCACTCCGCCCTTGGCGCCGTTGTAGATCGCATGCAGATCGAGACCGGTATAGACCGAGTCGGCGCCCAGGTTGACGATGCGGCCGTAGCGGCGTTTTTTCATTCGCGGCAGCACCGCCAGCGTGCAACGCAGCATCGTCCATAGATTGCGGTTGATGGTCGCCTGCAGCGTCTCCTCGGTATGCTCGGATGAATGGCGCAGGATTCCGCCGCCGGCATTGTTGACCAGGATGTCGATGCGACCGAATTCCTTTTCGGTCTCGGCCGCCATTTTCTCGGCGACTCCCGGCTGGCTCAGATCGCCGACTGCGGAGAGCGTGCGGACATTGAAACGCTTGCCGAGATCGGCGGCCGCGGCGCGCGCATGGTCAGACAAGTCGCCGATCATGATCGCCGCGCCTTCAGAAGCCAGCCGCGACGCGATTCCCAGCCCGATACCGCCGGCCGCGCCGGTAACGATCGCCACCTGATCGCTAAACCTTGCCATGGTCGTGCTCCTCGCCGTTTGGCTTGCGCGCTTGCTTCGCTACAGGATGATGCTGACCTTGCCGGTCGGCCGCAGCGCCTCGAAATCGAGGACCGCCTTGCGCAGGCTGATTTTCAGCTCCGCGCCGTTGCGGCGCAGCGTATGCTCGTAGTGGCCGACATAATGGTCTGCGATTTCGCCGCGGAAACGATAGACCACGAAATTCGACCAGAGCACGATTTCGGCGCCGTCGTCCTTGATCACGCGGACGTTGCCGATTATGCGGCGGGTGCGCGAACGAGGATATTCGGCATGGGCGTGCGGGCTTTCGAGCCGCGCGATACGCGCGCGCAGCCGCGTGATGTCGTCGGCGATTAGAAAGAGCGTGGTGTCGGGCGTGCCATCGGGCCGATCGGTCGACGGCACCCAGTACTGCGCGTCGTCGGTGAACAGCGCCAACCAGTCGCGCAACCGCCAATCGTCGAGGATCGCCGCCTCCTGGTAGAGGAAATCTTCCGCTTCGGCCCGTGTCAGCATAGCCGCTCCATCAGCAAACTGGTTTGCAACGATTCAAACCGCCAGCGCGTTTTTCCAAGCGCGATGAACTTTTTTTTCAGGACCGGCGGAATCACGATCACAATTGCCACGGCTGACGCGATGCGACCGCGAGTCTAGGCAACAGCGCGCCGGCGGGCCGTCGAGCCGCCTTCGATCTGCTCGGACCAGCGCCGCCAGAACGATCGCATCTGCTCCTCGTCGGTGGCGTCGGAATCGCGATTCATGCCGCGCGAGATGTCCGACCATTGCGCTTCCTTGAAGCCGCGGAAGCCGAGCTGGCAGGAATCGAGCGCCGCCAGATCGTCAGGGGTCGCGAAGCCGCCCGGGCCCAGGAAGGTCAGGAAGTTGTCGAGCCGAAGCGCGCGCCAGCGCGGACTCTCGCTGCGCGGCATCATCGCCCACGCCGATACTTCCAGGTAGCCGGGCGTGATCGGATAAAAAGTGCGCACTGTAAGCGACATGATGTCGTTGACGATCAGGTTGGGATAGATCAGCAAGTTGCGGTTCCATTCGGCGATCCGCTCGGCCCGCTGTTCGCCGAATCGCTCGACCAGCCGGGCGCGGAGCGCGGCGATTTCGCGCTTGACCTCTTCGCCCCAGCGCGGCTCCCAGAGCGCGCACGGCCGGCCCATCGGCCCCGAGTGCTCGATCACGCCATGGCCGTTGCCGAGCGCTCGCGCGTGACCCCGAAACGGACGGCCGCCGAGGTCGGCGCCGACCGAGCGCAGGTATTCGAGATAAGTATGATGGGTCGAGCGCAGATGATAACCGTCGATGCTGTTCTCGACCAGCAGCTTCCAGTTGGCGCGAAACGAATAACTCTGCGTCCCCGCCGCGATCTCCATTCCGTCTTCGGCCTGATCGAGAATCGTATCGAGCACTTCTTTGGCGCCCGCCAGGTAATCGACGAAATCCTCGATCGCCGGGTCGAACGACGCGAACACCATTCCGCGGTAGTTGGTGATGCGCGCGGGTGATTTCAACCCGAGCTGTTCTTTGCGAAACGCGCCGCCGTAACCGCCGGCGTCGGGGACGCCGACGAGCTCGCCGTGATTATTGAAGGTCCAGGCGTGATAGAAGCACTGAAAGGTGCGGGCGTTGCCGGCCGGCTCGCGGCAGAGCTGGGCGCCGCGATGGGTACAGGAATTGATCAGAACGCGCAGTTCGCCGTCGCTTCCGTGGCAGAGGATTAGCGGGCGCCCGCCGACGTCGCGCGCGATGAAATCGCCCGGCTTGCGAACTTCGGATTCATGCCCGACATAGAGCCATGAATGATCGAAGACGTTGCGGCGTTCGAGTTCGAGAATCTCCGGCGATACGAAGACCGCGCGGTTAACCCGGAACAGGCCTCGTCGCGGATCATTGACGACCAGCTTCATCCTGCCATTCGCGTGCATGATGTTGTCCCCGCAATGGCCGCCCGGCGATTGCGCGAATTATCCGGCGCGGCCTTGCCGGTCCTCAATTGCTACTTATCATCTCCGCTCATCTTTCATCAAACCACTTTCCTCATCACGCTTGCTTGATCCGGTTGGAAAGCGCACGTTATTTTTCGCCGCAAGGAGTATCATGCAGCGTGTATTGTTATGCCATCCGCGAGACCAAGCGATTTCGTCAACCTGCCTTTTCAGGAGAAACTCGAATTTCTCTACGGCCTTCCTGCGCGCCAGAAGCGCGACCTGATACTGGCCTCGCCCGAGGCTGAGCGCCTGGTCCAATCATTCGCGCCCGACACGCTCTTCTACACGCTGAAGGAGATTGGCATCGCCGACGCTAGCGATCTGCTGAGCATGGCGGTGCCCGAGCAGGTGCGATGGTTGTTCGACCTCGATTGCTGGGACAAGGACCGGCCGAACTTCAAGCGCGTCGGCGAATGGGTCGAGGCGCTCTCGGAATCGGGGCGCAAACGGATGGCCGAAGGGCTGATGGAGCTCGACCTCGAGCTGGTGGCGCTCCTGCTGCGCCGCTATCTGCGCGTCTACCGGCTCGACGATCCGCAGATGCTGCCCGATGCGCCCTCCGATCATTTCGTGCAGTTCGACGAGCACTACCTGATCGAGTTCACGCGCTACGACACGCTGGGCGCGCATATCCAGGAATTTCTCGAAGAGGCTTTCGAGCGCGATTACAACTACTTCGCCGGCCTGATGGAGGAGCTCTTCTGGGGGGTCGAGGCCGAGCTCGAAGAGCAGGCCTACCAGTTTCGCGCGACACGCCTGGCTGACCGCGGTTTTCCCGACTACTTCGAGGCGCAGGACATCTTTGCCTACGTGAATCCGCAGCGCTTCCTGGAAATCCGCGGGACTTACCCGGCTCCGAGCCGCGCCGACCGCCCCGACGATCTCGACCTGGTGCCCCCGCATATGGCGCCGGTCGCTGGCGACGCCGACCACTCGCTGTTCAATACCGCGCTCACTGCCGGCTTCGCCGCGCAGGGCAAGCGGCAACTGCGCAGCGAGATGGCGATGGTGTCGAATCAGGTGCTGGTCGCGCGGTCGGTGGACTTCGGCGACCTTGACGCGGTTCGGGTGGCGGTCGAGATGACCCACGACTACCTGAACCTGGCACTTGAGCATCTGGCCGGCGGCGAGCTCAAGGCCGCCATCGAGCATCTGAGCGACACTCATCTGAAGTTGCTATTCCGGCTGGGCGTGAGCCTGACGATCGATCTGCGCACGCGTGCCGAGGGAGTGGTGACCGCTCTGGGCTTCACGCCCGATGCCTCGCGCGATATCGGCTACCTCGATTCGCCCTATCGCGAGGCGCTGGCCGGTTTTCTGGAACGCCAGCCGCGCTTTTGCGGCGCGCTCGATCGCGGCGGGGCGGTTGCGATGCGCAACTTCCGCGCGATTCGCGACCTGCATCTGTCGTACGGACTGCTCGAACAGATCAACACGATGCCCGAGCTGTTTCGCGCGCTGCTCACGCTGGATATCGCCGCGCCCGGATTTCGCGCCGCTATCGCCGGCCATGAGATCCGGCTGAGCCAGATATTGCTGACGGCCCTGGCGCGCTGGGCGATGGAGCGGCGGCTCGGGATCGATCCGATCGAGCCCGCGCGCCTGAGCGAGATGCGGGCTGCGATCATGACCCACGCCAAGCGGCCTTACGATCTGCGCCGCGAGTTCCAACAGCAAGTGGACGAACTGCTCGAGCGGCGCCTCGACGAGCCGCTGCGGCTCCGCGCAGCCGGCTTCGTCAACTCAAGCCTGAACATGTTGCGTGAGGAGCTGGCGGGGCTCGATCCTGCGCAGACTATCGACCCACGTTTCATCCGGGCCGTGATGATTCGGCGCGGCTAGCGCCGGGCGCGGGCGGCATCCGGAAGCTGATCGAGCGTTCGACGCCCGCGTGGCGCACGAGCATCGTGATCGGCGCGCCTTGCTTAAGTTTGGCCACCGCAGCTCCGAATCCACCGAGCGAGGTCACCGCTTTGCCATCCACCCGCGTCATGATATCGCCGCGTGAGACTCCCGCAGCAGCGGCCGGACCCGATACCTCAACCACCAGCAGGCCGCTTGATGGAGCGGCCGCGAAGTAGCCGGCCAGCTCGGGCGTCAGCTCCTGCACGGTGAGACCGAGCGCCTGCCTGGTCGGCGGGAATTTGCCGAGGGGAGCGGACCCGGCGGCGGCGTTCTGCAGCAGCCGCTCGCTGACGTAGATTGGCGCGTCGGTATCCATCGCGAGCGCGATGGCGTCGCTCGGGCGGCAATCGATCCGGTAGCGTCCGTCGTCCAGCTCCAGGTAAGCGTAATAGGTCTGGTCGCGTAGCTCGCTGACGACCACGCGGTCCACGTGATTGCCCGTTCGGTTGATAATGATGCTCAGAAGCTGGCTGGTGAGCGGGCGCTGCATCCTGACCCCGTTCATCGAGAGCAGAATGGCACGCGCTTCGTCGTCGCCGATCATAATCGGGAGCGAGCGGCCGTCGCGATCGCGCAGGAGCACATAATGCTTGCCCGTCTGTTGATCGATACCGAGCGAGCCGACCTCGACTTTCACCTGCTCGCGCGAGCTCGCCGGGGCCTGCGGTCCGCGACATCCCAAAACTGCCGCCGTCAGGCAAATCATCGCGATGAGCGCGAGTCTCGTGATAACACGCGATTTCATGATCACTCCGCCGAGCCGCCCGGCCGATGGTTCTTCATTTCGTCCGGGCTCGCGCGGAAGTCCCGCGCGACAATATAGAGTTCGGCCGAGCCGGGCCTGCTCGCCCGCGTACGTGCCATCTCGACGCGGTCAAAATGCACCTTGAAGCGGGCGAGCAGATTTTCCAGCCCCGGTCCCATGAAAACTTTCGCGATCATCGCACCGCGCGGCTTGAGGATGGCGCATGAAAAAGCCAGCGCGGTCTCCAGCAGTTCTTCCATCTGCGCGCGATCGCGATCGACAATCCCGCTAAGTTTCGGCGCGAGATCGCTCGTCACCAGGTCGCCGCGGGCGCCAAGCAGGCCGGCGACCTGCTCACGCACGGCCGGTTCGCGGATATCACCGATGACAACCTGTACGTTTGCGGACGCGGCGCGACAGGCCGCCAGATCGACGCCGATTACGCGGCCATCCGGCGTGACCGCGCGGCTCAGGATCGCGAGCCATCCCCCCGGCGCGCAGCCGAGATCGGCGACGCGCGCGCCGGCGCGCGCGAGCCGATAGCGCTGGAGTAACTCCTCGAGTTTGAAGGCCGCCCGCGAGGGCAAGCCTTGTTCGCGCGCCTTATGAAAGAAGCGATCGCGCGGCCGATAAGTCGCCATCACCGGTCCAGCATAGCGCATTTAGAGCGCGTCTTTGCGCGCGCGCAGCGCGGCCGGTATCTTGTTTATTTGGCCGGGTCTTCGGTCGTTGAGTAGCGAGGGGTGATGCCGTCATTCGATCTCGAGAAACTTAATCCTGAACAACGCGACGCAGTCACGGCGCCCGACGGTCCGATCCTGATTCTGGCCGGCGCGGGTTCGGGCAAGACTCGCGTCCTCACTCATCGCATCGCCTACCTGCTCACCGAGCGCGCGGCCGCCCCCAGCGAAATCCTGGCGGTGACGTTCACCAACAAGGCGGCGCGCGAGATGCGCGAGCGAGTTGCCGCGCTGATGAGCGGTGAGGCGAGCCGGCTCTGGATCAGCACCTTCCATTCGGCATGCGCGCGAATTCTACGCCAGGAAGCGCCGCGGCTCGGATTCAGCGCCGACTTCACGATCTTCGACGAGGGTGACTCATTGTCGCTGTTGCGCCGCTTGATCGAAGAAGCCGCGCTGCCCGATTCACCGACCCCCGAGCTGGCGCGGGCGCGTATCGATCAGGCCAAGAACGAGGCCATCACGCCCGAGCGGTTCGCCGCCGAGGCTGCGGGCGCAAACGACCGCACCATTGCGCAAATTTACCGGCTTTATCAGGATCGCATGCGCGCGATGAACGCGCTCGACTTTGATGATCTGCAGTTCCTCACCTGGCAACTGTTCGAGCGTGAGCCGCAGGCGCTTGCGCGCTGGCAGGAGCGCGCGGTCCAGCTGCTGGTCGACGAGTACCAGGACACCAACCGGGTGCAATATCTGCTGGTGAGGGCGCTATCGGGGCGCACGCAAAACCTGTGCGTGGTCGGCGACGAGGACCAGTCGATCTACCGATGGCGCGGCGCCGATATCCGCAACATCCTGGATTTCGAGCGCGATTTTCCGGCCGCCCGGATTTTCAAGCTCGAACAGAACTACCGCTCCACCAAGATCATTCTGGGCGCGGCCGGCGACGTCATCCGCAACAACCGCGAGCGCAAGATCAAGAACCTGTGGACCGAGAACGTCGACGGCGAACAAATCGTCTATTACACCGGAACGACCGAGCGCGACGAGGCCGACTTTATCGCCCGTGAGATCGCGCGGCTCACCGGCGAGGGCGGTTTGCAGCCCGCCGATATCGTGGTGTTCTACCGCGTCAATGCACAATCCCGGGTGATCGAAGAAGCGCTGGTGCGCCGGCGCATTCCCTACTATGTCGTCGGCGGCGTGCGCTTTTATGAGCATCGGGAAATCAAGGACCTGCTCGCCTACCTGCGGCTGATTATCAATCCTGCGGACGCGCTCAGCCTGGAACGCGCGATCGGCGTCCCGCCACGCGGAATCGGCGCGCGCACGGTAGCCGTAATCCGCGAGCTCGCGGTCAAGCTCGGAGTCACGCAATTCGAGACGCTCGGACGGCTGGAGGCCGACTCACGGGTCGCGTTCCGGATCGCGAAGCAGGCGAGCGCACTTTACGATTGGCTGCGCGAGCTGATGAATCGCGCCTCGACGATGAGCGTGCGGGCGGTCCTCGACGAGGTCGTGGCGCGGACCGATTTCGCCGCCTACCTGGAGGGCCTCGCTGACGGCGTCACGCGGCGTCAGAATCTCGCCGAGATGCTCGCGGCAGCCACCGCCTTCGACGCCGAGCGCGAAACCGGAGGCCTCGCCGATTTCCTGGAACGAGTGGCGTTGGTGAGCGATGCCGACCAGGTCAGCACGGCCGGCGGCCGGGCCGCGCTGATGACGCTGCATACCTCCAAGGGCCTCGAGTACCGCGCGGTGTTCATAGCGGGAATGGAGGAGGGGCTGTTCCCCCATAGCCGCTCGCAGGAGCGCGGCGAAGAGGTCGAGGAGGAGCGACGGCTCTGTTACGTCGGGATGACGCGGGCCCGCGAGCTGCTCTACCTGACCAACACGCTCTCGCGCGAGCTCTATGGCTCGCGCTCGGAGTCGCGCCCCTCGCGCTTTCTGAACGAGATATCACCCGCCCTGCTGCGGCGTATCGCGCCGGTTGAGCGTGAACGCGGATCGGAGATGCTGCGCGCGCCATCGCGCGAGCCGTACATCGATTACACTGACAGCCAGCTCGCGGCGCCGGAAGCGGGCGGCGATTTCTCGACCGGCACGACGGTCATCCACCCGACCTTTGGGCGCGGCGTGGTCCGCCGTCGCGAAGGGCGCGGAGAGGCGGCAAAGGCCTGGATCAATTTCGAGCGTGGTGGCGTAAAGCTACTGGTGCTGAAGTTTGCCAACCTGCGCCCGATTGCCGACTAACGGACCTTCCCGTATCATTTTCAGGGTTACGGGGAGTTTGATTTTGGCAACTCGCTCTATGCTACCAAATCGTTTATCGCCGGTGCGCCGCCGCGCGCTGATGATACGTCGACTACTGACAATCGTGATCGCGCTTGCGTTCGTCAGCGCTGCGGGTATTGCGCGCGCGTGGGACGAGGCGATGTTCGCGAAGCGTCCGAGCCCGGCCTACCCGGTTCCTGCCGGGCAGGACACGGTGGTCGGCAGCCTCATGAGCTACAAGATTCGCAAGGGCGATACGCTCTTGGACGTGGGCCGCTGGTACGGACTCTCGGCCAAGGAAATCTCCGACGCGAACAACCACATGGATTGGTGGGGACCGCCGGTCGGCGCCGAGATCGTCCTCCCCACCGAGCACATACTGCCCGATGCGCCGCACGTCGGGATCGTGATGAACATCCCGGAGATGCGGATCTACTATTATCCTCCGCCCGAAACTCTCTCACATCACGCCAAGCACGGCCTGACCCCGGCTTCCTATAGCGGCGCGCGCGTGGTCTATACCTTTCCGGTTGGACTCGGACGTTTCGATTGGAAGACTCCGGTGGGCACATTCAAGGTCAGCGCCAAGACCTATAATCCGACCTGGGTGGTGCCCGAAGATATTTACCAGGAGCATCTGGAACGCGACGGCGTAGCCGACCACGTCGTTCCAGGCGGCGAGGACGACAATCCGCTGGGCCATTACCGCCTGAGCCTGACCTTGCCGCTCTACGCGATTCACGGCACCGATGTTCCCTGGGGTGTGGGAATGACCGTGAGTCACGGATGCATCCGGTTATATCCCGAGGATATCGATCATCTGTACCATATGGTGAAGGTCGGAACTCCGGGACGCTTCGTTTACCAGCCGATAAAGTTCGGATGGCGCGACAATCAGCTTTATGTCGAAGTGCATGATGATCTCTATGGCAAGTACCCGGGACTCTGGAATCTGGCCATGCACGAAGTTCAGCGTCGCGGGCTTGGAGACGACGTCGACATGCAGAAGCTGGAAAAAGCAGTTGAGGAAAAGAGCGGTATCCCGACCTACGTGATGCCCGGCGACGAGTCAGGTGCACCCGCGGAAACGCCCGATACGAGTTCCGGCAGCCCGGCAACCTATTCGCCCGAAAGCTGATAAATCGCGCAGCAACCTTTTGCGTCCTAATCTCAATCACTAATGCGGCAGGTTCCGTTTCATCGCCCCTCTCTCGGGCCGGAAGAAGAAGCCGAAGTCATCGATACACTGCGCTCGGGATGGATTACGACCGGGCCCAAGGTCAAGCGTTTTGAGCGCGATTTCGCGGCCTATGTCGGTGCGCGGCGCGCGCTGGCGGTCGCGCATTGCACCGGGGCGCTCCATCTGGCGCTGTTCGCGCTCGGGATCGGTCCCGGCGACGAGGTCATCACGACGCCTTTCACCTTCACGGCCACCGCAGAAGTGATGGGCTACCAGGGCGCGCGGCCGGTTTTCGTCGATATCGATCCGGTCACCCTCAACATCGATCCCGAGCAGGTTGAGGCAGCGCTCGAAAACTCGCGCCATCAAAGAGTGAAGGCGCTGATGCCGGTGCATTTCGCCGGTCAGGCTTGCGACATGGATCGGCTGGGGGCAATTGCGCGGCGCTATCGCCTCAAGATGATCGAAGACGCTGCTCACGCAGTCGGCGCGGGACGGGTCGTCGATGGACGCGGGATGGTCAAGATCGGGACGCTCAGCGATCTGACCTGTTTCAGCTTTTACGCCACCAAAAATATCACTACCGCCGAAGGCGGAATGATCACGACCGAGGATGACGAGCTGGCGGAGCGCATCGCGATCGCGAGCCTGCACGGAATGGACCGCGACGCATGGAAACGTTACGACGCGAGCGGCTCATGGTATTACGAGATTCACGATACCGGCTTCAAGTACAATCTCTCCGACGTTCACGCCGCGATCGGACTCGCGCAGTTGAAACGATCGGATGACTTCATGCAGCGGCGCGCCGCCATCGCGCGCGCGTACAATGAAGCATTCGCGACAGACCCGGCCCTGGAGACGCCGGTGACGGAGCCTGGCGTCGACCATGCCTGGCATCTCTATGTGTTGCGGCTGCGGCCGGAGCGCTTGCGGATCGATCGCAACCGCTTCGTTGAGCAGCTACGCGCGCGCGGGGTCGGAACCTCGGTCCATTGTATCCCGCTGCACACGATGCACGTTTATCAAAGCCGCTACGGTTATCAGGCCGGCGACTTTCCGAAGGCTGAAGAGGTTTTCAGCCGCTGCCTATCGTTACCGATCTATCCGGCGATGAGCGCAGCGGATTTGAGCTACGTCGCGGAAACGGTGCTTGCACTGAGCCGCGAGTATCGGCGCTAAATCCACAGTTCGCGAGGACATAAATATGCGGGCATTGGTTACGGGCGGCGCGGGTTTCCTCGGTTCACATCTGTGCGAACGGCTGCTCAGGGACGGGCACGAGGTCATCTGCCTCGATAACTTCTACAGCGGCAAGCGCGCGAATATCGCGCACCTGCGAAGCAATCCTAACTTCGAGTTCATCCGCCACGACATCGTCAATCCGATCCTGCTTGAGGTAGATCGAATCTATTCTCTCGCCTGCCCGGCCTCACCGGTGCACTATCAGTACAATCCCGTCAAAACCATTAAGACCAGCGTGATGGGCACCATCAACATGCTGGGCCTCGCCAAGCGGGTAAAGGCGCGCATCCTGCTCTCGTCGACCAGCGAAGTTTACGGCGACCCGCAGGAGCATCCGCAGCGCGAAACCTACTGGGGAAACGTGAATCCGATCGGGGTGCGCTCTTGCTATGACGAGGGCAAGCGTGTCGCCGAGTGCCTGATGATGGACTACCATCGGCAAAACCACGTCGACATCCGGATCGTGCGAATCTTCAACACCTACGGTCCGCGGATGGCGATCGACGACGGACGCGTGGTCTCGAACTTCTGCGTCGCGGCCTTGCGCGGCGAGGACCTCGAGATCCACGGCGACGGCAAGCAGACGCGCTCGTTTGCCTACGTGGATGATTTGATCGACGGGATGGTGCGGATGATGGAGGCCGCGGACGTGACCGGCCCGATCAATATCGGCAATCCCGATGAATTCACGATCCTGGAGTTGGCCTCGATGGCAATCGAACTCGCGGGCAGCGGCTCCAAGCTCAAATTCAGCCCCACCCGTCCCGACGATCCGATGCGCCGGCGTCCCGACATCACGCTCGCCCGCAAACATCTCAACTGGCAGCCGCAAACGCCGTTGCGCAAAGGGCTCACCACCACCGTCGAGCATTTCAGAAACCAGCTCGGTCTGGCCCGTCGCTGATCCGGTTCATGCTGCCGGGTGCGCGGTAAGCAGGGATGTAGTCGACAAAAATCGCGATGCAGAACACAAGAAGATGGCGACGGCCCTGGTAACCGGCGCGTCGGCTGGAATCGGCGAAGAGTTCGCTTATGCGCTCGCGCGCGAGCGCTACGAACTGGTGCTGGTAGCGCGGCGCGAAGCGCGGCTCGCAGAGGTCGCCGAAAAAGCGCGGGTGTTCGGATCGGGCAAAGTGCTTACAATCGCTGCCGACCTCTCCCGGCGCGAAACCCCCGCGGCGATCCTGCGCCAGCTCACGGAACAGAATGTCGCGATTGAATACCTGGTCAACAATGCCGGTTTCGGGACCCACGGCCGCTTCTCGGAACTGCCGCTGGAACGGGAATTCGAGGAGATCGATCTTAACGTGGGCGCGCTGGTGGCGCTGACACGGCTCTTCGTCCCGGCGATGGTCGCGCGCCGCCACGGCACTATCATCAACGTCGCCTCGACCGCGGCCTTCCAGGCGCTGCCGTACATGGCAACCTACGCGGCCACCAAGGCCTACGTTGTCAGCTTCAGTCTGGCGATGGCCGCCGAGCTTCGCGGCACTGGCGTCACCATCATGGCGCTTTGTCCGGGACCAACACACTCGGAATTCCATGCGGTAGCGGGCATCGCGCAAGTCCGGATGCCGGAGTTCATGTTCATGGACGCGAAAACCGTCGCGGCCCAGGGCATCGCCGCCGCCCGGCGCGGCAAGGCGTTGCATATCAACGGCAAGCTGAACCGGGCGCTGGCCGAGTCCAATCGCGTCTCGCCGCGCACCTTCGTCACTCGGATGGTCGCGAGGTTTTACCGGCCCGGGGGCGGCTGACGCCGGCGCCGCGGTGTCAGCGCTTCAGTAGATCGCGCGCGATGATCACGCGCTGAATCTGCGAGGTACCCTCGTAAATCTGGACCAGCTTCGCATCGCGCATTAGCTTCTCGACCGGATACTCCTTCATGTAACCATAGCCTCCGAAAATCTGTACTGCGTCGGTAGTGATCTTCATACAGGCGTCGGCGCCGAACGCCTTGGCGTAGCTCGAAATCGCGTTGGGCGCCTGTCCCTGGTCGACCAGCCACGCTGCCTTGTAGGTCAGCAACTTCATCGCTTCGATATTGATCGCCATGTCGGCCATCATGAACTGGATGGCCTGGAAATTCGCGATCGGCTGGCCGAAGGCAACCCGCTGCTGCGAGTAACGCAGGCATTCGTCGAGCGCGCGCTGCGAAATCCCGATCGCCACCGCGGCAGTGGTCGGACGGCTGCGATCGAAGGTTGCCATCGCGTACTTGAAACCTTCGCCCTCGCGGCCGACGAGCGCGCCCGCCGGCACCCGTAGCGCATCGAAAACGATCTCGCCGGTATCGGCGGCACGCTGGCCGAGCTTGCCATGCATCCGGGTGCGCGTAATTCCCGGCAGATTCGAAGGAAAGACGAAGCACGAGATGCCCTTGTGTTTGAGACCGCGATCGGCGGTGGCAAAGGTTACATACCAATCGGCGCGCGAGCCATTGGAGATGAAGTGCTTGGTGCCGCTGATCACATACTCGTCGCCCTCGCGCCGATAGCTGGTCGCCATCGAGGCCACGTCCGAGCCCGCGCCCGGCTCGGTAATCGCAAACGCGCAAAAGGTGGGTTTCGCCGTCAGCGCTCCGAGATAGGTGCGCTTCTGCTCCTCGTTTCCGGCCACGAGCAGCGGCAGCGCCGCCAGGTCGTTGGCGCCCACGGCGTTCGAAATTCCCGCGCATCCATAGTTAAGCTCCTCGACCACCAGGCAGGTATCAAGGATCGTGAGGCCGGGGCCGCCGAGGTCAGCGGGCACGCCAAAGTTGATCAGCCCGGCGGCAAACGCTTTCTCACATACGTCCTGCGGGAATATCTCTTTCTCGTCGTACTCGCGGGCGCGTGGAATTATCTCCTGCTCGCTGAAGCGCCGCGCCAGCGCCTTGAGTGCGCGCTGTTCTTCGCCAAGCTCAAATCCGATCATCGTGTTCGCTCCATTATGATTGATGCGTCCGCGCTCACCCTTTTTTGCTAGCCAAGCGCCCGGCTGAAAGGAAGCGGTGCCGGAGCACTCCGAACTTGCAAAGCCGCGGGATGCCCACTATGAGAGTCGAAGGATATCGTTTCTCAACTGGCGAGGTCGATCGCCACAAATGAGGTCAAAAACATGCCGCTGACGGTGATCGCGAAATTAAAAGTCAAGCCGGGATCGGAAAAGCAGATCGAGCAGGCCTGCACCGAGATGGCGGCGAACGTCCGCCAGGAACCCGACACGCTAACCTATATCATGCATCGTTCGACCACCGATCCGACCGTCATCATGGTCTACGAAGTTTACAAGGACGCCGCCGCCTTCGAGTATCATCGCAAGACTCCGCACATGGCAGCGATGTTCAGCAAAATCAAAGACCTGGTCGCCGGACCGCCCGAGGTCGAGACGCTGGTCGAGTTCGCGCGGAAATAAGCGCGCGCCCCAGACTCGCGATCGAGCCTACTTCCGGCGCGGACCGACGCCACTCAGGCCTACCATGCCGAAGGCGATTGTGATGGGCGACCCGCGCCACTTCTCGGTACGGGGCGGCGCCAACCCGCATACCCGCAACCTGCTCGGGATCAGAAAGAGCGTCGATCCGGACCGGGCGCGCGAGCAATGGCATGGTCTCGCGCGCGAGCTCATCGCTCGCGGCACTGCGATCTACGTGATCGAGCCGCATCCCGCGATGACCGGTCTGGTCTATCCGGCCAACGCAGGATTTCTGTTCCCGACCAGCGGGCCGCCTAGGGTTTTTTATCTCGCCAATCTGCTGCCGACGCGAGCCGCCGAACGCGAGGTCTACCGGCCGTTTCTGCGTGCGATGGGTTTCGAGACGCGCGACATCGCTCATCGCTTCGAAGGCGAGGCGGATTTCTTTCCGGCCGGCCGTTTCATGATCTTCACCTATGGGTCGATCGAGCGGCAGCGATTCGTGCCGCGTTTCGGAATTCCGCCCTGGTGCAGGATTTATGGGTTTCGTTCGGAGCATGCCGCGATCGGCGAACTCCAGCAAATTATCGGCGCCCGGCCGATCCTCGGCCTCGAGCTCGCGCTCGAAGCGCACTATCACGGCGATACCGTGCTCTCCTCGTTCGGCCCCGAGCGCGAATTTCTGCTGACTTACCTGCCGGGGCTGAAAGAATCATCGCGCGAACTGCTCAAGGCCGAGTTCGGCCGCAATCTGATCGAGCTCTCGGAGCGCGACGGCGCCCTGTACGCAGCCAACTCCTTCCAGGCCGACCACGGCGGAAGGCTTTACCTGTTCCTGCCCGAGGGCGTCAGCGACGGTCTGCTGAACCACATTCGCGAGCGCGGCGTCGAGCCCGTGCTGATCGATGCGAGCGAGTTTCTGGCCAAAGGCGGCGGCTCGATAAAGTGCATGATTCTCGACCTCGGCCAGCTTTCGGACTTGCCGGCGGAACGGTCGGCGATCGAGTTTCGGGAGCAGCACTCCTATGCGAAACTTTTCGCCCGCGCCTGAGCTTTACCGCGGTGCCGCGTCATTTTCTCGGCGTTGGTACGAGCTGGGTGCCGCTTTCCTGGTCAACCACGGTTATCGCCTTGACCGGACAGGATCGCGCCGCCGCGACGATCACTTCATCGGGCGCGCCGGCCTGGTCGTATACTTCGGACTTGCCCTCTTCGTCGAGCTGAAACACGCCCGGTGCATTCTCCACGCAATCGCCGCTCATGACGCAGCGGGCCTTGTTTACGGTGACGAGCAGTTTGGCCATACCAAAAGTCTCCTGATGAATCCGGTTCGCCTGAACAATAGAATCGCGATACGCGGAGCTGCAAGTATGTGCGCGCGGTAAGCGAATAATATGGCAGAGATTGTCGGCACCGGCATCGATCTGGTCGAAGTCGAGCGCGTCCAGGCTGCGCTCGAGCGGCCCGCCACCGGGGCGCGTTTCCGCACCCGGGTCTTTACCGATCGGGAGATCGCCTACTGCGAGTCGCGCGGGCGCGGCCGCTTCCAGAGCTACGCAGCGCGATTCGCCGCCAAGGAAGCGGTGATGAAGGCGCTCGGCACCGGGTGGAACCGCCAGGTCGGATGGCGCGATATCGAGGTGGTGCGCGAGCGCGGACGTCCGCCGGCGATTACACTTTGGGGCAAGGCCGCCGAGTTCGCGCGACGCAAAAAGATCAACCGCTTCCACCTGAGCATCACGCATACCGCGCTGGGCGCGATCGCCCACGTCATCGCGGAGGCCTGATGTTCGCGCTGGCAGGCGCTACTTCGATTGCGCGGGCGTCGCGCTGGGCTGCGACTTGCCGCTGTTAAAACCGAAATCGAAGGCGGTCTTGTTGATTTGGGCGTAGTCGTAGCTGTCGATCGTGTAGAGCGTGCGGCTGGCCGACGACGCCGCATAGGGAAACTCCTGGTTGCCCATCGGGCCGCCGTTGGGCCCGGGCGCGGCGATGGTGGTGGTCGAGAGCTTGAGCTCGCCGATGCGCTGGCCCTTGCGATCGAAGACGCGAATCAACACGCGCGGCTTGTCCATCCCGAACTTGGCCGCATTGACCATCGGGTCCGCCACGATCCCGGTTCCCTTAAGAAATCGAATCTCGTCCAGGAAGTTCTCGACCACCGGGGTCTTGGCGGGTTCGGTCCTGCCGTTCCAGGTGATGGTCCAGCCGGCCGGGGCGCGCGCGAGCGTGTACTGTTCCATCGCATTCTCGACGTCGACGCGTCCGACCGCCGAGGGCTCGAAGGCGAACACGGTCTTGTCGCGGAATTCATTCAGCGACTTGTCGAAGCCGTTGAGCGATTCCTTGTAGATCGTGAAGACGGACGGATCTCCCGCCCGCTGGACGTAGATACCGTCCCGGCCGCCGATCTGATCCGTACCGAACTTGAGCGTCTGCGGCACGCCCTGCTTGCCGGTATAGATCGTGATCGTGAAGCGCGGTTTGTCGAGTCCATACTCGGCGAGGTTGGTGGGATTATCCACGATGAAGTCGGCGATCTGCAGGTTAGCGAGCGCGCTCAGGGCACCCTGCACCACGGTCGGATCGGCGTCATAACGATCCGGCTTGAGAATCTGCCACTTGTCGCCGTTGCGCGCCAGTTCGAGCGTGGCCCCCTCCGCGTGATCGATCGCAAACTGCTGCACTTGGCCGACCGCGAAATTCATCAGCTCGCGATCGCGAAAATCGTTGGCAGTCTTCATCGCATCTGCCGAGAACGAGCCCGCGACCAGCACCACCGCCGGCCGGCCCGAGACCTGCGCATAGGCCGAGTCGCCGACCGGAGTCTTATTCCCGATTTCGATTGCCGGCAGAGCGCCCTTGCCCTTGACCGTTAGCGTCAGGATCGCGCGCGGGTCCTTGAGGCCGAACCGCGCGACGTCGGCCGGGTGCTGTTCGAGCGTTTCTTTGATCTGGCAATCGGCGATCGAGTCGATCAGCGTCTTGACCGAGGCGCCGTCGGCCTTGGCCTCGATCGGCTTCACGATCCGCCAGCCGCCGTCGCGCTCGCGCTTCAGGAGCACTTCGCGGTCGGGATACTTGAGGTCGAGCGCGGTGACCTGCTGGGCGTCGAACTTGAGCAGCGTGGGCGGCGGAATCGGTTTGCTGCCGAGCCCGACGATCAGGGCGTAACCGCCTACGACGGCCAGCAGGACGAGGACGATTATGGTGTTGCGCAGCGACATCGAGCGTTACCGGACGGTGCGGCGGTCAGGTGCGGCGCCGCCACCATACCGTGATGCCGGCAATTATCAGCAGCTCCGGCAGCAACAGCACCGACAACGCGAAGACGATACTGAACTGGACGACGGTCAACGCGAAACGTGAGGCCCGCATGGTGCGCGGCCGAATCGAGATTGCGTTGGTCTCGCCGACCAGCCAATCCGCGCTGTTCATGAAAAAGTCGCGGTTGAAGAAATTGTCCAGGTACTGATTATTAGCGAACTCGGTATCGCCGAATACCAGCAACCGCGCGGTGCCGGTCCCCCAGCCAAGCTGTTTCAGTTCGCCCGTCACCACGTCGGCGACCGTGATCGGCCCCTTGCGATCCTTGGCATCGAGCTCGGCCGTCTGATGCTGGAAAAGCGCCACCAGGTCGGTCTCGGCCCACGAAGTCGGCCCGGTCTTCGCGAGCCATACCACCTGCAGCCCCGGCTTGGGCGACTCGACCGGCTCGACCGAGCGCGTCATCGGGAACACCGTGCGCTGATCGAACCCGGCGGTAATCTCATGCGGACCGTAGGTATCGACAATCGGATTCAGTCCCAGCGCCGGACCTTGGAACAGCCGCAGCACCTGATCGACCACGACGTCGTTGCCGGCCTTGACGCCCCACTCACCGACCAGATCCACCAACCCTGACTCGACTCCCGGATCGCTCGGATTCGGCGGCCGCAGCATCACGATCGCGCGTCCGCCTTTCTTCAGATAGCGGTCGATCGAATCGAGCTCGTTCTTGGGCAGCGGGCGGGTCGGGCCGGCGACTATCAACAGCGAGCAATCCGAGGGCACCGCCGGAATGGTCGCGAGCAGGAGCTTGCGCACCTCGTAGCTCTCGCCCTCCATCGCCGTTTTCAGCTCGCCGAACCCGGTCGCGGCCTGGCTGTCATCGACGTCGGGTTCGCCTTCGCCTTGCGCGAAGCACGCGACTTTATGGGTGCTTTTGGTAACGCGGATGATGCCGTTGGTCAGCGCCGATTCCGAAACGTCGGTCACGTTGGTGCCGTCGCCGCTGTCCTCGCCGCCATACTGGATATGGACGGTGTTCATCACCGTGACCTTATATTTTTCGGCTAGCTCGGGATGACGGTCTGGATCGACCATCTCGTAGGAGACTTTCGGCGAGTTGTAGGCATAGCTCTCGAACAACTGCTGCGCCTGAGGATTACGCCCGCCGGCAAAGAAGCCATAGAACTTGAGCGGCTTGGTCAATTCCTTGACCACCTTCACCGACTGGCTGGAGAGGCTAAAGACTTTGTTCGAGGTCAGGTCGAAGCGATGACGGTGCAGGGTCGAGATGAAATTTACCGCCACCAGCAAGGCCACGAACGCGATCGAATAGAGTGCCGCATTGGCGCCGTAGCGCGCGCTGCGCCGTCCTGCGAGCGAGGTTATCGAGGTGTGGCTCGAGGTCGCCCAAATGATGATCGCGAAAATTCCGGCCACCAAGTTGACTAGAAAAAAGAACCGGAAGCCAGGCGCGGCGATATAATCGATGATCGCGAAGACCAGCAGGACCAGGCCGAGAATTCCGTACACAACCGAACTGCTGCCGCTCATCCGCCCCGCTCCTAACGCCAGCGCGCCGACTCAACCGAGCGTTGAGTCAGGAACAGCGCCACCAGGATCACGCTCAGGAAATAGACGATATCGGTTGTATCGATTACGCCCTTGAGCATCTGATCGAAATGCTCGGGCAGAGCGAGATAGCGCAGCACGTTGCCGAGCGTCGCGCTGCCGAGCTCTGCCGGCCATGAAATTACGTACAACAACAGCAGGACCCCGAAGCAGCTAATTGCCGCGATGATCTGGTTCTGTGTAAGCGAGCTCGTGAACAGCCCGATCGAGACAAAGGACAGTGCGAGCAGCGCCATTCCGAGCCAGGCCGCGAAAATCACGCCCAGCTCCGGATTACCGAAGATCGCCAGGACCAGCGGGAAGATGCCCGAGAGCGCGATCATAATCAGCACGAAGGCGGCGGCGGCGAGAAACTTTCCCGCCACAATCTCGCCGGTGCGGATCGGCGCGGTCAGCAGCAGCTCGTAGGTGCCGACCCGCTTCTCCTCGGCAAACGATCGCATCGTGATGGCCGGCACCAGGATCACCAGCACGATCGAGAGATCCTGCAGCAGCGGCCCGATTACGGCCTCGCTCAGGTTGAGCCCCGCCAGCCCCTGCTGGTTCTGCATCGCGGCATAAATATGAAACAGCAGGTCAAAGCGCCGCACCAGCACGAAAAAGAACCATCCGCCCAGCAGCAAAAATACCGCCATCACGACGTAAGCGATCGGCTGGACGAAGTAGCTCTGCAGCTCCTTGGCGGCAATCGTCAGAGTATTTCTCATGGCCTCAATCAGCCGTGCCCGGCTCCCACCTCTTCGAGCGTCTCCTCGGGATTGATCGGCGCATGATGCTCCTTGGCGATGGTGCTCAGGAACAGGTCCTCGAGCGATGTGCCGGGCGGCAGCTGGGCGAGACTCTCCTCGAGCACTACGCGGCCTTCGTTGATGATTACAACCTTGTCACAGATCTGTGAGACCTCGGGCAGGATGTGCGTCGAGAGCACGATCGTGCGTTGCTTGGCAAGACCGCGGATAAGCTCGCGGATCTCGTGGATCTGGCGGGGGTCCAACCCGATGGTCGGCTCGTCGAGGACCAGCACCGGCGGGTTGTGGATCAGCGCCTGCGCGAGTCCGACTCGCTGACGGAAGCCCTTGGAGAGTTGCCCGCAAATCCGATCGGCGACCGCTTCGAGCCCGCATACCCCGACCGCGTGATCGACAGCACCCTCGACCTCGCCGCGCGCGACGCCGCGCAGCTTGGCGACGAAACGCAGATAACCCCGCACGCGCATCTCGTTGTACAGCGGCGGGTTCTCCGGCAGGTACCCGATCCGGCGGCGCGTTTCGAGCGACTCACGGAACGAGTCCAGCCCATCGATCAGCACAGTACCCGAAGTGGCCGGCATAAAACCCGTGATAATCCGCATCGTGGTGGTCTTACCGGCCCCATTAGGGCCGAGAAACCCCAGAATCTGCCCCTGCTCGGCGGTAAATGAGACGTCGCGGATGGCCACGAAATCGCCATAGCTCTTATTCAGGTTCTTGACTTCAATCATATGCGCCGCCGCCGGGGCCCCCCATCCCGTCAGCCCTTCGAAATCTAA
>DATJRJ010000104.1:0-23750 GCA_035504735.1 Binataceae bacterium (SeqCode)
GCGATGGGGCGGGAAAGCTGAAATCGGGGTGCGGCCGCGGATGGCAATGGGGTTGCCGGAGCGATAGACTTCAGGATGGCTGGCGATGCTTGCCGGCCGGAGACGCTTTATGGATATTTTCGCGCCCTCACATCTGCTGATCCTGTTGCTGATCATTTTGATCATCTTCGGGCCCAGCAAACTCGGTGACGTCGGCGGCGCGCTCGGCAAGGCGATTCACGATTTCAAGCGCGCGATGAACGACCCCGACCCGGCCAAGATCGCCGAGCCGGTTGCCAAAAGCGATCTTCCGCCCACCGAGGCCAAGCCCGATAAGGTTTCCTGATCGCCCGTCGGCTACCGTCGGTCTCGTCGTTCTGAGCGCCGCGGTGAATCCCGCGCCTCCGATTAGCACACATCGCAACTCCGCTTGAGCTAGAATCGCCCGCGCGTCTGCCTTTCGTGGCGGACCTCTGTGATGCAGGCCAAGGTGGTAGTGCTGGGATCGGCGGGTGACGTCGCGCCGCTGACCTATTCGATCGACCCCGCGCTCGCGGCCACCGTTCAGCCGGGCCATCGCGTGATCGTGCCGCTCGGCTCGCGCCGCATGACCGGAGTCGTGGTCGAGACCGGCGCCACGCTCGACTCGGCGGGCAAGGCGCTCAAACCGATAGTCGAACTGCTCGATCCGCAGCCGCTCTTCGATCGGCCCCACCTCGAACTGCTCAACTTTCTGGCGAGCTACTACATGGCGCCGATCGCCGAAGCCTATCGGAGCGTGGTGCCCGGATTGGTGCGGATCGAATCGCGCCGCCGCTACCGAATCGACGCCGCACCGGCGCCGCTGATGCTCGCCTCGCTGACGCCGCTGGAGCGCGAAATCGTCGCCGCGCTCGAACGCCGTCCGCTGACGCCGCGCCAGCTCCGTGGCCTGGATTCCGAGCGCGAGGTCAACGCTGCGTTGGGGCGGCTCGCTGCCGAGCGAATCATTGCCGAAGAAACCGCGACGCTCGGACGCCATCGCGAATCGCTCGGCGTGCGCGTGCGTATCGCGATCGACGATCCGGATCGGCTGAAGATTCGCGGCCGCCGCCAGCGCGAAATTATGCTGATGCTCGCCGCCGCCGGGTCAGAAGGGTTACGGTTCGACGAGCTCAAAACGCGGCTCGGCGAGATCGCTACGGTGTTGCGGATTCTGAAGGCGCGCGGATGGATCGCAATCGAGCCCGCTGCGCCGAAGGAAGACGCCGATCCGGCGGCGTACGACGGCGGCGAGATCGAAGCGCCGCTCACGATGAATGACGAGCAGCAGGCGGCTTGCCATGCGATCGCCCCGGCGATCGACGCGCGGCGCTACGAAACTTTTCTTCTGTGGGGAGTGACGGCAAGCGGCAAGACCGAGATCTATCTGAGCCTGGCGGCACGCGCGCTCGGCGACGGGCGCAACGTGATCCTGCTGGTGCCTGAGATCGCACTAACCGACCAACTGGTGCGCGCCTTTCGCCGCCGCTTCGGCGCGTTGGTCGCCATCGCGCATAGTGCACAGAACGTGGCCGAGCGCTGGGCCAACTGGCGCGCCGCACTCGCGGGCCGCGCCCGAATCATGATCGGACCGCGCTCGGCGATCTTCGCTCCGCTCCATGACCCGGGTCTGATCGTAGTCGACGAGGAGCACGACGCCGCCTACAAGAACGAAGAGGGCATCCGCTACAATGCGCGCGACCTGGCAGTCGCGCTAGGTCGCTTCGCGCGCTGCCCGGTGATATTGGGCTCGGCCACGCCGTCGGCCGAATCGTGGGCCAACGCGCGCAACGGGCGCTACCGGATAATCAAGCTCGCGCGGCGCGTGATGGAGCGTCCCTTCGCCGCGGTCGAGATTATCGATCTGCGGCGCGGCGCGCCCAAACCCGGCCATCGCGATCATGCCGCACGCGATGAGGCCGGCGATAGCGCTGCCGAGCCGGTGCCGCTCTCGGAGCCGCTGGTCGCCGCGATCCGGGCCAATCTTGCGGCCCGCGGCCAGACCATCCTGTTTCTCAATCGCCGCGGCTATCATAATTTTCTGCAATGCCATAACTGCGGCGCAGTGCTCACCTGTCCGAACTGCAGCGTCAGCCAGACCTTTCATCTGCGTGACCGTTCGTTGCGATGCCATTACTGCGGCGAGCGGCGGGGCGCCCCGGAAGCCTGTCCCGAGTGCCGCGCGATCGGACTCGAAGGGCTCGGCTTCGGCACCGAGCGGCTGGTCGCGGCGCTCTCGAAGATCGTGCCGGCGGCGCGGGTCGAGCGAATGGACTCCGATACCAGCGGGCGGCGCGGCGAACGCTCGCGGATGCTGACTGCGCTGGAGCGCGGCGAGATCGATATCCTGGCCGGCACGCAGATGGTCACCAAAGGCTTCGACTTTCCCGGCGTCACGCTGGTCGGCGTAATTCTGGCCGACGTCGCGTTGAATCTGCCCGACTTCCGCTCGGCCGAGCGCACCTTTCAATTGCTGACCCAGGTGGCGGGCCGCGCCGGACGCGGTGAGCGTCCCGGCCGCGTGCTGATCCAGACTTACGCCCCCGGCCATTACAGTATCCGCGCGGCGCGCGATCAGGATTACGAGCGCTTCATGCGTCGCGAACTGACGCTGCGTCGCGAACTCGGCTATCCGCCCTTCACGCGGCTGGCGATGGTGCGGATCGAGGGCGAGGACTCGCCCGTGGCGGCGCGGATTGCGGCGGAGGCGGCGACGGCGCTCAAGCGCGCCGCCGCCGCCTCCGCCGAGGGTGCAATCCGGGTGCTGGGCCCGGCGCCGGCGCCGATCGAGCGGATTCGCGGCCGCTACCGCTTTCAGGTGATGGTGAAGTCGGCGGCGCTGCAGGAGATGCGCGCGGCGCTTGGCGCGATGCGCGCCGCGCTCGCGCCGCAGGCGGCGCGAGCCGCGGTTCGCCTCGCGATCGATATCGATCCGCTCAGCATGCTATGAGCGCCGGCCTTCCCGGCCGGGCGCATCAGCCGTAATTCACAGCGGTGGTTGATTTAGGCCATACTACTCAACTATTCATGGCGTGAATCCCAACGAAGCATCCGCAATCCCTGCCGCCATCGGAGAAATAGCATGGCTTGGATAAAAACTGTCCCGCCGAGCGAAGCCCAAGGCCAGCTCAAAGAAGTTTACGAAGGCATTCTGCGAACGATGCCCTTCGTGCCGAAGATGCGCCAGCTCGCGAGTCTCAGGCCCGAAGCGGTCGAGGCTCTGGAACTGCTCGCCAAGCGATCGCATTTCGGCGGCACCTCGCTCGGCCGGGAACGCGAAGAGCGGATCGCGCTGGTGGTCGCGGCGCTGCTTAAATGCAGCTACTGCGCGGTTGCTCATGGCGGCTTGATGGTGAAGAGCGGGAAAGCCACGGCCGACGAGGTCACGGCGCTGGCATGCAATTATCATACAGCCGGTTTGTCGGCGGCTGACGTGGCGATGCTCGACTATGCGTCGAAGATCGCGCTCGATCCGGAGCGCATCGCAGAAACCGATATCGCAGAGCTTCGATCGCACGGATTCTCCGACGTCAACATCCTGGATATCGCGCTCAACGCGTCGTATCGCGTCTTCGTCACTCGGATGGCCGCGGCACTGGGTTTGGAAGGCGAGGAGTGGTTCGATGAAATTGCGCCGCCGCTGCGCGAGACCCTGACCGTCGGCCGACGGTTGTAGAGCGGGGACCATTATCAACCCTCGCGCGTTGCTCGCACGGAACCGACAGAGCCGGGAGACAACACCATGGCAGTACCGATTCCAAAGTTCGTGGGCGCGCGTATCCGGCGGCGCGAGGATCCGCGCTTGGTCCGGGGCGAGGCAAACTACGTCGATGACGTGCATCTCGAGGGCACGCTGTCAGCCGCGATCCTGCGCAGCCCCCATGCACACGCAAAGATCAGGTCAATCGATGTCCGCAAGGCGCTGAACCTCGACGGCGTGGTCGATGTCACCACCGGAGAGGACCTGCGCGGCAAGGTCGGCTCGTTGCCATGCGCGTGGCCGGCTGCCAACCGGCCGTTTCATCCGGTGCTGGCGCTCGACAAAGTCAGGTTTGTGGGCGAGCCAGTTGCGATCGCGGTGGCGAGCGACGCTTATCTCGCTCACGACGCGCTCGAGCTTATCGAAGTCGATTACGAGCCGCTGGAGGCGGTGCTCGATCCGGAGCAAGCGCTGGCGCCGGGCGCGCCGCTGATCCACGAACAGTTCGGCAGCAACGTCGTCCAGCTCGCCGAGCATCCATCCGACAAGATCGACGAGGTGATGCGCCAGGCCGACAAGATTCTCCGCTTCAGATTCGCCAACCAGCGGCTGGTCCCGATGTCAATGGAGACCCGGGGTGTGCTCGCCCGCTGGGACGCAGCGAACGAGGAGCTAGTGTTCTGGTCATCGACCCAGATGCCGCACATCGTGCGCTCCTACGTCGCCGAGATGATCGGTATCGCGGAGAATCAACTCCGTACGATCGCGCCGGAGGTGGGCGGCGGCTTCGGCGCTAAGTCGAACGTATATCGGGAAGAGGCTTTGATCCCGTATATGGCACGCAAGCTCCGCCGCCCCGTCAAATGGATCGAGCAGCGTCGCGAGCATCTCGCGACTCTGACTCACGGGCGCGGGCAGGTGGCTTATGTCGAAGCGGCCGTGAAGAAGGACGGGACCGTCCTCGGCATCAAGGCGCGGCTGATTGGCGATATGGGAGCCTACCTGCATCTGCTGACGCCGATGGTGCCAGGACTGACGGGGCTGATGCTCCCGAATACCTACAAGCTGCGCGCGGCCGCATTCACCCAGCAGCTCGTCTTCACCAACAAGATGTCGACCGATACCTACCGCGGCGCAGGACTGCCGGAAGCGATCGCGATTATCGAGCGCGTCATGGACCTGACCGCTACCGAATTCGGCCTCGATCCTGCCGAAGTCCGGCGTCGCAACCTGGTCGCCAGAGCCGACTTTCCCTGGACCTCCGCCACCGGTCTAATCTACGACACTGGGAATTATGAACCGGCGCTCGACAAGACCCTCGCGCTGCTCGATTACAAGAAGGCCCGCACCGAGCAGGCCGCGGCCCGCAAGCACGGACGTTATCTCGGTATCGGGCTCGCCTGCTATGCGGAAATGTCCGGGGTGGGGCCGTCAAATTTTTTCCCCGGCCTGAAAGTCGGCGGATGGGAGAGCGCAACCGTCCGGATCGAGCCGGACGGCAAGGTTGTCGTGCTGACCGGCTCGTCGTCGCATGGCCAGGGCCACGAGACCAGCTTCGCCCAGGTGGCCGCGGACGCCCTGGGAATTGAGGTCGGCGATATCAAGGTGATTCACGGCGACACCGGCCGGGTTCAATACGGAATCGGCACCTTCGCCAGCCGCAGCATGGCAGTCGGTGGCGCTGCGCTGATGGGCGCGATCGCCAAGCTGCAGGACAAAATGAAGAAGATCGCCTCCTTCATGATGGAGGTGCCGCCCGACCAGTTGAGTTTCGCACAGCGCGCGATCGTGATCGGCGGCGATACCGCGAAATCGATCCCGCTGCAGAAGGTTATCGATGCCGCCTACCAGTTCAGGACGCCGATTCCGGGTCTCGAGCCGGGCCTCGAGGCTTCGCACTTTTTCGAGCCGCCGAACTTCTGCACCTCGTTTGGCACCCATGCCTCGCTGGTCGAAGTCGACCCCGAGACCGGCGGCGTGAAGTTCCTCAAATACGTGGCGCTCTATGATTGCGGCACGGTGATCAATCCGCTGATCGTCGAGGGCCAGGTTCATGGCGGGACTGTCCAGGGAATCGGACAGGCGCTCTGCGAAGAGGTCTACTACGACCAGGCCGGTCAGCTCATCAGCGGCAGCCTGATGGACTATGCGTTGCCGCGCGCCGCGACGCTGCCGTGGTTCGAGGTCGCCAACACCGTCACCCGGACCACGCTCAACCCGCTCGGCGCCAAGGGCATGGGTGAATCCGGATGTATCGGCGCCGTGGCCTGCGTGGTCAACGCCGTAATCGATGCGCTCCAGCCGTTCGGCGTGAAGCAAATCGAGTTACCGCTCAAGGCCGAGCGCATCTGGCGCGCGATTCAGGACGCGAAGCCGGCGTAGTCAATGATTATGGCAGCCCGAGGCGAATCCGCGGTTATCGAGAGATTGATCAACGGCGCGAAGCCGGGCCAACAGCGCCACGACCCGTTCCATCAGACCGTCGTCTGGAACATCATCCCTGACAAAACCGCACTGCTTGTAGTTGATATGCAGAACGCTTTCGTCCACGAGCGGGGTCTGTTCTATCTTCCGGCGGCCCGCGAACTGATTGCCAAAATAAACCGCGTCGTAACCATCAGCCGCGACCGCGGCATAATGGTCGTTTGGATCGTGCGCCATCCTTATCGCCGCGACGGGCTCGACACCGGCTATGAACAGGATTTTCTTCCGGCCATGGTCGGTAATCCGGCCGGCTATACCGAAGATGGTTGGGGTGCGCAATTGGCCGACGGACTCGAGGTGGTGTCGGAGCGAGACCTGATTGTTCCCAAGACCCGTTACAGCGCCTTTATCGAGGGCTCCTCCAATCTCGACCGGATTTTGCGCTATCACGGGCGCGACACCGTAATCATTATGGGCGTGGCGACCAACGTATGCTGCGGCACCACGGCGCGGGACGCCATGATGCTCGACTACAAGGTGATTTTCGTCTCGGACGGTAATGCCGCCGGTGGCGAAATCAGTCTGGCCGGTTACGGACCCGGTACTGTTCAGGAAGCCGAGCTCATGACATTACGCGCTTGCTTCGCTATGGTTTGCACTACCGATGAGTTGATCGGCGAGATCACGAATCCCGGGCTGGCACGAGCTTAACGGCCATATAGAGATGCGGGTTTCCATCCTCAAAGTTCTCGGTATGCTGGCGATACTGCTCATCGCGGGCACGCTGCTGATGAGCCGGATTTCGCGCCCGGCCTGCACTTCATTGCGCGGCACCGATACGTTGACGGTTAAACTCGCCGACCTCGCCCCGGGAAAAATTCGGGCCTTTTGCTACAAAGACGAAGCCGGCCGCAAGCTCCGCTTTCTGCTGGCGCGCGACTCCGGCGGCCAAGTCCACGCGGTCTTCGACGCCTGCCGGCAATGTTACAAGTTCCACAAGGGCTACGATTATTCGCACGGCTATCTGATCTGCCGGGTTTGCGGTAATCGCTATCCGATCGGGGCCGTGAGCACCGGCGAGGGCTCCTGCGTCCCGGTTCCGCTGAGCCATCAAACCAGCCACGGCCAGGTGACGATAAAGGTGGCGGACGTCAAAGCCGGAAAGTGGTGGTTTTGATTCGCCGCCGGAATGGCGCGCGCTCCGCATTAATCGCCGGGGCGTTGACGCTGTCGGCTGGTGGCTCGCCGATGCTTTCGGTTTGATGGTCGCTGGGAATCGGGCCGCGCCTGCCGTCCAGCAACCGCAGCATCCGTCGCTCCTTCAGTAGACTTTAACGGTCACGCTGGCGGTCGTTCGCCCATATTGGTTGGTCGAGTAGAGCGTGTAGGTCCTGGTCGCCGACGGACGGACGATGACGCTATTGCCGCGCACAGGTCCAACGGCTGGCGAAATCAGGTTGTAAATCTGGTCGCTGGTCGACCAGCTCAACTTGACCGATTGTCCGGCCGATACAGAATGAGGCCGAGCCGTAAAGCTGTTGATGCTTGGCGACGGGCCGGTCGGCACATCGGCATCGGTGTAGACCGGATCCATCAGGACCACTTCGAAGCTCGACGCGGTGATGGTCTTGAGGTTGCCGAGATCGTCGTTATTCCATCGCGGATCGGGAGCGCCGCTGATGTAGATGGCGCTGCCGTTGTCGGCGAGGATCATGCCGTACGTTTTCAGCGCCGTCAGAATCACCTGGTTCTGAGGGGAGAACCCCGATATATCGAAATCGGCCTTCAGCCGCATCCGCATCCCCATCGGCGGCGCGTACGTGTCGGTCACTGACGAAGCCCAGTGCGAAGCGGGCGGAGTGAACGCTTGACGCGTCACCGGCAGCGTGAAGCGTAGCGCATGCTTTATCGTTCCGGCCGCAACTTCATCATATCTAGCGAGTCCCACGAAGATCGGCAGGCCAGCGGCATCGGCAGAGGTCCATGTATAAGGCCGCTGCTCATCGATGGTCATATCCCAGATGGCGGTGGAGTCTGCGCTCCATTGTCCGCCCGTCAGTGGATAGCCATGATATAACTCGAACAGCCAGCAGCTACCCTTATCGAGCACCAGCACGTGGCGGTCGCCGTCGCCTGGCTGCGGGTAGCCCTCGATAAGCGCCTTGGGCGGCACCGGCATTGGACCCGGATCGCTTTCGTCTCCATAGGCGCCCAGCTCGATTTTCACTTTCGGTTGGGAGCCGGTCACGACCTGGTAGGGAATGCCGATCGAATGGCCGGCATAGGTGCCCGAGCCGAAATCCGGATGCAGTGTGACACTAGCCCCGATGTAGTCGATGATGTTGTCGGAATCGGGATCTACCGCGGCCCCGGAGATATCCGTATTCCACAGGTTGTCGGCCGGGAAGGGCACGAATCCGTTGAGGCTGGCAAGTTTCCCCGTCGCCATCCCATTGCAGGCGGCGCCCTCGGCGAGCACGGACCCGCTTGAGAACGTCATCGCGATGATCAATATGAATGCGGCGAGCCCTGACCTCATAATTGGGCTCGATTATGAATCCGCGGTCAAAGCCAAGCTATCGGGTAAGGTGCACGAACCTGAGTTTCTGCGCCGGCAGCAATTTGATGCGCGATCGATCGCCGCTGGCGAGCCGACAAATCATGTCGCTCAAACAACGAAAATCTCGCCAAAGCCAGATGCAGGCGATGTAAGCCCAGTCCGTGAGTGGTTCCGAATGAAGGCGCAGCCCAGCCTCGACCCGAGGAGGCCGCGCGACCGATTGTCGATCGCGATCGTGAGGGCTCTGGCGCGCTTAGAGTTCGGCCTGCGGAAAGCGCTCGGGTTCGCCGTCCAGGCGGTCGCCGTCCTTCAGCACCGGACTGACGCTGTCTTGCGGGGGTGCGAAGCGCCGGAACTTGTAGCTTGAGTCGTCGCCGGCATAGCGGATCGTCACTGCGGCGCGCGTGCGATCGGTGGAGGCGTTCCCGCCCGCCCCATGCAGCGTGCGCAAATGATGAACCACGACGTCGCCCGGCACGGGCGCATAGACCGCCAGGTCGAAGTCCGCCTCGTGTCCTTCGATCGCCGGCACCGGCACGCCTATATCATCATCGGTGGCGTCGCTGATGAAGTAATTGACCTTGAAGATCTCGCCCGATTTGTGGGAGCCCTTGAGATACTGAACCTGGCCCATCTCAGGAGTCTCGGGTGTGGTTGGAATCCGTACGCCGCATACCTGCTCGCCCTGTACGTGATCGTAACCCTGGTCGGAATGCCACGCCGTTTTCTCCATCGTTCCGGGCGGCTTGACCAGCACCTGCTCGCCGTAGAGATAAACCTTTCGCGATTTCATGAGCGCGGCCGCGATTTTAGGGGCCGGCGATCTGAGCGCCAGCTCGCGCATCGCCGCATGCGTCTTCCACGCATCGGTCGCCGAAATATAGTGCCCACGCTCGCGGATCGGCTTGACCTGCGGATCGAGCAGCACGTTGCCATTCAATTGTCCGGGAGTACCCCAGTTGCGATCGGGATCCGACCATCGCCCGCTCGCCGCGAGCCGTTCGCTCGCGAGCGCGAGACCCAGCCCCGTGAAATCGATCGTCTGGCCGAGCTTTTTCGCCACAATCTCCTCGATAGTCGAGGCCAGCAGCTCAACCCACTCGGGGTCCAGAATTCCCCGCAGCCAGACCACGCCGTCCCGATCGTAGGCTTCCAGCTCTTCCCGTGTGATTGGGCGTAACAGGTTTCGATTCATCGATAACTCCTCGTGCCGCCGGTTTTACACGATTACCGCGATCCGGTCTAGAAACGGCCGGTCTTCAAGGCGGCCGCCATCCTAGCCATTTTCGGCTCAGGGCTTGATCGCGATCGCCTCGACCTCGATCAGCAACTCCGGTGCCGCCAGCCGCGTCACCACCACCGCGGTGCTGGCCGGGGACTCCGCACCGAAGACCTCGCGGCGCGCCTCGAGCATCAGCCCGAAGGTGTTTTCGTCGGTCAGGTAGGAGGTGATTTTGACGATATCCTTGAGGCTGGCGCCGGCTTTGGCGAGCACCGCGGCGACATTCTTGAAAGCCTGATGGGTCTGCGCCTTGATATCGCCCGCCCCGATTACATTGCCATCGGGCCCGAACGCCACCTGGCCCGAAACGAAAATCATCTGGCCGGATTGGATCCCCTGGGAGAGCGGGTAGATGTCGTCCCACGCCCAGCCGGGGTCAATCCGCATCCGGCGGGGAACCTTGATAGCCGGCTTGGCGGCGGTTCTTGATTGGACCGCGCGTGCTTTCCCCACCGGCTTGGCCTTTTTAATCGGACGCTTCTTTGATGCCATCTGAGACCTCCATCGCGCTCTGCGCGGTTAGTGCAGCTATTATTCTCGGCCGCGAACCGGCGATGGTCCGGCGGCGATCATTCAGGCCGCTCGCCTCGCTCGCTCGATCAACGCGCCCACCGCCGTAAAGACGCCGGCGAATGCGGCTTTCGCCCACACCGAAGACAACCACGGCGGCATCGGAAAAACGGCCAGCGCGAGGATCGCAACCAGAAGGCCGAGGCTCGCTCCGATCCACGGTTGGATGCGGGCGCCGGGCTCCTTCGGCGGTGCCGGTGGAGCGGTCACAGTCGGCGGATTTTCACTGCCGTCCGATGGGACGGCGGCGGGCGTCTCATATCGCGCGGCCACGTTGCGAGCGAACGCGGCCACGGTCGCATCGGCTTGTTTGCGAATCAGCGGCTCACCGAACTCGCCCAGCTTGCCCAGGAATCGTACCTCCGCCTGCACCACCATCTCAGTTTCATGAGGAGCCTTTTCGACCAGGCTCATGGTTGCGGTGACCTTGGCCCCGCCGCCGATTCGGCGATCGTTACCTTCCGCCCGCCCGACGGCCCGCCACTGCTGCTCGTCGCGCTCCTGGATAATCATCGTGCCGCCAAACGTGACCTGAATCGGTCCCAGCTTGACCTTCAGGGTGCCGCGGTACTGATCATCGCCATCGGCAGTGACGTTTTCCACACCAGGCACGCAAGTCGCCATCTGCGGCACATCCATCAGGAAGCGCCACAGCTCCGCGGGCGCAACCGGAATCAAGCAGCGCTGCTCGAAATTCATGCGCCGCGACCGACGCCTTGCGCACGGTTGGCGGCCTCTGCGAGCGCCCGCCGGACGAAGACCACCGCCATATCGCGCTTGTACTCGGCGGAGCCACGGAAGTCGGCGACCGGGTCGACGATGCCGGCGACCATAGCCGCCGCTTCCGCAAGCTTGCGCGGGTTCGGCTCCTGGCCGCGCAGCGAATCCTCGACGATGCTGGCTCGGATTGGCGTCGAGCCGGCCGCTCCGAGCGCGACCCGCACATCCGCCACCCGGCCGCGGTCGATCGCGAGCGTTGCGGCGACACCAACGGTCGCGTAGTCGTCGGCCGTCTGAGGCAGGAACTTGAGAAACGAGTAACCGGTGGCGGCGCGCGCCTGCGAAATCGCCAGCTCGGTTACCATTTCATCCGGCTGGACGACCGTCTCATAGTAGCCGGTGAAAAACTGATCGATCGGCACCTCGCGCTCGCCCTTTGGCGAGCGCAGCTTGACGCGTGCGTCGAGTGCGATGAGTGCGGGCGGCAGGTCCTGGTTGGGATCCGCATGCGCGACGGCGCCGCCGATCGTCGCCATCGTGCGGATCCGAATAGTGGCGATGTGGCGCGATGCCTCGGCGAGGAGCGGGGCGTGCTCGCGCACCAGCGGCGAGGTCTCCAGTGTCCGCAGCGTGCAGAGCGCGCCGATTCGCAGACCGCGGTCCACGCTGATCTTTTTGAGTTCAGACAGGCGGCGCAGGCCGATGAGATAGCCCGGATTCACCAGCCGCTGTTTCATTAGATTGATAAGGCCGGTACCACCGGCTATAAGCTTGGCCTCTTCGCCGTAGCGGGTCAGGGCCGCGAGCGTCTCGTCGACGGTGACCGGCTCAGAGTAGGTGAACGGATTCATGGACCGATCTTTCCTTCGGCGGCCGCCTGTATCGACTCGAGGATCTTGTAATAGCCGGTGCAGCGGCAGAGATTACCCATCATCCATTCCTTGATCTGATCGCGGCTCGGATGCGGGTTGGCGTCGAGCAGCGCCTTCGATGCCATGATTTGGCCGGGAGTGCAAATTCCACACTGGAAACCGCCATATTCGATAAAGGACTGTTGCAGCGGATGCAATCGGTCACCCTTCGCCAGCCCTTCGATGGTCGTAACTTCGCCTCCCTCGGCCATCACCGCGAGCGCGATACAGGAGCTCACCGGCTCTCCATCGAGCAGCACCGTGCAGGCACCGCAGACGCCCACGCTGCAGCCTTCCTTGGTACCGGTGAGCCCGAGATCGTAACGCAGGAAATCGATCAGCAACCGATGGTCGGGAACTTCGCAGGCTATCGGTTTGCCGTTCACCCGCAACTCGATGTTTCTCAATGACGGTTCTCCTTGGCGCGCAGACCGGCGAAGACTTTTTCGGCCGTGACCGGCAAATCCATCAGGCGCACTCCAACCGCATCAAACACCGCGTTGGCAATCGCGGCCGGCGGCGGCACGTTGCTCATTTCGCCGATCGCCTTGCCGGCAAACGGTCCGGGCCCGGTCTTACTCTCGACCAGGACCGTCGTGAGCTCCGGAATATCCATCGCGGTGGGCAATTTGTAGTCGCCCAGATGCGCGGTCGTGACCGCGCCATCGCGCACCTGCAGATGCTCGGTCATGGCCTGGCCGATACCCTGAACCAGGCCGCCCTCGATCTGTCCCTGATGTGTCAACGGGTTGATCACGGTGCCGACATCGTGCGCGCTGACGATTTTTTTGAGCTGTACCTGACCGGTCTCCGGATCGACTTTGACTTCGGCGATTTGCGCGGAGTAGCAGGTGACCTCGACCGGATGGCCGGCGACGTACGAGCCGGAACGGGTGATGGGCAAGGCTTCGTGCTCGGCGGCCCAACTCAGCAGCGCATCCCAATCGAGCTCGCGGCCGTCGCCGGCGATAAACCGGCGCTCGCGCATCTGCACCTGATCCGGAGCGCAACCGAGAGCTCGCGCGGCGACAGCGATCAGGGCGCTTCTCACTTCGCGGGCCGCAATCAGAGTTGCCTGCCCCGCCATGTGCGTCAGACGGCTGCCGCCCGCGCCGTCCTCCCATTCGGCGGTGTCAGTGTCGCCCTGCATCACGATCACGTCGCTGAGCGGCGCCTGGAGCTCCTCGGCTACCATCTGGCCCAGCACGGTGTAAGAGCCGGTGCCGGTATCCGCCGCTCCGGTAAGCAGGGTCAGTGAGGAATCGGCGTCGATCGTGAGCGTGGCGCCGGAAGTTCCGAATGCGCCGGTCGCGCGCTCGTAGATTCCGATTCCGCGCCCAACGTTGGGCGGCTTGGGAGAACCCCAGGCGGCGGCCTCGGCGGCAGCGGTCAGAGTTTCGCGGCATCGGACGTGCTGCCATCGCTCGCCCATCGGCGATTCGTCGCCATCGATCAGCACGTTACGCAGCCGAAACTCCAGCGGATCGATCCCGAGTTCGCGCGCAATCATGTCCATGTGACTCTCGACCGCGAACGTCGTCTGCGGCGCTCCGGGCGAGCGAAAGTGGCCTCGAGGCACGGTGTTGGTGTAAACGCGGAACGCCTCGACCTCCATGTGCGGGATACGATAGGGACCGCTCGCCGCATGCACTCCGCCATGCACGAAGTGCAGCGGTATAAATGCCCCGTAGGCCCCGCAGTTGAAGATCAGCTTCGCCTGATGGGCTGCGATCAGGCCCTCGCGAGTCACGCCGGTGCGCAGCGTGACGAGGGCGGCATGGCGTGGATTCCCAGCCGTAAGCTCCTCGGTATAATTCATCACCATCTTGACCGGCCGGCGGCTGGCGCGCGCCAGGAAATAACACAGCGCGCTGTCCATCAAGGAGCCCTTGCCGCCGAAGTCGCCGCCGATAGCGGTGGCGTTCACGCGCACCCGATCCTCGTCGACCCCGAACGCCAGTGCGAGCTGGCGGCGCGCGATAAAAGGCGTCTTGTTCGAGAGCCAGATATCGATCTTGCCGTCGTTGGCGATCGCGGCGGCGCAGGCATGCGGCTCGATGTATCCCTGATGAACGGGCGGCACGAAAAACGTGTTCTCGAAGATTCTCTCGGCCGCGGCGAAGCCCAGCTTGAGGTCGCCGCGGCGAAAAAGATTCTGCGAGCAAACGTTAGCGAACGGATGAAAACGGCTCTCGCCGCCAATCGGCGGCACCGGCGGATGCTCATAGATCTCGGGGTGTTCATGGAGCCGCGGCGCCTCGGCCCGCATCGCCTCCAACGGATCGAACACCGCCGGAAGCTCCTCGTACTCGACGTCGATAAGGCGCAGGGCGTCCTCGGCGCCGTCCGGCGTTTCAGCGGCGACCGCCACGACCTTTTCGCCGATGAACCGGACGCGATCGCGAGCCAAAACCGGGATGTCGCGAAGAAACCGGCCGATGCGCACTTCGGGGAAATCCGCCGCGGTCAGGACGGCATGAACCCCGGGCAGCTCGCGGGCCGCCGCAAGGTCGATCGAAACGATTCGTGCGTGCGGATATGGGCTGCGCAGCACCTTCCCCCACAGCATCCCCGGCAGCAGGATGTCAGCGCTGTAGCGCGCGCGGCCCGTTACCTTCGCCGGACCCTCGATGTGGCCGGCGGCCTGACCGATGCTGCGCAGGATTGCCATGCTTGTTCCCCGATCCCGGTTTACTCCCGAATATCCGGCAGAATTCAGCTTGTAGCGCTATGGATTCAGAATCACAAACGGCGCCGGTCTTGCGCGCGATCGCCCAACTATCGCGTCAGCCATGAATTCGATATTGATGGGCAGGCGAAAAGCCCGGCCATAAAGGGAAACCATCGATGGGCATCCGTACCGGCAAGGAATTCATCGCGGGCCTTCGCGACGGCCGTACCGTTTTCGCCAATGGCAAACGAATCGCCCAGGTGCCCGATTATCCGCCGTTTCGTGGCGCTATCGCTTCGCTAGGTTCGCTCTACGATCTTCAGCAGGAGCATCTGCCGGACCTAACGTTTCCCTCGCCATCAACCGATAAGCCCGTCGCGGCCGGTTTTCTGATGGCGCGAACGATCGAGCAGCTCGAATTTCGGATTCGGGCCGAGCAGATGCGCGCCGACTTCACCTACGGTCTGATGGGGCGAATGCCGGACTTTTGCAACGCCATGATCACCGACTTCGCTACCGGCGCCGAAGATCTGGGCGCGCGCGACCGCCGCTTTGGCGAAAACATGACGCACTACTACGAGCATTGCCGCGAGAACGACCTGTGCCTGACGCATACCCTGATCGATCCTCAGGTCGATCGCGCGCGCGGGCCGGCGGAGCAATCTGACCCGTTCCTGACCCTGCGGCCGGTGCGGGAGACCGACCAGGGAGTGATCGTGCGCGGCGCCAAGATGCTGGCGACCCTCGGCCCGCTCTCCGACGAACTGCTCGTCGGTCCGTTCCTGCCGCGCCGGCCGGGCGAGGAGGATTACGCGCTATGCTTCGCGATCCCGTGCGCGGCGCCGGGGTTGAAGTTCATCTGTCGCGAACCGTACGACGACGGCCGCGGCGATTTCGACCGCCCCCTCACATCGCATTACGACGAGCAGGACGCGCTCGTTATCTTCGAGGACGTGCTGGTGCCGTGGGAGCGGATATTCATCTATCGCGATATCGACATCTACAACACCATCACGATGCGCCGCTTGGGGTATACGCAGTTGCAAGCCTGCATCCGCGGCCTGGCGAAGCTCAAGTTCCTGGCGGGTCTCGCCTGCCACATCGCCGAGGCGATCGGCCGCGCCGACGCCGTTCATGTGCGTGCCCAGCTCGGCGAGTTGGTAGCCAATGTCGAGCTGGTAAATGGCCTGGTTCACTTCGGCGTGCAGGAGGTGTTTGCGGCGAAGACCGAGTTAATCCCGCCGCGCGCGATTTCGGCGACCTTGTGGGTGCTGATCCCGCAATCCCAGGTGCGTGCGATTCAGTTGATTCGCGAGCTGAGCGGCAGCGGTCTGATAATGACGCCCACCGGCGATGATTTCGCCAACCCGGAAATCGCGTCCTACCTGGAAAAGTATCTGCGCGGCAAAAACCTCGCGGCGCGCGACCGGGTACAATTGTTCAAGCTGGCGTGGGACCTGGTGGGCGAGCCGTTCGGGAGCCGCCAGCTGCAATACGAGTGGTTTTACGCGGGCGACCCATACTTTACCCGCGGACGCTTTTACAACCTGCCGGTAGTGCAGGAGTATAAGGAGATCGTCACGCGCCTGCTGAATCGCAAGCCGTAGGACGACATGCGACGGCCGGACGCGAAGTCCGCGGCCGCGCGAGGATAGTCATGAAAGCAAGTTTTTTCGCCAGTGTGCCTTATGCCAGTGAAGTCGCGATGACCCGGGACTGGCCCGCGCCGCCGGTGCTGTGCGACCGGGAGGCCAGCGTCAGAACCATGAACCGGGCGATGGAGCAGACGCTGCTCGCAGAGGAGCTGGGCTTCGATTGGGTCAGCGTTTCGGAGCATCACTATTCGCCCCGCATCCTCACCCCGAGCCCGATGATCTTCGCTGCGGCGCTCACGCAAAGGCTCAAACGGGCCAGGATCGCGTTGCTCGGCCCGCTGCTGCCGCTGACCAACCCGATTCGGGTTGCCGAGGAGCTGGCGATGCTGGACGCGATGAGCGAAGGGCGGATCATCGTGCTCTTCCTGCGCGGCACGCCCAACGAGATCCTGACCTATCGGAACAATCCCGATGAGTCGCGCGAGATAACGCAGGAGGGCGTCGAGCTGATTCTGCGCGCCTGGACTGAGCCGCAGCCGTTCGGATGGGAGGGACGCTACTTCAATTACCGCACGGTTTCGGTATGGCCGCGCACCGTGCAGGCGCCGCATCCCAAGGTCTTCACCTCGGGGAACAGTCCGGATTCGGTGCGATTTGCGGCCCGCCATCGGATCGGTCTCGCGATGTCATTTCTGCCGCTCTCGGCGATCAAGCAGCGCGTGGAATCATACCGCGAGGCGGCGGCCGAAGAGGGTTGGCAGCCGAGCGAAGAAGATGTGCTCTACCGATTTTTCACGCACGTCGCCGAAAACGATGCAGAAGCAATCAAGAATGTCGGGCAAATCAAGGTCGACTTGCGCAAAATCTTCAATATCAACCAGGGGGTGGTCGAGGCCGTGAGCGGCTATCGTCCGGAGATGCGCGAGATAGAACGCCCGTTCCTGTGCGGCGGTCCCGCGACGGTCGTCGATCAAATCGGCGAGCTGCGGGAATGCGGGGTTGGGAACATGGATATGTCCTTCACCTGGCCCGGCATTTCCTACCAGCAGCAGCTACATTCGATGGAGCTGATCGGCAAAAACGTGCTGCCGCAAATCCGCGGCCTTTGAGACCGGTCGAGCGAAGAGGAGTTGATACGGATGGGCCAGGCCAAGCAGTTTGACGCGCCCGCTTCGAGGGCAACCATCGAGGTAAACGGTATTCGCCTTCAGGTCCGGGAAGGCGGTACCGGCCGCCCGCTAGTCGTGTTTTCTGCCGGCGACGAAGCGCAGATCGCACCGTTATTGAATGGCCTGGCTGAGCGCAATCATTTGTTTGCGATCGATGTCGCGGGTGCGGGTGCGATGACTGCGCACGATCTGACGCGGAATCTTTCGCACGGACTGGCGCGGCTTGGACTTGAATCTTTCAGCGTGATCGGGGTTTCCCGCGGCGCGCCGATCGCCTTGGGTCAAGCCATCTTCGCGCCGAAACAGATCGACAAGCTTATACTGTTGTCGCCGCCGCCGCGGACTGCCGCCGATAATGACCTTTACGCTGGGGTCGCTAAAGTCGAGGCGCCGACGCTGGTCCTGGTCGGAACGCGCGATCGCTCTGGCTCGGCGGACACGGCGCGTTTGCTGCGCGAGAAGATCGGCACCTGCCATCTGCTGCTGATTTACGATGCCCACGAGGCGATCACCGCCGATCGTCCCGAGGCCTGCCTGTCGCCGATCGGCGAGTTCCTCGAGCGCGGCGCCGAGTTCGTGGTCTGTCACGAGAGCCAGATGCTCCGCCGCTGAAGCTTTCGCGAGGGCAGCCAACGACGGCGCTCGCCGCCTGAGCAGATGGGGCATCACTTTGCTCGCGAACAGATCGAATGAGCGGCGTGTCTGCGATGCTGTCAGGCTGCCCCAGGCGAACGGCGGGATGACGTAGTCGGCGTCGGTCGCTTCGATGTGCCGGCCGAGTTGGTCCTGTACCGAGGCCGGCGAGCCGACGATCGCGATGCCGCGCTTGATCGCGATATGCGAAGAAGTGCCGAAAACTGACGCGGCAGCCCGGAGCGGCTGGACAAGTATCCGGTTAGTTTGAAAAACTTTGGAGCTGGGAACTGCATCAATCTAATGCGGAGGCGAATCAGGTGGCGGGTACAACCGTGAATGGCCGTTGGGCGAAAGCAAATCCGAGCCTGGGCGCCGGGCCGGTTGCTGTCGCGCCGTATGTCTCACAAGAATTTTTCGATCTGGAACGCGAGCGCATCTTCCGCCGCGCATGGTTGAATCTCGGCCGCATAGAAGAGATCCCCGGACCGGGCGATTACGTCGTTAAGGATATCGCGATCTGCAATGCTTCAATCCTGGTAATTCGTGGACAGGACGGAGTCGTGCGCGCATTCCATAATGTCTGCTCGCATCGCGGCAATACGCTGGCCTGGGAGGCAAAAGGCACCTGCCGCGGCTATCTGACCTGCAATTTTCATAGCTGGGGTTATGACAGCGCGGGTCGTCTCAAGTGGGTTCCGGACGAGCAGAATTTTTTCGACCTTAACAAGGCCGAGCATGGCCTGACGCCGGTCGCGACCGAGGTGTGGAACGGATTCATCTTCGTTCATTTGGATCCGAATCCGCGCCAGACGCTGATGGAGTACCTGGGCGGCGTCGCCGAGCAACTGCAGGGCGCGCCGTTCGAGCGCCTGGTGTTGGCGCACGGCTATACGGTCGAAGAAAAGGCCAACTGGAAGGTGGGGCTCGATGCGCAGAACGAGGTCTACCATCTGCCATTTCAGCATCGCAATGCGTTTCCCGACAATTTCCTCACCGACGATAACGGCCACTGCCGTATCACCGACCTCAAACTTTTCGAGCGCCACAGCGTCTATTCATGCGCGTACAATCCCGACCATAAACTGATGCCCAGCGAGCAGGTGATTTTTCGCATCGGTAATGGCACTTCGCCGTGCCGGATGCCGCGTATCGGCGACTTCGATTTCTATACAATCTTCCCGAACTTCTGCATCCTGCTGTTCAAGGGTGCGGCCGCCGATACTTGCCAAACCTTCAACTTTTGGCCGCTCGCCGTCGATCGCAGCATCTGGGAAATCAGGATGTATCAGGTGCCGGCGCGCAACGCCGGACAACTGATCGCGCAGGAATACTGGCGCCGCCAAATCCGCAACGTGCTCGAAGAGGATGCGACCGCTCACGAGACGGTTCATGCCGGCTTGGCCTCAGGAGCGAAAAACAGCGTGATTCTTCAGGACGATGAGATTCAGATCCGCCACTTCCATAAGGTGCTCGACGACTACATCAACGCCGCTGCCCAAGGTTAATTAGATGAAGCAGCCGCAGAGCTTTCCCTCCGAACCTCACTTGCCAAGTCCGTTCCGCGACCTCGAGCCGCACCTGGCGTGGGCGTTGGAGTCCGAGCGCGAGCGGGTGGCGCGACGGCTGGCGAGCAGCATCGAAGAGTTGCGGGCCTTCTACGATGCGATGCTGCCGCGCCTCGAATCGATCGCCGAGTATCTGAACCAGTTTGCGCTCGATGAGATGCCGGGCGATGCCCGCCGGCTGCTTCATCTGGCGTTTTCGTGGACCGAAATCGCGAGCGCGGTGGAAATCTATCGTCAGCCCACGGTAATCAATGGCCTCGATCCCCGGCGTTTTATACCAGTGCGAACCTGACTGCACCGGGAGGTTTGCGGCCGGCCTTCCAATCACGGCCGTCGGTCAGTCGATCGGAAAGACCTTGCGAAACGGTTTGATCTCGATCTGCTCGAGCACGCCGCCCTTCATGAACGGATCGTTGGCGAAATACTCCTTCACCGCCGCCTCGTTCTCCATATCGACGACGATCAACATCCCGCTGCCGTCGGTGAACGGTCCGCCGAGCAGCAGTTTTCGTTGATCGAGCAGTTGGCGGACGTGCGCCAGATGCTGCTCCCTGAGTTTGAGCCGCAACTCTGCGACATTCGGTTTGTCCTGGCCGATAACCACAAAAAGCATGAGATGCTCCTGCTCAGAATCCTCGCGCAGAAACGATGCTGTTTTCAAGCCCGGAGGTTTGCCTGGCTGATGACGGCTCGAACCGACCGCTTCGCGCGCCCGAAGGCCTGCGGTTCCGACCTGACGCCTGGCGCTCCGCAAAGAGGAAATAGCGCGACCCAGGAGTGCGATCGTTGCGTCAAGTTGCGAAACGCGAGGGCGAGAGCAATCGCTCTTCGACCCCAAGATCGGCAAGGTCCGGCGGTATACCCCGTCCGGTCGCCAGACTTGCACACAGCCGCCCCATGGTGGGCGAGGTCTCGATTCCGTAGCCGCCCTGTCCGGCCAGCCAGAAGAATCCCGCGACCGCCGGATCGTAGCCGACCACCGGCACTCCATCGGCGACGAATGACCGGAGTCCTGCCCAGCGGCGTATGATATGTCGAATCGGCAGGAGCGCCGCAGCCTGAATGCGTTCGGCCGCGATTGCGACGTCGAGATCGTCGGGTTGCACGTCGCTCGGTTCCATCGGTGTCTCGTCGGCAGGCGAAGCTAGAATCCGCCCGGCATCCGGCTTGAAATAGAATGTCTCTCCGACATCATGAATTGACGGCCATTCGCGAATATCGGCAAGCGCGGGCGGATCGAAGATGAAGGCGGTGCGGCGCTTGGGTACCAGCCCGACTGCGCGGGCTCCGGCAAGCGCAGCAACTTTGTCGCACCATGCCCCGGCGGCATTGACGATTACCGGGGCCGAAAACTCGCCGGCCGCTGTGGAAGCCGTCCAGACGCCGTCCCGATAATCGAGCCCATGCAGCTCCGCCGCAGTTACTATCGCGCCGCCGCGGCTCCTGAGGCCGCGCAAGTAGCCATAGTGGACGGCGTGCACGTCGATATCCATCGCCTCCGGATCAAGCACCGCGCCTGCCACATAATCCTCCCGCAGTACGGGGACCATCGCGTGCGCCTGCGGTCCGGTGATTCGTCTGACGGCACCGACGGTACGCGCGGATTCCTCGATACATCGTTCCAGTTGGTCGCTCTGATCGGCGCGGCCGATGAACATGATCCCACGCGGTGTCAGCAGCGGCCCCTCGGCGAAGCCATCAGGCGGATTCATAAAGAATGATTTGCTCGCTCGCGTGATGGTCCGGACGACCGCGGGCCCGTGAGTTTGCACATAGAGCGCCGCCGATCTCCCGGTTGAGTGATAGCCGGGTTGGCTCTCGCGTTCGATGAGCAGCACGCGGGCATCAGCCGAAAGCGCGAATCCGGCCGAAGCGCCGGCGATGCCGGCGCCCACCACGATAAAGTCGTATCGCTCCATCTTGCCTGTTCCGCGCAAATCCGCGCCGCCCGGGACGGCGCGCGATTGTTAATGCCAGCGCGGCTCGGTTTCCGTCAGCGCCTCGAGCTCCTTGGCCCAACCTTTACTCACCGGAACCAGGAAGAACTGGACGATACGCCGCGAGCCGAAAAGCCAGCGGCCATCGACCAGCTGATATTCATCGTAGATCTTGCCGCAGCCGACCAGGCTCTCGCCGTTGCGGGTCCCCAAGTTGTCGAGCCAGCACCATCCGCGCGCGTGCGTTTTGTCGAGGAACTCGATGTAGTGATTGGTGAAGAACGGCTTTACGCAAAACGGCCAGGTACCGCTGTAATGCTTCTTGATAGCTTCGTGGCCCTTGTGAACACCCCATCCGAGATAGGTGAAATCGACGGCACCGTCGTCAGTAAACAGGTTCGCCATACCCTCGGCGTCGCGTCGCAATATGCACTCGCCGTAAGCGTAGGTGAGCGATTTGATCTGCTCGCGATTCCACAACTCCTCGACCTTTTCCTCCAGGGTTTTTTCCATGGCCTTGTCCTCCAGCGCTCGAATAGCTACAGCGTATCGCTTCGGGTCTTTTTCTGACGGTGAACCGCAGCTTTGTCAACCATAATTCAACAAGGAGACTACGATGGCCCGCATACCGTATTTGAACGAATCAGACCTGTCCGCGGAGAACCGGGATCTGCTGACCAGCGCCATCAACCTGTCGAGCGCGATGGTGCACAGTCCGAACATGGCGCGCAGTTTTGGAGTGATCGCCAACTTTATTCGAAGCCGCAGCCGGCTCGATCCGAGGTTGCGCGAACTGGCGATTCTTCAGGTTGGATACGTCACGCGCTCCGCCTATGAATTCTCTCATCACGTGAAGCTGGCCCGGCAGTTCGGGGCGTCGGACTCCGATATTCGGGCGATCGCGGATGAGAGTGCGGGCCGCGGCTCCGCGCTCGAACCACTCGCGAAAGCGGTATTACGGGCGGCGCGCGAGATGACCCTCGATCTTCACGTATCGGATGAAGCGTTCGCGCTGCTGCAGGAGCATCTCGATCACGAGCGGCTGGTGGACCTGTTGGGGACCATCGCCTTTTACAATGCTGTCGTCCGTATCCTTGGGGCGCTGCAAATCGACGTCGAAGACGACTACCAGAAATATCTGGAAGAATTTCCGCTGCCGAAGTAAAGCGCGCAGGCGCAATCAGAAAAAGAAAAACGCCGCCGATCATCGATCAGCGGCGTTGTGATGCGGTCAACCTCGAAGCAGCGTCAGATTACTTGGGTACGTATGCGATCGTGGAGCTTGCTTCGGCCTTGGATTGAGCAACACGTTGCTTGCGCTCGACGGCCGGGCGCATCACGAAATCGAAGTCCAGGTAGTAATACGGCTGGTCCATTTTGCGGCCGTCGGGTGCGGTTCCAGCCGGCTTCTTGACGTAAGTCCTGATGAGCGAGTCCTTGACACCGAACACTGCGTCGGAATCGATATACTTGTCGCCGGCCCCAAAGACGTGCGTGACAAGTCGCTCGTGGCCCGGCGCGTGCAGCATGAAATGAACATGTGCGGGGCGGAACGGATGGCGCGCCTGCGCGCGCAGCAACTCACCGACCGGACCGTCGGTGGGAACCGGATAGAAAACCGGCCTGATCGTCCAGAAGCGGAACTGGCCGTTAGCGTCGGTCTTGAGCACTCCACGTCCGCCGAAGCCGCCGATCTTGTCGAGTTGCTGGACGTCGTAATTGCCGATTCCGTCGGAATGCCAAACGTCGATCGTAGCGCCGGCCAGGCGGCTGCCGTCAGCTGAACTCACGGTGCCTTCGATATACATCGGCTCGCCCTCGAGCTTGCCGGAGAGATCGTCGCCCAGTTGGAATTCCGGCGGATGATTCACATAGAAAGGGCCGAAGACGGTGCTTTCGGTCACGCCCTTCATCGGCGGATGGTTGATCGCGTCGACCAGCATCGAGACGCCCAGCACGTCGGAGAGCAGGATGAACTCCTGACGCGTGTCGTCGCACTTGTGGCCGGTG
>DATJRJ010000105.1:0-5136 GCA_035504735.1 Binataceae bacterium (SeqCode)
GTTCCTGATCGAAATCGACCTGATGGCGGTCGTGAACGGGTAGTATCGGCATTCCGTAGCGGCGGGACCCGATGGATTGCTCGACCAGCCCGTTCCGCCAATCGGCGGCGCTTCATGGTAATCATCCTGATGGGTGTATCCGGCGCGGGGAAAAGCACCGTCGGAAGGCTCCTGGCGCGAGAACTGGACTGGCAATTTTTTGACGCTGACGACCTCCATCCGCCGGCCAACGTCGAAAAGATGCGCCAGGGGATTGCCCTCGAGGACAATGATCGATGGCCGTGGCTCACGGCCGTGCGAGCCGTAATCGAGGCGGTGTTGGCTGGTCTGGATAGCGCGGTTATCGCATGCTCGGCGCTCAAGCGCGCCTATCGGCAGATGCTGGTGATCGATCCGGCCCGGGTCAGGATCGTCTACCTCAAAGGCGACCGGCGGCTGATTGAAAGCCGCCTGGCGCAGCGCACGAATCATTTCATGAGCCGGGGACTACTATCGACACAATTCGAGACACTCGAGGAGCCGGTGGACGCGCTGATGGTTGACGTCAGATCGACGCCCGCGGCGATCGTGAGCCGGATTCGGCGCCAATTAGGTCTTTAATCGGCCCGAAAATCGGATTGACACAGGCGGGCGCCCGATCAGAAGCGTTGGGGAGGCCTGATCGAGCTGCCCACCTGTTGGGGTCTTATTCGAGACCGAAATATTTGAGTAGCGACGCGCGATCCGACCTGGTGACCGAGGCCGCCGCCAGCAACTGGGTCCGCATCTCGGCCGAAGCCGGTGCGACCGGTTGGTCGAGGCTCGGATCGAAGAACAGCGGCTCGTCGGGAAATGGGTCGCGACCGAAGCGATTGCGGAAAGCTTCGAAACGAACTGAAGCGATCTTCAAAAGCTCGACATCGAGACTGTTTTGACGACAGGTCCCGGGCCGCCGGCTGCTGCCGGCAACGCGGCGAAGATTCCGTTTTTCCTGCAGATAAGTTTGCATGGCCCCCTTGCGGCTCCTCACGAACGATACCTGCAGAACGATAGAGCAATCCCCATACCGGCCTCTCGGTAGGGGCTATGTGGTTGATTTTACGAGGAAACCGAAAAGCGAGGCGGTTGAGACCGCCAAAAATCCGGATCGTGCCGCTTGGCAGCAGTGCCAAGGAAACTTAGCGGAGCTGATACTGCTTCATCTTCTCCTGGAGCGCCGGGCGCGAGATCCCGAGAGCTCGCGCCGCCCGCGAGACGTTACCTGAATTGCGCGTCAGGACCTCGCTTATGTAGTCGGCCTCGAAGGCCGCCCGCGCTTCCCGCAGCCCTTTAGCTGCCTCGCTCGACGGTACCCGATTCGGCCCGGATCGGGCGCCCGGTTGTGACGCCCCCGCCGCTTGGTTGATGCCGGTCAAGCGGCCCGGCTTCTCCCGCAGCGCTGGAGAGAAGCAATCGGGCATAATCGCTTCTCCGTCGCGCGTCAGCGCCACCGCCCGTTCAATCTCGTTCCTGAGTTGGCGGATATTGCCCGGCCAATCGCATCCGAGCAGGAGATCGAGCGCACTTCGATCGATCCCGCTGATGCGCTTGTTATGGCGCCCGGAGCAAACGCTGATGAACCGGCTCGCCAGCAGCGGAATGTCTTCGCGGCGTTCGCGAAGCGGCGGAAGTCTGATCGCAAACGCGCCCAGCCGGTAATAGAGGTCTTCGCGAAAATTGCCGCGTTCCACCTCGCTCCTCAGATCGCGATTAGTCGCCGCCAGCATCCGCACGTCGACCTTCGAGGGAAAGCTGTCGCCGACCGGAACCACCTCGCCCTCTTCGAGCACGCGCAACAGCTTCGCCTGCATCGGGGTCGGCATGTCGGCGATCTCGTCGAGGAATACGACGCCGCCGTCGGCGGCCCGGAAAAGCCCTGGATTGTCGCGCAAGGCGCCGGTGAAAGCGCCGCGGCGATGGCCGAAAAGCTCGCTCTCGAGCAGTGACTCGGGAACCGCCGCGCAATTCACCGCCACGAAGGGCGCTTCGCTGCGCGCGCTCGCGCGATACAGGCCGCGCGCCACCAACTCTTTGCCGGTGCCGGTCTCCCCTTCGATCAGCACGGTGATCCCGGAAGCCGCCGCGCTCTCCATCAGACGGAAGACCTCGGCCATCCGCGGTCCAGTACCGATAATCTCGGCGAATAGATCGTTGCGGGCCAGGTCGCGACGCAGGACGCCAACCTGCGTGCGCAGGCTCTCTTCGGAGTCGCGCAGCTTGGCATAGACCTGCGCGTTCTCGATTGCGATCGCGATACTGCCGGAGACCGCCTCCAGGAAATGTTGATCCTGGTCGGCGAACGAGGCACCGTCGCGCCGGTTGACGACCTCAAGCACGCCGATCGTGCCATGCTCCGAAGTTAGCGGCACGGCGAGCACACTGTGGGTCGTAATGCCGGTTTCGCGGTCGACGCCCGGATAAAAGCGCGAGTCGCTCTGGGCGTCCTTGACCAGGATCGCACGGCCGGTTTTCAGCGTCGCACCCGCGATTCCGGAGTCGGCCGGAAAGCGCAGATGGCTCAGCCGATCCCGGACCCGCGCATCGTCGCCGGAGACGTAAGGAAAATAGAGTTGGTTGCGTTCCCGATCGAGCAGCAATACGGAAACGCCCTCGGCGTTCAGCGCCTCGCGGCACTTGGCGATCACGAACGGGATCAGTTCAGGCAGATCGATCTTGGCCGAGAACGCACAGCCGAGATCGTATAAAAGTCTGAAGCGCGCCGCTTCCGAGGTATCCGTCATCGGTCAGACATTATTGTGCGGTCGCGGCGTAGGCAATCGCCTGCACAGCCGTAGGGGCTGCCGATCTGATGGTTATGAGATCTGGTTATTTGGCGCTGGCGGCAGGGATGGGTACGCATCGCGTACCCGCGAGTCCGGTTGGTGGATGAGTTCGGCTGGTGGATGCCCGGTCATGCCGCTCCCCCCGAAGTACGAAATATCGCGTTGATCACCGGCTGGCTTGCTCGGCGAGTTACCTACCCGTTGCTGACTCGCTTGCGCCTGCCTCTGGCCCCTTTCGACGCCCCGGCTCCTTCTCTGGTGCACCACTGATCGATCACTTCGATGTTGAAGCGCCAGTCACTGCCAATTCGGAAACCGGGCAACTGATTCGTCCTGAGAAGGCGATAGACCGTACTCGGGTGGACCCGCAGATAATCTGCCAGCTCTCTTACCGTCAGTACGCGTGGTGTGGTTTTGTCCGCACCAACGCTTTTCCGCGTTTCATCCATAAAGGTACCTAAGCAAATTTACGCTGATGAAACCAGTATTTGGCAGTCAATCAGGAAAAAAAACAATCAACAGAAATCTATCGGTGGGCTCAAGGCATAAGATGCGAGGTCAAGAGCCAAGCGCCACCCTACCGCCGGAAGACGCGCATCGCGCCCGGCGGAAGATAACATATCCCAGCAGAGGCGGACGCGGACCAACGATGCGCAAGCTGATGCTCGCGTTCGAGACGGGCCGGAGCCCGAAGTTACGGGCGAAGCGCCGAAAGGGAGGGGCGCCGCCTCAAGGCCAAATCTCGAAACCGTGGAAAGCGCGCGGAGGACCGCGCGCGATCTTCCACTTCATTCAGGATGACGAAGCGTGGGATTTCAGGACGGCTTCGCGGTGGTGAAGGTCTGCGCCGAGGCGCTCGCCGCCTCCTTGGCCACGGTCGCGGATACCAGCCAGCCGTAAACTATCTCGGGCGCGAAACTCCACTCGCGCGGCTGCCACGCATCCGTCAGATAATCGATATCGGCATAGTACTCGCTGGCCGATCCGCACGGGGTCTTGAAATACCAGAAGTAGTTGGATCCGATGATATGGCGGCCAGGACCAAACTCGCTCTTCCAGCCCTTGTTCTGCAAGGCATTGCCGCCTACTACCACTTCGTGAAAATCGCCGACCTCGAAGGCCACGTGATGGGCCGCAGCGCGCGGCGGATCGCCCTGCAGCATGAAGACCGAATGATGCTGTGGGTTGCGCGCGCAGCGCATGAAGGCGCCCGCCCCAACGAAGGCGTCGGAAAGCCGGAAGCCCAGGCGCTTGATGTAGAAATCCTGCGCGGCCCGATAATCAGGCACGTAAAACACCGCGTGTCCGATATGGCGCACGCTGACATGGTCGGGAAATTCGATACGTCGATTGATCCGATGCGGCTCGCCGCCGGGCAGATTCGCCGCCGGCTCGGCTTCCCTGGGGAGCGCAACCACGCGACTTAAGCGGAACCCGATCCCGAATCCGCTCGCATCGACGCTATGCAGCGTGCCGTCCGAATCACGTGTCACCCGGCGATCTTTTTCCAGTTCCGCGCCGATCTGATCAAGCGCCGCCTGCGACGCGACCCCCCATACAAGTTCGCGGATCGTCGCGCCGTTTGAGACCGTAGCCGGAAGCCCGGCATCGCGCACGGCACGAAGCTCGACCTCGCCCTTATCCATCGTGACGAAGCGGCATCCGGCGCCACCGTGCTCGACCTCCTGCAAGCCGAGGTCAATCAGGTAACGATGCGATTCGGCCAGGTCGTCCGTGCCATAGCGGATTGCGTCGATTCCAGTGATATCCATCTTCGTCCCTCCGTCTCGGCGGATGTTCTAATCATTCAAAGTCGAACCGGTAACAGGCTGGATAAATTCTGCGCTCCCAAGGATTACAAGTGCAAGCCGGACATCGGCGTACGCTCCCGGCCCTGAGGGGGTTAGCTTTGCGCCGTCCTTTTTCTTAAACTGAAAAGCCTGAACGCGCTGATTCATATCCGCGTTCCTCCCAATTCGAAAAATCTTTCCGCGATGTCAAGCGGTTGATTCTGACGCCCGAGATGATCATCGCCGACGCCCCTCCGCTCGATCTGTTGCATGTCTCCGCGATCTGGAGCCGCGGGAGCTTATGGAAGCTCAGGAAATTCTTTCGCTGATTAAGAATCTAACTGATTCCGGTACAAAGGAGTTCTTTTATGGCGAACCAACCGAAGACAGTTATCGTAACGGGTGCTTCGCAGGGCATCGGAGCGGCCTTGGTCAAGACTTTTCTTGCGCGGGGCTACTGCGTCGTCGCAAACTCGCTGAACATCACGAATTCTGGCGCATTTGCCCCGTCGGAAAAGCTGGCGTTGGTCGAGGGAGACATTGGC
>DATJRJ010000106.1:0-11260 GCA_035504735.1 Binataceae bacterium (SeqCode)
AATCGAAGGCGCGCGCCGCCGAGTTCTGCCGGATGCTGAAGACCGTCCTCGATGCGCCCGCGCACCGGCATACGCTGAACGGCAAATTCTGGCGAATGCATGACTTCGAATTGGTGCCGCAATTCGTGCAGAAGCCGCCGCAGGTCTTTTTCGCGGTTTCGATCAGTCCCTCTTCCGCCATCGAAGCGGCCACGCACGGCTTCGGAATCCTGATCCCGGCTTACCTCGGCACGCCGATCGAGGCGGTCGAGATGCTGATACGCGCCTATCGCGATGAATACCAAAAGCGCTGGAACGCGCCAGGGACGATTCTGCTCGGCATCAACTTTTTCGGCCTCGCGGACGAGCGCACGGCGATCGCGAGCGGAGCCCGCGCGCTGGCGGCGCAGATGAAGGTCTTCGCCCGCAACATGACCGGCTATGTACAAAAATTCGGCGAACAGTACGGCGCCTATCGCGAGATCGGCAGCATGTTCGAGGAGATGTCCGACCCGGCGGTTTGCGAACTACAGGTGATGTCGAATTTCCCGCGCCATCTCTCCTTCTGGGGCAACCGCGCGGTGCTCGAGACCAAGCTTAAGGAAGTGATCGGGCGGCTCCGCCCCGACGGATTGATCCTCAACATGGATTGCGGCGGTATCGCGCTCGAAGCCGCGGTCGCCTCGATGCGCTTTTTTGCGATCGAGCTGATGGCCGACGTGCGCGGCTGGCTCGCGCGACCCAGTTAGCGACACGATTGCCTGTCAGGGTTTACTTTCCGCACGATTCGTCCGATAACTGCCTCATCCATGAGCAGGGCTCGGCGCTGCATCTGATAAATCTTAAATGGAGGCAAGAGTGATGGCGGCCTATCTGATAGTTGACTTGGACATTAAGGATGCGAATGGCTTTGAAGCGTATCGGCGCGAGGTCGGCCCAACGATCGCCAAGCATGGCGGCAAAGCGGTGGTACGCAACGGCGCTTTCGAGGTGCTGGAAGGCAACTGGCAGCCAAAGAGCGTCGTAATCCTCGAGTTTCCCTCGATGGAATCGCTCAAGGGCTGGTACAACTCGCCCGAGTACAAACCGCTCATCGCGATGCGCAAGGCCGCCGCGGCCACCAACCTGGTCGCCGTCGAGGGTCTCTAGTCCGCGGTCCCAGGGAAGTCCACACAGGCACCGGGTGAGGCAGCTATGAAGACCGTCGATTTCTATTTCGATCTCATGAGCCCGTACGCCTATCTGGCTTCGGTCCATCTGCCGGCGGTGGCGAAGCGCTTCAAGGGCCAGGCGTCGTTCGTCTACCATCCCGTGGACCTGGTCGCGGTCAGGTTCGCCGCCGGCAACAACGGCCCCTTCAATCGCAACATCCCGGCCAAGTTCAAGGCCCTCCTCGCCGATCTCAACCGATGGGCGCGACGCTACGAAGTGCCGTTCACGATGCCCGCCGAGCTCAAGACGGCGCGGGTGAATCGCGGTTTCCTGTGGGCGCGCTCACAGGGCCGCGAGATGGAATACCTGCACGCCGCTTACAATGCAGTATGGGGGCATGGCAGGAATCCCGAAACCGACGCGACCCTGAATGAGATCGCGCGGGCCGCAGGTCTGCCGCCGGAGAAACTGCTGCGCGGCATCGACGATCCGGCCATCGTGCAGCAATACGAGCGCGAGACCGAAGCTGCCAAGGCGCGCGGTGTATTCGGCGTGCCGGTGTTCCTGGTCGACGATCAGATTTTCTGGGGCAACGATCGGATCGAGTTTCTCGAAGAATACTTGCGCGAATCGCCGCGCGAGTTATAGGCCGGCGCGTTAGTAGAAAAAGCTGGTCGGCGCGAGTCCGAGCCGCACCCGTCCATACTGTTCACCGGTTGGATCCCAGGTCAGAACGCCCGAATGCACCGCGGCGTCGACGTCGCGCGTGAAGCGCTGCAGCGGAACGCTGCGTTTGATCGCATGAGCGCCGGCCGCGTCGAACAGGCGGCGCGCCGCCCGATTACAAAGCATGCCGCCGAACGTGATGTCGCGCCGGATTCGCAGGCGCTCGCTGATTGGGATTTCCACTCCGGTTTCCGCCCATTCGATCAACTGGCACAGGTTGCGGCGCATCAGGATCCGCGACGCGTCCACTTCCGCCGACGATTCCGCCAGCCGCAGATGATTCGCCGGCCGCTCCGCCGCGCGCGCACCGCCGATCCCTTCGACCCGCCCGCGCATCAGATCCTCGAATGACTCGACCGCGCCCTGCGCCATCCCGATTACCGGCGCGGCCAGCGAGTAGGTGAGCCAGGTATAGAGCGGCAGTTTGTAGAATGGGGTGCCGTACAATTCCCGCCCGGCGGTCTGTGCATTGGCGGCGGCTTCCATATTAAGAATTCTATGTTCCGGCACGAACGCGCCGTCGACGAACACGTCATTGCTACCGCTGCCGCAAAGCCCCGTAGCATGCCACGTATCGACGATCCGCAGGTCCTTGCGCGGCACCAACGCCAGGCCGACTGGGGGACCCGGCACGAACAGCATCGCCCACGCGGCATGATCGATGCCGCTGGAGAAATCCCAATGGCCGGAAAGCCGGATGCCGCCGCGCGCCGGCTCGATCTGGCAGGTCACCAGGTCCCAGGCGGTCGAGGAAAGCGTATCGGGCGAGTTCGCCCAATACTCGTCCTGAACGGCCTTGGGCCACATCCCGACCATCCAGTTGTGCAACGGCCAGAAGCTGCCCATCCACGCGCTCGAACCGCATCCCCGCCCAAGTTCCAGAGCAACTTCGTAAACTGTGTCCATGTTGAAGCCGAGACCACCATGCGGGGCCGGCTGTGCGATGCGGGTGAGGCCGGCGGCGACGAAATCGTCACGGCTCCGGTCGGGTATGCGCCGTAGCATCTCGCAAGTAGCGGCGCGCTCGCGGAGCACTGGGACCAGTGCGGAGGCCCGCCGCACGATCTCTTCCGAAGTCACGGATACACCGCTATCTGTCACCGCCGATGCAGCCATTCTGAGACCTCCCGAACAGCTAACTTGTACCGCAACGCGCGGATTATGGAAGACGCAAGACTCGCAGCGTCCTCATCTGGATTCCGGATGCTTACCTAAATTAGACCCGCTCGCGATGCGGTCGGGAGCGAACGGCTTGATAGCGGGACAATTTAGTGGGAAAAGACAGGTAGCGGAGGACCTCGCTTATATGGCCAAGATCACAGAATTCGGTTACCTCGGCGTCTATATCAGCGACGCGAAAGCATGGAAGGAATACGCCACCCAGGTGGTCGGGATGGAGTGGCTCGATGAGGGCGAAGGCGATCGCGTCTACCTCAGAATGGACGAATGGCATCATCGCATTGCCCTGCACATCAACGGCAAGGATGATCTCGCCTATCTCGGTTTGCGCGTGGCGGGGCCCGATGAGCTGAAAGAGATGGAAGAGCAGCTCAAGCGGATGGAAGTGCCGTTCACGGTCGGCTCCGAGGAAGATTGCGACGAGCGCCACGTGCTCGGACTGCTGAAACTCGAAGACCCATCGGGCAATCCGCTCGAGATTTTTCATGGCCCGCATATCGAGGCCTCGATGCCGTTCTATCCAGGGCGCCGGATGTTCGGAAAATTCGTCACCGGCTCGGGTGGAATCGGCCATACCATCATCCGGGCCGATAACGTCGATGCCTCGCAGCAGTTTTATAGCCGGGTGCTCGGCATGCGCGGCACCATGGAATACAAACTGGCGGTGCCTGGCGGCCACACCGTAAAACCGTACTTCATGCATTGCAACGATCGCGACCATTCGATCGCCTTCGGGCTCGGTCCGATGGAGAAGCGGATCAACCACCTGATGGTCGAGGTTACCGAGATCGACGATGTCGGGATAACCTACGAGATCGTAAAGCAGCGCGAGGTGCCGATCGCGATCACGCTCGGCAAGCATTCCAACGATCGGATGCTGTCGTTCTACATGCGCAATCCGTCAGGCTGGCTGATCGAGTATGGCGCCGGCTCGCGCCCCGCAACCTATCAGACGGAGTACTACACCAAGGACGTCTGGGGACACGAATTCGTCGAGCCCGCGATGGGCATGAGCCGCGGCTCGCTGTAACGGCGACCGCGCCTCATCCTAACGATAGACCGCAACTGCGCGGCTGCCCCATACGAAATGGGCAGCCGCGCAGTCCGTTTCCCGGCCATCAACCATGCAAACCTCGCAGCGACGGCGCTCAGTTCGGCTTGCGAGCCTTGCCGCCGGCCTGGCGCGGCAGGTCTTTCTTGCGGACTAATTTGGCCTGGGGAACATTTGCGCGCGCCGGCTTGCCCAGAATCGGTTTTCCATTGCCGGGCTGAACGTGGTTCAAGACGCCTGGATTACCGCGCATCGCCGCCAGCATCCGCCGCTGATTCGGCAACGAAACCCCGCGCTCGATCAAGGGCAGAAACAGACGCTCCTCCTTTTCAAGGTGCAGATTGAGGATCGCCTCAAGCTGCACCAGGTAGCGTCGCACCTGGCCCAGTAACACATCGCGATGCGTGCCGGTCGCGCTATGCAGCGCATGCAGTGTCGCCGCGATCCAGTCCACATACTCGCCGAAGTACTCGTGGTCGATCGACATGGTCGCGGTGGCTCGGCCGCCTACAGTCTTGGCGATTCGGTCGATTAGCGGGTAGAGCTCGCGCTCCTCGCCCTCCGCGTCGCGCAACAGATCGTCGCGCAGCAATATCAGCAGGCGATCGGCATTCTGCTCCGACGTTTCCGCGAAAAATTTCGCGCTCTGCTCATGCAAGTCCCTGAGCAGCCGTTCGTGACGGTGATAGATGGCGGTAGTGACCTCGCTCATTCTAGCGTGCCTCCCCTTTTTTGCACTCTTAATCTTAATCTATCTTTTTCATTCTTCCTTTATCAATGATAGGCTCAAGAGCCCCGTTCCTCAGAGAACAAAAAATCGCCCCTCGCGGCTGTGAGGCATGCCGCCCAAGAGGAGCGATATCTTGAAGTAATGCTTGAGATCTCTAGACGAAGCGGACGCTGACCGCGCCCAATCGATCGAAGGTCGCCCGGACGTGATCGCCGGGTTTAGCGTCGAACGCCGAGGTCAGCGAGCCGGGCAGAATCAGCTCGCCCTTGCGCAGATGTTGATCGAAAGATGCCAGCTTGTTGGCCAGCCACGCCACCGCGATGGCGGGATTACCGAGCGCCGCAGCGCCGGCGCCAGTCGCGATCACTTCGCCGTTTTTCTCGAACACCACGCCGACCAGTCTCAGATCGATCCCGTCGGCCGGGCGCGCGGGGCCGCCAATCACTACTTTGCCGCACGAGGCATTATCGGCGATCGTATCGCCCAGCTTGATTTTCCAATCCGCGATGCGGCTGTCGATGATCTCGAGCACCGGCACGATATATCTGGTCGCGCCGATGACGTCGAGCGCGGTCACACCCGGTCCGCGCAGATCCTGCGAAAGTACGAACGCGATCTCCGGTTCCGCCTTGGCTTGTATCACTGCCGAGGACGGGATGGCGGCGCCGCTCTCGACCATCATGCTCGCCAACAGATGGCCGAAGTCCGGCTCGTTGACGCCGAACAGTTTCTGGATCGCCTGGCTGGTGAGCCCCGCCTTGCGCCCACTCACCACCTCGCCGCGCGTTTTCTTGACTTCGATCACCGCGAGCTGGATCGCGTAGGCGTCCTCAACCGCGAGCTCGGGAAATTCGGCGGTGAGCGGCGGAATCGGCGCGTGTTTTTCCTCGGCCTCGAGCAGGCGTTTTGCGATCGTGCTGACCTGCGATGTGCTCATTCTGGATGCCATGACTGTTCCCCTGAATCGATCCTTCAGCCGTTGCCGCGCAGAAATTCCAGATGCAGCTTGTTGAACAGCTCGGGCTCTTCCCATTGAGGCCAATGCGCGCTGTTCTCCATAATCACCATGCGGCCGTTCGGAATGTGTCGCATGCCGGCCTCGGCGACCGGAATCGATTGTCCGGGATTATGCCGCGTCCAGACCAGCAATGCTGGGCATCGGCAGCGCCGCAGGAACTCGGGATCGCAAAGTCCTTTGCCGGCCTCAAGCGCCAGCAGCCCGCTGATGCTGGCCTCGGCGATCTTGCGGATTACCGGCCCGCGTCCGGGCTGCGTATAAATCTGGTAGCGCACGTCGACCAACTCCTCGGTCACGCTCTTGGCCGGCTCGAACATCAGCCAATCCAGACGTTTGCGCACCGCTTCGCGCGTGAGCGCCCCGGCGGCGGCGCGGCTGCGCTCGAGAAGATCATTGACTTCCTTGCGCCCGGCGTCATCGGGCGGCCACATGATGCCGGTATTGAGCACCACTTTTTCGGCGCGTTCGGGATGGCGAATCGCGAACAACTGCGCGACCATTGCACCCAGCGATTCGCCCGAGATGACAGCCGTGCGAGCACCGATTGCGTCCATCAGATCGCCCAGCCATTTGACGTAATCATCGTAGTTGTACGCGATCTCCGGCATCGCCGAGTAACCATGCCCGACCATGTCCACCGAGTAGACGTGGAAGTAGCGGGCGTGCTCGACGATATTGCGCGTGTAAGCCTCGGCATGACCTCCGGTGCCGTGCAGAAAAATCAGCGCCGGGCCCGCACCGGCCTCGATCGCGCGCGTGCGCACGCCGCCGGCATCGTAGAAGGTCTGCTTAACATCGTGGCCCATCAGGCCAGTCCAGATTGACATGGATACTCCTATGGCAGGGCGCAGGTCCCGCAGCCCCAAGGCATCGAAATTACTGGCCTACCGCCTAGACGTGCGCTTCGGCACGGCTCGGCTTGCGCTTGGCCTTTTCCGCGAGCTCGACGGCGACGTCGATGATCATGTCCTCTTGGCCGCCGACCATCTTGCGCTTGCCGAGCTCGACCAGGATGTCCCGCGCCTCGACGCCAAACTTTTCTGCCGCCCGCTGCGCGAACAGCAGGAACGTCGAATAAACACCCGCGTAACCAATGGTCAGGCTGCCGCGATCGATGCGCGGGACGTGCCGCTGCCGCATAATCGGGTAAACCACTTCCTCAGCCACGTCCATGATCTTGAAGAGGTCGATTCCAGTCTCGATACCCATCCGATCGAGCACCGCCACCAGCGCCTCGGTCTGGGTGTTGCCCGCGCCGGCGCCGAGCCCACAGGTGCTACCGTCGATCCGGGTAGCGCCCTCCTCGATCGCAACCAGGCTGTTGCCGACTGCGAGTCCGAGGTTGTTATGCGCATGGAAGCCGACCTCGGTCTTGGGATCGAGCGCGTGGCGCAGCGCGCGCACCCGCTGGCGGGCCTGGTCGACGAGCTGAGCGCCGGCCGAGTCAACGACGTAGATACAATCGGCGCCGTAGCTCTCCATCAGCTTGGCCTGTCCTGCCAGCGCTTCGGGCGGCGTCATGTGCGACATCATCAGGAAGGTATGCACGTCGAGCCCGAGGTCTTTGGCCATCTTGATGTGCTGCTCAGAGATATCGGCCTCGGTGCAATGAGTTGCCACGCGCGCCACTTTGGCGCCGATTTTCGCGGCCCGCTCGAGATCGCGTCGCGTGCCGATTCCCGGCAGCAGCAGGAACGCCATCCGCCCCCGCGTGATCACCTCGGCTGCAGCGCGCAGATATTTCTCTTCCTCGTCGAGCGAGAAGCCATACTGCATCGACGAGCCGCCCAGACCGTCGCCGTGCGAGACTTCGATAACCGGCACACCGGCCTCGTCGAGCGCCTGGGCGATGCGCCGCACCTGATCGACTTCGTACTTGTGCGACATGGCGTGGTCGCCGTCGCGCAGCGTGGTATCGGTAATCCAGATTTTCATGCCCTGCTCTCCTCGCGCCGCTCAGCGCGGCCCTTGCGCGTCTTAAGATGGCTCGCGAAACCCTCGGCCACGCGCACCGCGGCCGAAGTCATGATGTCCAGGTTGCCCGAATACTTGGGCAGGTAATCGCCCGCGCCTTCGACCTCGAGCATGATCATCACGCGATCCTCGTCGAAGATCGGCGGCGACTTCAGATGATAGCCCGGCACGTAGCGCTGCACTTCGGCCACCATTTCCTCGATCGATCCCTTGATCGCCTCGCGATCGGCACCCTTGTCGAGACTCACATAAACCGTATTGCGCATGATGATCGGCGGGTCGGCCGGATTCAGGATGATAATCGCCTTGCCCTCTTCCGCGCCGCCGACTTCGGCCAGGCCGCGGGCCGTGGTTTCGGTGAACTCGTCGATATTCTGGCGCGTACCGGGGCCCGCCGAGCGGCTGGCCACGGTCGAGACGATTTCGGCGTACTTGACCGGCGCCACTCGCGATACCGCGCGCACCATTGGCACCGTCGCCTGCCCGCCGCAGGTCACCAGGTTAACGTTCTGATGGTCGAGATACTTATCGAGGTTAACCACCGGCACGACATAGGGACCGATCGCGGCGGGGGTCAGATCAATCGCGATCTTGCCCCACTGCTTGAGCAGCTCGGCGTGCTTGTAATGGGCGTGGGCGGTGGTCGCATCGAAGGCCATCTCGAAGTCGTCGAGATGGTCCTTTAAGCCGTCGATTCCCTTGTGTGTGGTCTTGTAGCCGAGCTCGCGCGCGCGCCGGAGCCCATCGGAATCGGGCACCACGCCGACCATCCAGCTCAGTTCGAGCAGCGCACTGCGGCGCAACTTGAACATCAGGTCGGTGCCGATATTACCCGATCCGATAATCGCTACCTTGACTTTCTCCGCTGCCATTCGGGGACTCCTTACGACGCTCCAGTCTGGGTACCAAGCCAGCTTAGCTGATTTTCATGAACGCCGAACAGTGTCAAGAAAACCCCCTTGCGCGCGGGCCGGGGCCAGACGGGACGCTGCCCCGCCGCGATTAGAGCCGCGGGCGCGACGGCGCATCGCCTCGCGATGGGCCCGGAGATCGGTTGGAAACCCTGGCCGCCGCCTGCCGGGGCCGATTGGCTTAAGCCGCGCGGTGTCCTAATCTCTGCCGAGTCCGGTTATGGCCTCGAGCAGATTGAAAATCCTTCACGGCGCGGCCTTGCGCTCCTTCCTGCTGGGCCTGCTGGTGATCGTTGCGCTGTTCTGGCTCAGCGCCCGCTATTCCCATGCGATCGAGATGGCTGAGCTCAAGGTCTCCGACCTCCGGATGTACGCGCGGCCCGGTCGCAAGCCGCTGGGCGTAGTCGCGATCGCCGCGGTCGACGATCAGAGTATCGCCCAGCTTGGCCGCTGGCCGTGGCCGCGAAGCACGATGGCGCGGTTGGTCGATGCGCTGCGCGATTACCAGGTCAAGGTCATCGGCTTCGATATCTTTTTCAGCGAGCGCGACAACGCCGACGTGCAGCGCGAGCAGATCGCCGAACGTCTTCGAACCATCGGCCTGAGTGCCGGCACAATCGCCAGCACGCTCGGCGTCAGTAACGATCTCAGCTTCGCCCACGCGATCCAGGAGCAAGGCTCCACGATTCTCGGCTATCCGCTCGCCAGTCATCAGTTTCGCAATCTGGATAGCGCCCAGGCCAATAAAGACTATGTGACGACGATACAAACGCCGCCCCCGCTTGCGTATGGGACCGTGCTCAAGGCGGCCGGTCCAGCTCCCGCGCTACTGCTGATCGCCCACGCCTACCTGCCGCCGATTCCGCCACTGCTCAAGGCGGCGCGGGGCAGCGCCTTTGTCGATATTGACGCCGACGGGGACGGCGTGATGCGCTCGGAAATGACCGTAGTGCGCTTCCACAACCGCTATTGCGTGCCGCTCTTTCTGGGCATAGCGGCGGCCTATCGCGACGGGGCGCCGCTCCTGCTGAGGCTTTCGCCGGCGGGCGTCAGTAATGTGGCGATCGGAGACGAGCAGATTCCGGTCGATGAGATGGGCCGCATGATGGTCGATTTCCGCGGCGGTGAAACCGCCTTCCCGCGTTATTCGATCGCCGACATCATCAATCACCGCATCCCGCAATCCGCGCTGGCGAAAAAGATCGTGCTGATTGGCGTCACCGGCCATGGACTCGGTGATCGCGTCGTGACTCCGGTCGGCGCGGATTATCCGGCGGTCGAAATTCACGCCAACGCGATCGACGATCTTCTGCAAGGCACCTTCATCCGCCGTTCCGAGACCAGCGAAGGCGAGGCGCAACTGGCCGCGATATTGCTGGGAATCGCAATCACCGCCGCGGCCGCCACCCTATCGGCGCTCTGGTCTTTCCTCGCGCTGGTAATTCTCGCCGGCGGCTATTTCCTGTATGCGCAGGTGCTGCTCACGTTCGACGGGACGCTGGTCGACGTGGTCTTTCCGCTCGGCGTGGCCGCTACCACCTATGCGCTTCTGGCGAGTTTCCGCTACGCGACCGAGGGCCGCGAGAAGCGCCGCATCCGCCATGCCTTCGAGCATTATCTGCACCCGGGCGTCATCTCTTCCGTGGTCGACGATCCGCAAGGTCTGCGGCTCGGCGGCGAGCGCCGCCATCTGAGCATCCTGTTCTCCGACATCGTCAACTTTACCGCGCGCGCCGAGCGCTCCGAGCCCGAGGCGCTGGTCGCGCTGCTCAACACCTATACCAACAAGATGAGCGGACTGATTTTCGACAGCCGCGGCGTGCTGGACAAACTGATGGGCGATGGGATCATGGCGTTCTGGGGTGCGCCGTTGCCGATCGAGAACGCCTCGCGCGCCGCGATCGATTGCGCGCTCGGGATGCTCGAGGAGCTTGGGCGATTGCGGGCCTCTGATGAACGGTTTGCCGACCTCGATATCGGCATCGGCGTCGCGACCGGCGATGTGATCGTCGGCAACTTCGGCGGCGACCAGCACTTCGAGTACTCGGTAATCGGCGATACAGTGAATCTTGCCTCGCGCCTGGAAGGGCTCACGCGCCGCTTCGGCTCGCATCTGATCGTGACCCTTAAGACCCTCAACGAAGCAGGCGGCGCAAACCGGTACCTGGTGCGCGAGATCGGACTGGTTAAGGTCAAGGGTAAGGAAGAGTTAGTGGCGGTGGTCGAGGTGGTCGGCCGCGCCGGCGACAGCGGCGATCCAGGTTACGTCGAGCGCTATGCCGAGGCGCTCGGCAGCCTCAAACAGGGTGCGGCGGAAGCTGCGCGCCAGGCCTTCAACGCGCTACTGAGCGAGAAACCTGACGACCGGCTGATAGCGTTATATCTTGAGAAACTCGCTGCCGGCGAACTGCATATGCCGGGCGAAGTGGTGTTCGAGTTTGAAACGAAATGAAGGGCCGGCGCTCCCGCGGCGGCGCCGAGATGAACGCAGGAGGCAATGATGGAACTTTACCACAACAATATGTCGGTCTGTTCGCAAA
>DATJRJ010000107.1:0-9136 GCA_035504735.1 Binataceae bacterium (SeqCode)
CGTCCGCAGCTTCATGGCGGAAGAACGCGATCAGATCGCGGATGCCGGCCAAGCCCAGGCCCATCACGATCGGATCGCGCGCCGGATAAATGAACTCATAGATCGCGCCGGCATCGAAACCCGCCGGCCGCGTGATTTCGATCTGATTCGCGGTCACGTAGCGCCATCGATCGGCCGCGACCGCGACTCGATCGTCCGCCTCGCATTCGCGAATTGTGAGCGTCGCCTGGCTCTGATCGAGCGAATTCGCAGAATAGCTGAGCGCCGCGCGCAACGGGCCCGCACCCGACTCGAACAGAAATTCATCGCGATTGATTCCTACCAGCGGCGCGCCGTGGTCGCTCGGCGGCGGGAATCCGGCGAGCATCCGCTCCTCGCCCGCCAGCACGTCGCCCTGCCACGCGCTCCACAGAATCGAATATCCTTGGCGCATCAGGTAGCCATTGCCCGCGTCGGCGGCCGAAAGCGGATTATTTGCGCGCGGCGCGCTGTTGAAATCGATCAGCGCGATTTTCCCGCCGCGATTGATCACGTCATACAAGAGCCGGCGATTGCCCTTGCGCAAATCGGCGGGCCGCAGCAGGCAGAAATCGAACCAATACTCGACGCGGCCCGCGGCGTTTCGCGGCGCGCGATCGAGGTTGACGATCGGAGCGTTGAGCCGATGTCCCGGATCGGCTTCGGCAAAGACTCGCCCGGTTATTTTCTCGTAGGGCCCCACACTCGCGAATGAAACGCCCTCGAAGGCCTGCTCGACACGCTCGATTACCAGCCTCATTTTGCACCTCGCAAGCTCTGCCGATTTCCTGCCCCCCGGAGCCGGAAGATAGCACGGCCCGAAAAATCTCACATCGGCGCTCTCCCGCCGGTGGCCAAGGTCTCGCGTTACCAGCTTGAGAGTTTTGCGCGATATTGCTAGTGGAGCATCGAGAGCACTTGCGCGGGGAGGTCGAACGTCATGAAATTCGTTCTCCATCTGATTCCCGCCTATCCGGCGACGCCGGAGGAACGCGAGCGCCTGCGTCCGATCGCTCATCGCACCGACAAGACTCAGCAACTGCTCGATGAGATGCTGGAGCTGACGCAGCTATGCGAGGACGTAGGCTTCGATGTTGTGACCTTCTCGGAGCATCATTTCTATACCGAGGGTTGTGAAGCCGGTGCGACTCCCACCCCGCACCTGATCAGGCTGCTGCTCAATACCAAGCGCATCAAGATTGGACCGTTGGGCTTTGTGTTGCCGACCTGGGATCCTATTCGGCTGGCGCTCGATGTCGCCTGGGCCGATCAAATGAGCCAGGGACGCGCGATCTGCGGTCTCGCGCGCGGCGTTTTCCCGCGCTGGGTCAACGTGCTCGGGCAGCATTACGGCGTGAAACCCGGCTTCCTCGGACCCGAGGCGGATGAGCACAATCGCGAGGTCTTCGAAGAACTGTTCGAGGTCATCAAGCTCGCCTGGGCAGACGAGCCATTTTCGTTCAAAGGCAAGTATTACCAGGTGCCATTCCCGGCCGAGGGCCACTTTTGGGCGCCGTATGAGGCGACCCAGCGATATGGCGCACCTGGCGAAGTAGTGGGCGATCAATTGCGTAAGCTGTCAGCGGTTCCGAAACCGTATCAGAAACCCCATCCGACCGTGCTGCAGGCTTTCACGGCCAGCGAGAAGACGGTCCGATGGGCCGCGCGCGAGAGCGTGGTCCCGATGGTCTTTCAGCCGTTCCCCGAACTCACGCTCAAATCGTTCCGCGCCTATCAGGAGGAAGCCGCCAAGGCCGGGCGGTCGCTCAAGCTCGGCGAGAGTATGGGCACCTGCCAGTTCATTTATATCGCGAACTCGCAGGAGACCGCGCGCCGGCTATGGCGCGAAGGCTCGTTCTTCGTCTTCAAAAATTTCCATTCCAAGGTCGATCCCAACATCCCGCCCACTCCCGAGCCGCTGGTGGAACACAAGATGACGGTCATCGGCACCCCCGACGACGTTCGCCGCCGCCTCGCCGACATCCAGGAGACGCTCAATCCCGAGTATTTTCTATGGCTGAGCGACCAGGGCTATCTCTCGCTCGACGAGATGAAACGCGAGATCGAATTGTTCGCGACCAAGGTGATGCCCGAGTTTCAGGATAAGCCGGCGCCGGCCGCGGAGGCCCGAGTCATCCACTGAGTCCGTGAGCGCGCGATAGTCGCTGCTCTGCGATGTTCACGGCCGCCGGTTTTTTTCTATAGCGCGGCCGCTGCGGACTAGGACACCTGCTTAAAAACTTCGACCGCGTCGATGTGCTCCTTCAGATGCGCGGGCAGATTGGCCGGATTTTCGCGCCCATAGCCACACGGCGCGCTGAGTCCGAAATTCGGCAGAAACTTTTTCGCCGCCAGCAGTCGCTGCCTGAAACGCCCCAGGTCGCCCATGTTGTGGATCATCCCGAGATAGACGCGGGTATCGCCGACCTGCAGATCTTTGAGCGGCGCGTAGAACTCATCCTCGGTCCGATCGAGCGTCGGGATATGAAGAAAATCGACGTGACGCTTGGCCTCGGCCACCAGCGCATTGGCGAACCTGACGCCCGGGGCCATGTCCTTGCCCATCACCATCGGCCAACCGCCCAGCGTGCCATAGCAGAGATGGATGCCGAGCATCGCGTCGGGATGCACCGCCGCGGAAAGATTACGAATCTGCGGCACGTGGCGCTCCATCACGCCGGCCTTTTCAGCCCATGGCAAGCCTTTCTCGAGGTCGATTATCTCGGCCGCGAGGTCGTACTGGATCGCAACATCTTTGGGCGGAATCTTCTCGCAGATCTTCGCCACCTCGGCGCACAGCGCCGCCTCATAGCCGGGCTTGATATGCGGATAATCCTCGGGATGGTGAAAGTGCACCTCGATATTACTGTTCACTGACGGCACTGAAACCTGAAAGCGCAGATGGGCCGGGATGACGCCCTCCTGCTTGAGCGATTTGAAGATGAAATATGAATTGACGGCATCTTTGGCGAAACCCAGACGCCAGCCCGGATCGCCGAACTTTACCTGCGCGACGCCCGGCTTTACGCGAAAGTCCCATTGATCGTGGAGATTGCGCGGCCGCCATTGCTCGACGCCACCCGGGTCATCGGCGGGCCGGCTGATAGTTTCGATCTGCGGATGGCCGTTGAAAACGCGGTTGGCTACCCCATCGATCCACCATGAACGATCGCCGACTTCGCCATCGGGCATCGATGGCAGGTAGCGGCCGAGCGCGCTTCCCCACTTTCGGAACACCTCTTCGGGGGTCTCCAACGGGATACTGCCAATCAAAAGTAATTCATTCGCCATCGGACAAATCTCCCGGTCTTGAGGGCATCCTGATGCCGCCATGGTTTGCCGCACAGTATCGGGATAAACCGCGCGCGACGTCAATCGCGCAGCCTTGAGAATCGAGAATTTATTGCGATCTTCTGAGATGAAAATGCTGCTTGGGAAGGCTCGGCACGCTATCCGGCCTCGGCTCCGCGTCGCGCACGGCAGTAATCGACGCCGAAATCAGAGGCCGAAGAGGCTCGAAAATCAGATCAGCTGGCGCTGTCGGATTGCGCTCTCAGTAGCCGCGCCAATTGCGCCGCATGCACGCGCTGGAGGTGATGGCTGGAGCGGCCAATCCGGATTTCAGCGTCCATGCCGGCGTGAACTCTCAGATTGCGGATCGTCAGTGCGCCGGCCGATTCGAGTACCTCTGCGATGCGGCGTGCTTCCTTGGCATTCAGAACCACATCCTCGCCGTTCGCGGTGACGATGTTGATTCCGTCGGCCCTCTCATCCACGTCAAACGGTCCAATATGCTGCACTGCCCCATCCTCCACAGAAAATAAGATTCCCCAGTTCTAAATACGTCAGCATCGACTTTTTGATACCAAAATCGCTGCAGCCAAGCTAGGAACTGCCGTTCAAACCTGGTCCATCCGATGAACCTGAAAACTCGACGTGGTTGAATGCGGCGGATCTACAACATCCATTGGCATACCTGCAACACTGGGGGCGAGATTTTCACTCTAAAACATGAAGAACCAGCTAATAAGTTATTAAAAATGGTTATAAATCTGAATTTCAGGTAAGAGCAGCTGCTGGCATTGCTTATGCTGTTATTCACCTTTTGAGTACACGTCGAATCAATAAAATGGTTCGACAATTCAAAAGGGAGAACTAAGCAAGTGAGGGTCTTCAAGCGCCGAGAATCAGGACAGGCTCTGGTTCTGATCTCGCTATCGCTGGTCGTGCTAGTTGGCTTCGGCGCGCTGGCCATTGATGTCGGGCTGCTCTACTACACCAAGCAGCGGATGCAGACTGCGGCCGATGCCGCCGCGGTCGCCGCCGCCCAGTCACTGGATACGGGCGGAAGTTATTCAACCGCGACGCAAGCCGCCTCCGACGTGGCCAAGCTCGATGGCTTTGATACCACCGCCGGAACCGGCGTTACTGTAACCGCGGCGGAACCAACCACCTCGCCTTACAACTCGACCGGCTATGTTCAAGTTACGGTTGCTCAGCCCCAGCCGACTTATTTCCTGAGCGCGCTGGGCTACACCTCGATAAACGTTTCTGCGCACGCCATCGGCGGTATCGAGAACGCCAATGGCTGTATCTACGCGCTCGATCCATCGAGATCCAGCACCATCGGGGTAAGTGGCAACGTCACAATCACCTCCTCGTGCGGGATCCTTGACAACTCGTCGAGTAGCAGGGCGCTAACCGCCAGCGGAAACATCACTATAACCACATCGATGATCGGTATAGTTGGTAGCAGTCCCGGTTATAGTACCAGCGGCAACATCTCGATTACTCCGACTCCGAAGACGAAAATCGCCCCGTCGGCAGATCCGCTGGGCTCGATTCCGGCGCCGAACGTAGGTTCATATTCACTCGCCTCTGTCACTAGCAGTGGCAGCTACAGTGTCACGGGTAACAACCAGGTCGTAACGGTGCTGCCGGGGGTTTACTCGACCGGCATATCGATTACCGGCAACAACGCTCAGGTGACCTTCAAAGGCGGCACTTACGGCAACAATATCAACATTGGCGGCAACACTTCGCAGGCGACCTTCAATCCCGGCCAGTATCAGAATACCGGCAATGGCGACAGTATCGATATCAGCGGAAATGCGACCACAACCTTTAACTCGGGCGCATATACCTTTTATGGAGCCGTCAAGATAAGCGGCAACAACACCATCACCCTGCAGCCGGGTCTCTACCTTGGCGGTATCAATGTAACCGGCAACGCCAATATTACTTTCGAGTCCGGCACTTATGTTCTCGCCGGAGGCGGGTTGTCGGTGACCGGCAACTCGACGCTGACAGGCTCGGGCGTGACTTTCTACAACACCAGCGGAGCGGTTGCCTATGCGCCGATCAAATTCACCGGCAATGAAACCGCCAACCTGAGCGCTCCGACCAGCGGCTCGCTGGAGGGAATGCTTTTCTTCCAGGATCGCTCGATTACCTACAGTAGCTCCAATGGCAGTGAGATCGAAGGTAATTCGAGCTCGACGTTCGACGGCGCACTCTATTTTCCAACCACGGCTCTCAGCTACGTGGGCAATTCAAGCAATTCCGGATACACGCTGCTCATTGCAGACACACTGACTATCGTCGGAAACTCTACAATCGGAAATAACTACAGTCTACTCAGTAACGGATCACCTATACAGTCGGCGACCATTTATGACTAAGCAACGACACCTACGGCAATCCGGCGGCTGGCGAGCCTTTTCTGCTGGGCAAAGCATGGTTGAGCTCGCAGTCGCAGTCCCTGCAATCGCGCTGCTGCTGATGGTAGTGGTTGATTTCGGCCGCTTCTTCTATATGGGTATCGCCGTGCACAGCGCAGCCCGGGCCGGCGCACAGTATGGCTCGCAGACACTGGCGACGGCCGCGGACACCACCGGAATGACTAATGCGGCGACGACTGACTGGAACAACTCGTCACTGGGTTTGACGGTGACACCGAGTCAGTGCACTTGCGTCTCGAGTTCGAGCAACGTCTCTGCTTGTCCCTCGAATTACTGCGGCGATGACGCCCAGGCAACTTTCGTCGAGGTCAATACCCAGGTACCTGTCAGCTCCGTCATTGCTTTTCTCGGAATCCCAAGTTCGGTTATGACCTTTCTTGGTCTGCCAACCTCAGGAAACTTCACCTCGCAGGCGATAATGCAGGTTCAACAATGAACAACTCACATGCACGGCCATTCGGCTACCGCGGTCAGAGCACGGTCGAATTCGCACTCACCGCAAGCGCATTCTTTCTGCTGATCTTCGCAGTAATCCAGATGGGACTGGTGATCTATACTTACAATACATTATGCTCGGCCACGCGCGACGCCGCCCGCTACGCAATGATGCACGGGCCGAACCGAGGCGATACGGCTTCGCAATCCCAGGTCACGACCGTCTTGCTCGGTGACGCCGCCGGCCTCAGTTCCAGCAATCTGACCGTTAATCTGACCTGGCCTGCCGACGCTAATATGCCCTCGCAATCTGATGCGAAGGTGAATGCCTCGTACAGCTACACGGTGCAGATACCATTTGCGTCGCCCGTTACCTTAACCTTGACTGCAACCTCGCAGATGCTGGTCGAGCAATGATTTGAGGCTCGCGGTTGGATGACGATCGTATCAACCACCCCTCACCAGACCACCGTCGACGTAGAGCGTCTGGCCCGTGATGAACGCGCAATCGTCGCTGGTCAGGAATGAGACCGCGCCGACCAGGTCGGGCGGCTCCTCAACACGCTTGATCGCCTGCATGCCCGCGATCGCCTCGAAGAACTGCTGCGAGGTCATCTCGCCGGGAATCTGATTGAACGAGAGCGTGCCCGGCGTGCGCGTCAGGCTCGGGCAGATCGCGTTCACCGTAATTCCGTACGGACCCATCTCGGTTGCCAACGCGCGCGTGAATCCGATCACGCCGGCCTTGCTTGCGACATAATGGACCAGCCCTTCGACCACCAGCCCAACGGTGTTCGAGGCGAGATTCACGATCCGGCCCCAGCGCCGCTGCTGCATCCCGGGCACGAAGGCCTTGGCGAGCAGGAACATCGCGTCCAGATTCACCGCCATCACTCGCCGCCAGTCGGCGAGCGTCATTTGATCGAAGTATTGATTCGGGTAGATGCCGGCATTGTTGACCAGGATGTCGCAGCGGCCGAATCGCTCCTGGACTTGCTTGGCGAGCGCTTCGATTTGTTCCGGCACGGTAATGTCGCAGCGCACGCTCAGCGCCTCGCGCCCGGCCGCTTTGGCGTGCGCGATCGCTTTATCGGCCGGTCTCAGATCGGCTGCAACGATATGGACGCCGTCATCGGCCAGTCGCATCGCGAACGCCTCGCCCAGGCCGGAGGCCGCCCCGCTGATTACCGCCACCTTGTCCTGATGTCCTTTGCCCATCGAAATTGTTCTCCCCGGCATGTGCCGCGCGCGATCGTGAATGAGCTACTCTTACTGCGGGTCGATTTCTTTTGCCAGCGCGGTTTCGCGCGGCATGGTATCGCGCTATTCCAGTTCCGCTATGAAGCTGCGAACTTGCGCGATCGCTTCGTTAAGATTCTCGGCTTCGGTGCGGCCCGAGGAGGCGCGCGGCTTGAATGAATGGTCGCCGTCTTCCATCCAGGCGAGCCGTATGTTCGGCGCGAGGGGATATTGCGCGATCTCGTCGCGATGGCCGAATGAATCGCGCGTGCCCTGGACGATCAGCGCGGGCGTCCTCAGATGCTCGAGATGCTTTATCCGCGCGCGCGCCGGATTTCCCGGCGGGTGAAACGGGTAGCCGAGGCAGACCAGGCCTGCCACGGCGGCCTCGTCGGCAATCATGCTTGCGATTCGGCCGCCGAGCGATTTACCGCCGATCACTATGCGCCGGACGCCGGGCGCGCCTGCTATCGCGCGGCGCCAGGCCTCGATCAAAACTGGCTCGCGATCCGGCGCGCCGCGACGACCGCTGCTACGGCGCGCCGCCATGTATGGAAACTCGAAGCGCAGCACATGCACACCGTTCGCGGCGACGCCGCGGGCCACGATGTTCATGAACGGCGAGTCCATCGGCGCGCCGGCGCCATGGGCGAGAATCAGCACGGCCGCCGCATCGCGCGGACCGTCGCTCAGCATCGTTGCGCCGTCAGAGGTCGCCGTAACCGTAATCCTTCCAGCGGCGCGCAACCATCGCACGCGTCTCTTCCGACCACGAATGAACGTAATCGGCCGGTGCCGCATGGCGGCTGCGATACTCGGGCGCCCAATCGTGCGGGATAGTCGCGTCCATAATCCAGAGGCTGGTTTCGCGCCGCGCCCGGTCCTCGGGCCGCAGCCATGGATGGAGCGCGTTCATCGGCACGCCGCGCACCAGCTCGTAACTCTCAGGATGCATCCGGGTCGTGATCGCCCACCAGACATCTTCGAGGCGGCTCGGATCGACGTCTTCGTCGACGAACACAATCCCCGAGGTAATCATCCGTTCGCCGCCGAGCAGCGTCGCGACGATCTGTTTCTTCAAGCCCGGCCGCGGCGTCAGTGAGATAACCGGAATCTCCGGGATGTAGTAATAAATTGCGAGCACCGGCAGTCCATGCGCCTCGAGCCGGTTCTTTGCGACCGCCGCGCTCAAGACCGTCACGCAGCAGGCGCTATCGTCGTGAAGCTTGCCCATGTTGGCCATCGTGAAGACCGGGTTGCGCCGATGCGTGATACATTTGACGTGCACCAGCGGAGCGCGGCCCTGCCCGGTCGCGTGGCCGGTGTATTCGCCGAACGGACCCTCCTCGACCCGCTCGCCTGGGAACACCTCGCCCTCGATCACGATCTCGGCGCTGGCCGGCACTTCGAGGTCGATGGTCTCGCATTTCACCAGCTCAATCGCGCGGCCGCGGATGCCGCCGGCGATCTCGCGCTCGCTGGTGCCGTGCTCCAGCGGCGCACTGGCGGCGAGATGGCAGGCCGGTTCGGCGCCGATCACCAGCGCGATCGGCATCGGCTCGCCGCGCTGCTCGTACTTGCGCATAATCGCGCCGCCATGCTGACCCTGCGGCAGCAGCAGCACCGCGTAGCTGCGATCGTCCTTGAGCTGGCAGCGATAGGTCCCCCAGTTGACCCAATTGGTTTCGGGATCGCGCGTGATG
>DATJRJ010000108.1:0-4520 GCA_035504735.1 Binataceae bacterium (SeqCode)
GCGCACGAGCCTTCGTGCTAATCGCGACCCTTACCCCGCCGCGATGCGGCGGCCTCTCCCTCTTGAGAGGGAGAGGCCGCCCATCCACGTTCATTGCTGTGCTTGCGAGGTGGGCGGCGTATAAGCGATATACGCGTTCACGAAGTTGGTGATATCGATCGCGCCCCATCCGGTAGCCAGGTCGAAGCCTTTGTGCGCCGGGTAGCCTGACGACGGGGCATAGGCATTGTTGCCCGTCACGATGTCGAGAATTCCAACCGCCGCGAGATTTTTGAGATTCGCGTGCGCCATCGCATAGAGCTTGGGGTTGATTAGCCCCTGTCCGGACGCGCCGGACTTCTGATTGATAATCGCGAAGATGGCGGCATATTGCGGAGGCACGATGCTGGTCCCGCCGGTGAACTCCCACTCCGGCGACCCCTCAATCCCATCGCCGGAGATATACCCATCGTCGAAGCATTCCCAGAAACCGGGCGCCGCGAAAAGCGCACCAGTAACCTTGGGTGGTTTATCCAGATCCTTAAGGTCGTACACGAGGTGTAGCTTACCGCCAAGGTTGCCGCCACCCAGCACGAGATCCGGAACCGCGCGATGACCTCCTGATATTCCCGCAACTCCCTTCTGCCATTTTGGCTTCAAAAAGACTTCGCTATAGCCACCCGTGGTGGCCCCTTTTCCAGCGAAAAATTCAGGGAAGTAGTTGGAAGTTCTAGCCCAATCCCAGACTTCCTGCTTGGTTGTCGCGTCAGTGCTGGTGTCGTTCCCGGCGTCATCATAAGTCGCCTCGTACATCGACGCGCCAACCGCGGTGACATAATTCGAGCCTGCGTTTTCCTCGATGTGATGCGCGGCCCCAAGCGTACAAACGCCGAGTCTCGGCGCTGCCGTGCCGACGTCGCCGGTAGCGACGAAGATCGACTGGCCCTCCGAGGCGCCGGGCTCAAAGGCTACGGTTTCCAGATTTTTGAAGAAGCTGGCCGGCTCGCCGCATTGAGCCCAGCTCACCGCCACCGTGTAGCAATGATGAGTGGTGTCGGAAGTGGCTGCGATGGCGGTATCGACCAACGCCTGAACCGGGTCCGAGGCTGAGGTCCCGGCATTGGCAGCATAAATCACGATTGAAGCACCGGGCGCCAGTCCATGCGCATATTCGACATCCAGCATCGCTTCAGCATATGGTGACCCGCCGCCTTCGCTGCCCGGGGGGTCCGGCGATCCGTCGGGAAAGACCGAGAAGAAATTCGTCCCAACGGAAAATGCCGGCAAGCCGAAGACCGTATTGAACTGCGCCAATGAGACCTGATCGACGTCCGAGCCCTCGCTCACTGCGATACATTGGCCGGCGCCGTTCGATCCGCCTGTGAGGAGCGGCGTCTCATTGGCGAAGGTCCTGATGTCGGTCGGCCCAAAGTAAGGAATTGTGGGGTTCGCGTTAATATACGGTGGATCCGGTATCAGCGTATTCCAGGAGGTGCCGTGCAGATTGTCGAGACCGGCGAGAAAACCGATTTTCGGTGCCAGTGAAGCCGGAACCTGCGGATCCTCGAGGTTGCTGAAGCTCTTGCCATCGCTGCTCGTCGCGATATGAACCATAAATGCTGACTGCGCGGTGGCCACATCGCCCGTGAATGAGATTCGCCTTTCGTGCGCACTGGCGAATTTCACGGTAAACCCTTGGCTCTCCAGCCACTGGGTGATCGCGCTAACGTCCGCCGCGGTCGCACCAAATTGCTGATCGTATTGTTGGGGCGTCAGGAACTTGTGATATTTCGGCGAACCCGGGTCCTGCTGATCTTCGACGAGCTGATCGAGCTGGGCCTTATTATGCGGGTTCAGATAAATCTCCATCTGGAGAGGTTGGTACGGCGCCGCGGTGCCCGCCAGGCTCGCCGCGCCATCCGGATGGTTCCCCGTCAGCGGAGCGAAACCCCCGGCGCGCAAAGGTGCGGCCAGGAATAGTAGCGACGCCGCAATCGCCAGCGTCCTGGTCAACTTAGCTGTGCAAACCCTAAGCTGCGTGCGATCGAAGGGCATGATCCTGTGCTCCTCGTTAGTTGATACTTCCGAATGGGAAGGGTTGAGAATTGCCAAACCAGACCGGGACCATCTTCCATTAAAAAACGTTTTGAGTTCAATAAAACAGCAGTTTAAACAACTATAACTATCTCTAAGCAATGATTTCCATCTTCCCCGCGCAGTAGATTTGCACAAACGCTAGCAGGTGTGCAAACGAAGAGTTCCACGTGCTTTAGTCCAAGACGCTTCTCTATCTCGGTTTCAGGGCGGCTCGATGAAGAATCTAACCCGTTTCACTGCTTTGCTGGCTCTCATGGCTGCCACGGTTGCTTTCGGTGGTAGCCGAAGTTGGAGCGCCACCAATGACGCGCATGTTCCCGCTGACATCCAGGCCGTAATCGATCAGCCGTTATACAGGGGCGCCACCTGGGGGTTGCGGGTGGTCAGTTCCGGGAAGGTCCTAATCGATCTGCGGCCGCGCGATAAATTTTTCATCGGCTCGGTGCGGAAGATCTTTTCGGTCGGCGAGTTGCTGAACCAGGTCGGCCCTCGCCATACCTACGATACTCCCGTCTATCGCCGCGGTCGGATCGATCGGGCGGGCATCCTGCAAGGCGACCTGATTATGGTTGCCTCCGGCGATCTCACCATGGGCGGGCGCATCAACCCCGACGGCACCGTCGCCATCACCAATTACGATCACAACGAAGCGGACTCGCTGGGCAACGCGGTCCTGACTGCGCCCGATCCGCTGGCCGGCTACGTCGCGCTCGCGCGTCAGGTAGCCGCGTCCGGGATCAAAGAGATCGTCGGCAACGTAATAATCGACGACCGGCTCTTTCGGCCTTTCAACTTCAGAGGCGAGTTCGACGTCAAACCGATCTTCGTGAACGACGACGTGATCGATTTGACGATTAATCCGAGCGCCCCCGGGACCAGCGCGTCAGTTAAATGGCGTCCGCAATCCGCGGCGCTGAGGGTCAGCAACCAGCTCATGACGAGCCCATCGGGTTCGCGATACACCCTCAAGCTCGATCCGGAATTTCCCCCGGATATCGGCAAGCCCGATTGCATGGCCGCCATTACCGGACAGCTTCCGGCGGACTTTGTCCCGCCGCTTACCAACCGCCTGCCCCTGGTGCAGACGATCAGAATCGTCGCACCCTCCAACTACGCGCGTACCGTGTTTATCGAGGCGCTCGCCGCGGCAGGCATAAAGATCGACGCGCCGGCGGTCGCCCGCAATCCGATTCAACTGCTGCCGCCCCGGAACTCGTACCGCGCCGAAATGAAGGTCGCGGAGCTCAAAGGGATGCCCTACTCCGACGATGCAAAGTTGATTCTTAAGGTGAGCTACAACATCGGTGCCGATACCAGTCTCATGCTGTTCGGACTCACCCAGGGCGTGGACAACATGCGCGATGCGCTGCGCGTCGAAAGAAAGAATCTTGCGGTGCGTTATGGCGTGCCGGATGGCGAATATTTCTTTGTCGACGGGAGCGGCGGCGGCGCGACCACCGCGACCAATCGCGCGGTAACCACGATGCTCGCGGCGCTGACCACGCGATCGACGTTCCCGGTGTTTTTCGATTCGCTGCCGATCCTCGGTGTCGATGGATCGCTGGGGTTCGTGACGGATTTCCGCTCCGATCCCAGTCTCGCCGGGGCAGCCGGACAAGTGCGCGCCAAGACCGGAACCTATGCGCAGGGCTCGGCTGCCGGCATCGTCCTGAAGGGCCAGGCGTTCGGCGGTTACATCAAGGCCCGCAGCGGAAAACGGCTCATTTATGAGCTGGTGGTGAATAACGTCAAAGTGGGCGGCCTGAAGGATCTGATACAGGTTTTTCAGGACGAGGGCAGGATTTCTGCGATTTTGTGGCGCGAGAATTAATACGGCGCCGAGCATTCGTCGGCTCGGGTCGCGATAGGGCCGGTCCGCCGGCGATGCTAAACTGGTGGGAGCATCGATGCTCCGTCATCGACCGGCGATTCGTGGGCATCGGGCACTGACCATCGGAGGTTGCCATGGCTCAGGCTTCGACCGTCATCTCTATTCCGCTCGAGAGTGTCTTCGACTTCGACTACGACGTGCGCTTTCCGCAGCTCGACCGCCTCTACGAGAACGCCAAGCGCGATCAGTGGAACGTGTCGACCACGATTAACTGGGACCGGCCGATAAGCGGGCCGCCGCTCAACATGAGCGTGCTGCCAATCTGCCGGACCGAGACCTATCGCGCGCTCGGCGCCGAGCGCCAGGATTTGCTGGGTCGGAAGTTCGCGGCCTGGCGTCTGTCGCAGTTCCTGCACGGCGAGCAGGGCGCGCTGATGGTCGCGGCGCAGTTGGTCGACGCGGTACCTGACCTCGATGCCAAGATGTGCGCCGCCGCCCAAGTAATCGATGAGGCGCGCCATGTCGAGGCGTTTCGCAAGTACATCCTCAAGCTCGACCGCATCTACCCGATCGATCCGACCCTCGCACGTCTACTGCGGGCCGTGATGGAGCA
>DATJRJ010000109.1:0-8890 GCA_035504735.1 Binataceae bacterium (SeqCode)
GAGAGCGTCATGGCCTTCACCGACGACGGCGTCGACAGCCTCGTCGAGCTAATCAAGATCCACCGGGAAATGCCGCTGCGCGAGGAGCGCTGATCTCAGCCGCGAGCCGGCCCCCGCGGCCTACACCGGACGGTTACCAGAGAATCGCACATATTTACCGATCAGGACACTGACTGTCTTAATAAGAACCCGGCTGGCAAGGCGGTGGTCGGAAAGTACCTTCGCACGGAGTTTGGTGCCGGTGCCTGGACATACTTAATCGAGGCGGGCTTCTCGACGATTTCTATTCATGCCGTCCGGTATCTGGCCGCCGCCACCGCATTTTCTTGCTCTGAAGTCCTGGGCGACGCCACCGAAAGGAAATCACAGGTTCACAGCCGTCTGAACTCCCTTCACTGTCGGAAAGCGCCTATAGCCTTATCAAGCCCGAGGTGACGGCGGACGTCGGCACCCGCCCGGTGTTGGCGCGGCAAAAGCCTTGGCGTGTGCGCGAATAAAAAGGTAGGAGGCCGCGGAGGTGAACAGTGCGGCAATGATTTCTAGTGACGGAAAAACGCCATGATCGAGCGGAGCAAGGCCGACGGAGTTTTCAAGGTTTCATTGCCCGAACAAGGCATGGAGTTCACCGGCGAGCGCATGACGACGGCGGCCGAAGGCGAGATCGAGTTCGAGCATTTTCATCGCTACTGCCTGGCTCGTGATCTTTGTTCGGGTCTTGATGTGCTCGATGTCGCTTCGGGCGAGGGCTACGGGTCATCGATCCTTGCCGACGTCGCACGAAGCGTCACCGGCGTGGACGTCGATCCGGAAGCGGTCGCCCATGCGCGGACCACCTACGGCAAGGAAAACTTACGTTTCATACATGGCAGCGTGCTAGATCTTCCGCTCGACGACGCCTCGGTCGACGCCATTGTCTCTTTCGAGACCCTTGAGCACGTCCGCGAACATGTCCGGTTCATGGCGGAAGTCAAGCGCGTGCTGCGTGGCGGTGGACATTTGATCGTCAGCACGCCCGAGCGCGCGATCTATTCCGCGCGCGGCGAGCCGGTGAACAAATTTCATTTGCTCGAACTGACCGAGGCCGAATTCGAGTCGTTGCTTCGCGCCAATTTCAAACATGTGGAGATGCTGAGCCAGAGAGCCGTTCTGGGCTCCGTTATGGTGAAGCCTGAAGGCGGCGGGGCCTGGCGAAGCTACGAACGGCGGTCGCTCGATTATATCGAGGCGAGCGGGGGGCTGGCGCGCGCCCCTTTCCTGATCGGCATCGCGAGCGACGAGGAATTGGAGGACATCCCTTCAACGGTCTACCTTGACCGACGGCGGCCCGCGGAAGTTGTCGGGGCGTTTTTGCAACTACCCGCATACCAATCGCAAGCCGCCGCGCATGGCGCGGAGATCGGCCGCCTGAACGAGGCGGCGGCGAGGCGCGATGCTGAGATGACGGCGCTCGAAGGCCGCCTGAATCAGGTGGAGGCGAGGCGCGAGGCGGAGGTCACGGCGCTCGAAGCTGAGACCCGTCGCCTGACGGCTGCGCTGTCCGCACGCGATGGCGAGCTATCCGCCGTCAAAGCGGAACACGACGCCAAGATCGCCTGGCTCAACCAGGAGCGGAATGCTGACAGCGCCAGACTGGCCTCATTGCAGGACGGCTATGACAAACTGACCCGCTCGTTCCGGTGGCGGTTCGTCGACGGAGCCGTTCACTTTCCTCGCGCCGCCAGTCGTTCTCTGCGCTGGCCGTTTATGCGCGTCGCTTTTCACAAAAACGGCCGTCCCCGGGGCTGGCTTCGGCGACTGGGGTTCCAATCGAAGGCGACCGTGGATGTTCGGAAAACCGTCAGTCCAACCACGGACGGTCGAGTCGCCCCAGATGGGCAAGAGGTCGATCCAGCGCCGGGGGAGAGAAGGTCGGTTCAGACTGAGGGCGGCCCCGGCTCTGTCTTTGATGACCGGAAGGCTACGATCCTCATTGTCAGTAACGAGGCGTCCAGGAGCGGCGCGCCGATCTTGGCCTTGAATCTCGTTCAGAAGCTCTCCGCACGATACAACGTTGTGACCCTGATTCTTGGGCCTGGGGAACTGCTGGACGAGTTTCGCCGCGCCGCCGCCTTGCTCTTTGCGATCAATCGTTTCAGCACATCGCCAAGAGAACTCGATGGCCTGGTCAACGAAATCGCGACTCGATATGCGTTGACCTTCGCCATTGCCAACACGGTCGAATCGAGAGCCGTTTTGCAGCCGTTGAAAGCCCGAGGCGTTCCGACAGTTTCGCTCGTCCACGAGTTTTCGTCGTACATGCGTCCGCGTTCGGCATTTCCGGAGGTTCTGACGCTTTCAACAGAGATCGTGTTCTCCACAAGAATAACGCTCGAAAATGCAATTGAGGAGCACTGGATCTATCCCGGCCCATCTATCCACGTTGTGCCTCAAGGTAAATGCGTTGTTCCCGCTCATTCCGGCGCGTCTGTGGAGGCGTCCAACGAAAAGGACTGGCTGGCAAGAAGTCTTCGTCCGGCGCGCGAAAGTCGTCAGTATTTGGTCATCGGGGTCGGAAGAGTGGAGCTTAGAAAGGGCGTTGACATTTTTATCGAATGCGCCAGCTTTGTCAAAAAGCAGTCAAAGGGTGATCGGTTCAGGTTTGTCTGGATCGGAGATGGGTTTGACCCGGACAATGATATGTACTCAGGTTTTTTGGCCGACCAGATCAAGCGCGCCGATCTTGAATCCAACGTTACGATACTTCGCCCGACCAGCGAAATCGAGTTCGCTTATCGCTCCGCCGATCTCCTGCTTGTTTCGTCACGACTGGATCCGCTTCCAAATGTTGCGATTGACGCTTTGCTGTCGGGACTACCCGTCATCTGTTTTGAACGGACGACTGGAATCGCGGATTTCTTGGTGGAAAACAGTCTTGGCGAGCCATGCGTGGCGAGATACCTCGATGCTCATGACCTTGCGCAAAAGGTTTTGGCGCTCGCGGACTCCGATCAATTGCGAGCTGACGTAGCCGAACGTTCCAGCGCCTGCGCCAAATCGGCGTTCGACATGGAAGGCTACGTATCGAAGATCGAGACGATCGCCGCTAAGGCGGTTGGCGCCAAAGCGCGCACCAGGAATGATGTCGACGCGATAATTGAATCAGGGAAGTTTCGGAGCGACTTCTTTATGCACCCGGCTGTGCAATCGCTTCGAGAAAACGAGCTTATCGAGGACTATCTAAGACGAACAGCCTCAGGTTTTCGTGTCCGAAAGCCAATGCCCGGGTTTCAACCGATTGTCTACTCAGAACTGAAAAGGCGCGGCGAAAATCTAATCGGCGATCCGTTTGTTGATTTTCTGCAAAAAGGTGAGCCGAAGGGCCCTTGGCTTTATGATGTGATTCGAGAGGGGCATGGCGCAATCACGCTGCCCACAAGACTCAACGTGGCGCTCCATTTGCACGTCTTCTACGAGGGCGAGCTGGACCGGATAATCGAGCGGCTCAAGATGAACGCCGCCGCCCCCGACCTCTTTGTCAGCGTTGTGTCTAAGGACTTAGCGACGCGAGCCGAAGTTGCGCTGGTCGGATATCCCGGCCGCACTGTCGATCTGCAAGTCACGCCAAATCTTGGGCGCGACATCGGTCCGTTGCTGACGCAATTCGGCCAGTCGCTTTGTTCGTCGTACGATATCGTGGGCCATGTCCACACGAAGAAAAGTGCCCATGTTGCGGATCGTCCAGTGGTAGAGGCCTGGATTGATTTTCTACTGGAGAATGTCCTGGGCGGCAGGCGTAGCGGCGCAATGCTTGACTCCATCCTGTCAGCGATGGTGCCCAATCCGTCTGTCGGTATCGTGTTCCCCGATGATCCGAACGTTATGTCATGGACCGGCAATCGGAAACACGCTGAGATGATTGCGTCTCGGATGAAGGTGGGGCCGCTCCCGGAGCAGTTCAATTTCCCAATCGGCTCGATGTTCTGGGCGCGGTCAGCGATATTGAAAAAATTTGTGGAATTGGAGTTCGCGTGGGCGAATTATGAACCGGAGCCGCTCCCGGCGGATGGAACGATCATCCATGCCATCGAGCGCCTGTTTGGGGTTGTGCCTCCGGCGATGGGGATGACCTGCGCGGTCACGAACGTGCGCGGCGTCACGCGCTGAAAATGATCCGCGCAGCAAATGCAGCCAGGGAGCCGGTGTTCCGACGCACCGCGAGCGTGCCTCACCGAAGCCGAAAGAGTTTCGACTGTTTTGAAGTTTAGCAACAGGCTAGAGTGGTGACCCGCCAGTCGAAGGGTTTCCACTTCGGAATGGAGCTTCGCATCGTGAAGGTTGTCGTTATTGGTGGCGCTGGCTTTATCGGCTCTCACGTCGTCGACAAGCTACTGTCCTACGGGCATTCCGTGCGTGTGTTTGACCGGCAACCGGAGCGGTTTCGCGGCTCGCTTGCCGGGGTGGATTACCGCTTTGGCGATTTCGCGGATAAAATGGCGCTCGTCGAGGCTTTATCAGGGATGGACGCGGTCTATCACTTTGTTAGCACGACGGTGCCCGGAACCGCCGACCTCGATCCGAAGGCCGACGTCAAAGACAACCTCGTTGGCTGTATCAACCTGCTGGAGTCGATGCAATACCTGGGAATCCGCAGGATTCTATTCCTGTCGTCGGGCGGGACAGTCTATGGTATACCGGAGAAGGTTCCCATTCCCGAGACGCATCCATTGCGCCCGATAAACTCCTACGGCATCGTCAAAGTGACGATCGAGCACTATTTGGAGTTATTTCGAAGAACCCGCGGTCTCTCTCCAGTTGTCGTGCGAGCTTCCAATCCATTCGGCCCAAGGCAATCTCATTCGGGCGTCCAAGGCGTGATTTCGACTTACCTCCGCAACATTTTAGTGCGACAGCCGATAGAGATCTGGGGGGACGGGAGTGTCATCCGCGACTACTTCGAGGTTGGTGATCTGGCGGAGCTTTGCGTCCGTGCTGGAACGAGCAGCGCCGAGCGTGCGTACAACGCCGGCAGCGGATATGGACTTTCAATCAATGAAATTGTTGAAGCCATTCGCGAGGTGACCGGTTCAAATTTTGAAACTGTCCACAAACCCGGCCGCCCGATCGACGTCCCGTGTTCGGTGCTGGATTGCACTCGCGCAAAGGAAGACTTTGGTTGGGAGTGCAAGACTGAATTTAAAACCGGCCTTCGTCAGACGTGGGCTTGGTTAACAAGTAACGCGCCGAGCCTTGACGCATAGATTGTCCTCGGGGGACAGCGCATTTTTAACTGAACGATAGACGCGGTGCGTGGAAAGCAAAAATGATACTATCATACACCATCTGTATGTGTGGTAATATGAGCGGGTCAACCCATCTTATGGTCGTCTTCTCTCGAGGCGCGGCCGGATCCGGCATGTGTTCCAATCACGGCGCGCGGCACTCCTGAAATGCGACCATCGAAACGCATCCGAAGACTTTTGGGTAGCGCTACAAAGTTGTTCTCGCGCGATCGAGCCAAGCAAAGGTTGGTCGAGGTCATCCGGCAGTCGAACCTGTTCGACGATGCCTACTATACCGCCAGCAATCCCGACGTCGCGGCAAGCGGCATAGACCCCGCGCTTCACTTCCTGCGTCATGGCTGGAAAGAAGGTCGAAAACCCAGTCCCGGCTTCGATCCCGTCTTTTATCTCAGGCAATATCCCGACGTTGCGGCGACAGGAGGCAACCCGCTTCTGCATTTCGCTCGACTCGGCCGCGCTGAGGGCAGGCACCCGCTCCCGGAAGGAGGCGCGGGATACGCGCTCCGGCAGGATAAGGTCACGATCGCGTCGGCCCGCTCCCTGATTCGAGCGCAGCAGGCCAATTGGGCGCCCTTGCCCGTGTTTGCAGATCATCTTGCCCCACCGACTGTGACCATTCTCACGGACAGCGTTGTCCCCGAGTGGCTGTTCGGTGGGGTCGGTACTGCGATGGTGGTTGGCGCGATGGCCGCCAAGCAAATGGGCGCCCGGCTGCGGCTGGCAGCTCGCCACTATCCGCCGGACCCCGGGGCGCTCGGACAGGTTTTGAAAGCGCATCAAATCAAGTGGGAAGGCGCGACGGATTTTGTTCACATCCCTCTGGGCGGCGAGAAGCCGCTTCCGCTTGGAGACAAGGACGTCGTGCTCACCACCTCGTGGTGGACGACTCGGGCCGCCCTCGGATCGATCCCGACTTCGCAGATTCTTTACCTTCTGCAGGAAGACGAGCGACTGTTTTATCCGTTCGGCGATGAGCGCCTATGTTGTGAGGAAACGCTCGCAGAGCCATCAGTGCGCGTGCTCATCAACACCAAAATGCTGTTCGATTATTTCGCGGACGGCTCCCATTCCCTGCCGCGCCTGAAAGAACGGGGCGATTGGTTCGAACCGGCTTTTCCGGCGATCCCTAGGCCTGTCAAAAGGGAGAGCGACCGATCCGGCAAGGGCAACTTCTTCTTCTATGCCCGTCCCAATAGCCACCGGAACATCTATTGGCGCGGACTGGAAGCCATCGACGACGCGATGCGGAAAGGGATTCTGGCGCCGGAAGATTGGAACGTCCATTTTGTCGGGCGAGGGCTTCCGGACATGGAGTTGCCCGGCGGCGTGCGACCCGTAGTCTCGTACGGTCTGCTCTGGTCCGATTATGCGAAGCTGGTGTCAACGATGGACCTCGGCCTTTGCCTGCAATATACGCCGCATCCTTCCTACCCGCCGCTCGACCTGGCTGCCGCGGGCGCTGTCGTTGTCACCAACACGCATGGATCCAAATTGTCGCTGGAACAATGGTCCCGCAACATCATCGCCGTTCCCCCCAGGGTACCCACGCTTGTCGAGGGCCTGCGGAAAGGCGTGCTTCTGTCCCGAGACATCGAGCGTCGCACCGCCAATTCCGTCAGCAATCGCATCCCCCGAGACTGGGAGCCGGAATTGCGTCCCGCGCTAGAGCGAGTGCTTGGCAAAGGATGTAAAAACAGATGTTCTTGAACCTGGGCGAGCCCCTCGACTACGTCGATCCGTGGCGGACAGGCTATGAGGCTCGTGTCAGGCAGTTGTGCGCGCGAAGCCGCCGCATCGCCTACTTTCACGAGTATCCCAACCCGAGCACCTTTCGCTATCGCGCCTTCAATCCGGGGCTGACCTTGGCGGCAAATCCGGATTACGACGTCTCGGCCGCATGGTTTGACCTGCACGATCTTGCGCGGGATGACGGCTTTGTGGAGGAGGCGGACGCATTGGTGATCTGCCGTACGCGCTACGACGCGGCGGTTGCGCATATGATCTCCCGGGCAAGGGCGTCCGGCATTCCCGTCCTCTTCGACTGTGACGACCTCGTGTTCGATATCGACCGGCTTCATCTCCTTGTAGACGCGCTGAACCAAAACCAGCGGGATGAAGGAATCTGGAATTGGTGGGCCGCCTATATCGGCCGAATGAGCATGGTCATGCGCCTTTGCGACGCGCTAGTCACAACGAACGCGTTCCTCGCCGATCGCGCTGCGGAGTGGCGACCGCAAATGCGCATCGCCATCGTGCCCAATTACCTCAATCCGAATCAACAAAGGTACTCGGAAAGTCTTTATGAGGCCAAGCGCAAGTCGGGTTGGGCCAGGGACGGAAGGATTCATGTAGGCTATTTCAGCGGCTCGCCATCACATGACCGCGACTTTGCGGTTGCAGCGCCTGCGATCTGCCGGCTTATGGAAGCAGATTCCCGCGTAATGTTGCGGGTGGTCGGCAATCTGGAGCCTGGTCAGGACCTCTTGCGATTCGGTGACCGCGTCGACTTCATCCCGCTGCAAGACTTCATGAACCTCCAGCGCTACATCGCCGAAGTCGAGATCAACATTGCGCCCTTGCAGGACAACGTTTTCACGAACTGCAAATCCGAGCTGAAATTCTTTGAGGCCGCCATTTGTGGAACCCTTACGCTTGCCTCTCCGACCTTCACGTTTCGCAACGCGATTGAGCATGGTCGGACCGGGTTCCTGGTCGCCCCTCATGACTGGGACGACGCTTTGCGGAAAGCGGTCGAAGTTGTCGACGACCCAGACCACTATCAGACGTTCGCAGAGAGAGCTTTCGCCCAGGCTCAAGCGAGATACGGCTTTGACAAGCACGCCGACGCGACCCTCCGCGCCGTATTCGGGTCTGAGGCGCCGATCAGTGCGGTCGGAAACACATGCGAGGCATCCGTATGAGAACCCCATACGGGTGGCCAGACACGCCCTCGGATTGAGGTTGCCTCTCCGGAGACGCCGGTCAGCGACCCGTGCTACGAAATTTGAAGCCAAAGCTCTGGTTTCAATTAGACGGTTGCACGATATCACAGCGCGGGGACAGGTAGTGGAAAATACCTTCTGGCTGACGCTGCCGAACGAGTACAAGTCGGTAGCATATCGCTCCCAGAATCCCGACCTCGCGAGCATGACGGACGCGCAACTGTTGGATCATTTTGAGAGATTCGGGCGGACTGAAGGCCGCACTGCAAATCGCCTCCATGATCGACGAAGCTTCTCGCGACTCGTACGGAAAACTGCAAACGTGCTTGAAATCGGGCCGTTTTGCGCTCCCCTTTTGAGGGGTCCGAATGTGTCGTATTTTGACGTACTTACAGAGGAGCAATTGACAGCACGCGCCAAGTTACATGGTCTCGATCCTACCGGGATACCCCATATCGATTATGTTTCTCCTACCGGCGACCTGGGGGTTGTTGATCGTTACTTTGATTTCGCAATCAGCAGTCATTGCTTAGAGTCTGTCCGGAAACTTCATATGGGATTGCATAGTTTTCGCAGCCTGAAGCGGAAGGAGGCGAGGCGCAGGAAGGCGATCGCCTTGCGGTTGAGGCATTCCCAATCCTTCGCCAGTCTGCGGCAGCGGCCGAGCCA
>DATJRJ010000110.1:0-4652 GCA_035504735.1 Binataceae bacterium (SeqCode)
CCCGAACCGCAGCTATTGGCCGGTCTCGAACGCGACCGCCTGCAGCTTAGCTGGGAGGAACGGCGCTGGACCCGGCGCCGAGTGCGGACCGTTGCCGGACGCGAGATCGCGCTCGCGCTACCGACCGGAACGATGCTCGAGCCCGGCGTGATCCTGCTGATCGAACGCGACTGGTATCTTGAAGTCGAGGCGCTCCCTGAGCCATTGATCGCGATTCAGCCCGGCTCATGGCCGGCTGCGATTCGGGCGGCTTTCGAGATCGGCAATCGCCACTTTCCGCTTGCGATCGAGGGCGAGACGATTCTGGTCCCCGATGATCCCGCAATGGAACAGCTTGCCCTCCGCCTCGGCGACCGATGGGAGCGGCGGAGCGCCGTATTCCGGCCGCTCGCCAGCAGTCCCGCGCGGCATAGTCATGACACCTGAAGCACTGGTAAGCCTGCTACGATTCGCCGATGGACTTTTCCCGGCCGGCGGCTATGCCCATTCGCTGGGCCTCGAAACCTATGTGCAGCGCGGCGCGATCGTCGACGCGGCCGGCGCCGAGACCTACTTGTGCGCGTATCTCGAAGCATCGGCGGGACCGTGCGATGCGGTGGCAGCAGTCGGCGCTCTCAAGGCGGCGCGCCGCAACGATCTGGCGGCGCTGTTGCACTTCGATCGCGCGCTTGATGCGATGAAGCCGGCGTTCGAATTGCGCGAGGCGAGTCGCCAGATGGGTCGCCAGGCGATGAGAGTTGCAGCCGCCACAGTGGGCGCGCCGATCGTCAAGCAATTCGAACAGGCCGTCGCCGAAGCACATGCGCCGTGTCATCACGCGATCGTCTTCGGACTGGTCGGCGGAGTTTGCGGATGGACGCCGGAAAACGCCGCCACCGCCTATCTCTACGCGACCGCCGCCCAACTCATCGGTGCGGAAATGAGACTCCTCCCGATCGGCCAGATCGAGGGGCAACAGATACTGGCGCGCATCGCGGAACGGATAACACATCTGGCACGCGACGCGAGTGAGCGTGGCTTCGAGGAAATCTGGAGCTTTGCTCCCGGAATCGAGATTGCCGCGATGCGACACGCCGCCCTCGATGCGCGGCTGTTCCGCTCATGATTCCCAAACCGCTCAAGATCGGGATCGGCGGCCCGGTTGGCTCCGGCAAGACGGCGCTGGTCGAGGCGCTCTGCCGCGGGCTAGCGGCGCGCCACGAGATCTGCGTGATCACCAACGATATTTACACGCGCGAGGACGCCGAGTTCCTCGTGCGGCGCGGCGTGCTGGCACCCGAGCGGATTATCGGCGTCGAGACCGGCGGATGTCCCCATACGGCGATCCGCGAAGATGCCTCTGTCAACCTGGAAGCCGTGGACGAACTGACGCGCCGCTTTCCGGAAACGGAGATCCTGTTTATCGAGAGCGGCGGCGACAACCTGGCTGCGACTTTCAGCCCTGAGCTGGTCGACGCGACTATCTATGTGATTGACGTCGCCGAGGGCGACAAGATTCCGCGCAAAGGCGGACCGGGAATCACGCGCTCGGGCCTGCTGGTCATCAACAAGATCGATCTCGCACCCTATGTCGGCGCGAATCTGACGGGGATGGAGCATGACGCAAGAGCCGCCCGCGGCGACCGTCCATTCATCTTCACCAACCTGCGTGACGGCACCGGAGTCGGCGCGGTGGTCGAATGGATCCAGCGCAGCCTGCTGTTCGAGACCTGAACGGATCGGGCGCGACGGCTTTCTCCGTTTGCGCTTCGAACGACACGGCGCGCGGACCGTGCTCGCCGGCCAGCGGATGGCGCCGCCGCTCCAGGTGATGGCGCCGATGGAGCTCGCGGACGGCTCGGCCTACGTTGTCATCCTCAACAATGGCGGCGGCCTGGTGGGAGGCGACTCGATGCGCGTCGAAATTGTGCTCGAAGCCGGCAGCCGCGCGGCGATAACCACCGCCTCGGCCGGCAAGGTCTATCGCAGCGCCGGTCCTTTCGCATCGCACGAGACCACGGTGAGCGTGGGGACTGGTGCGCGTCTCGACTATCTTCCCGATCACCTGATTCCGCATGCCGGCGCCGCCTTGGTTCAGCGCCTGAACGTCATGATGGAGCGCGGAAGCCGGGCGATTCTCTACGGTGCGATGGCCGCGGGACGGATTGGCAGAGGCGAGCGCTTCGCGTTTCGAGCGATCGAGGATTCGATAAGCATCTGGTACGCCGGCCGGCCGATTCTGTTGAGTCGCGCTATCCTCGAGCCTGCGAAGCGTAAGCTTGGCGGCGCGGGCCTGATGGAACGATTCGATTATCTTGCGAGCCTGGTGGCCGCGGGTGAGTCATCCGGCGAATGGGGTGGAATCGCGACCGGGCTCCAGTCACGACTGGAGGTGGCCGGCGTGAGTGGCGGCGCCGCGCCGCTGGCGGCCGACGGATGCCTCGTGCGCTGGATGGCTCCGGGAGCCGAGATGCTACGCCGCAGCGCGCTTACGATCTATCATGGAGCGGCCCGGGCCGCGTTTCTCGAAGCGCCGATGGCATTCAGGAAATGATTCGCGTAGTTCAGAAGTGCCTTGAGCACGCGCTCCGGAGCGCTACCAAAGCCTTGAAAACGCTGCGGGTTGCCGGTAGCTTCCGCTCAGAGCGGGCGTAATTCAGCGGTAGAATGCCAGCTTCCCAAGCTGGACGTCGCCGGTTCGACCCCGGTCGCCCGCTCCAGTCTTTCTGCCGCGAGTTCAATGGCTTAGGGTACGTTAGTAAAATCGCGCCCAGCGGCGGCGAAGATTTTACGGTGCGACTGGAGCCGGCTCGCGACGAGCCAGGCGGGTAGCGCCGCACTGATCGCCCGTCAATCAATGCATCGGCCATTCGCTTTCTCAAACCAGACTTGAAGTCGAGCGCCGACGGGTGCCTGCCGATACGACGCTACTTAATCTACCGCGCGGCCGTTGCGTTGCGCAGGAAACCTTGGGCGAATCTCGGTTGTCATAGCGTGTCTGCGCGCCATAGAATCGAGTTGCGATGCCTTGGGATGAAGCCTATTACCCGCCCTCGATGCGGAATCTGGCACCGGAGGTGCGGCTCAAAGCGATCGAGATTGCCAACGCACTTTTGGAAGAGGGCTACGATGAGGGGAAGGCGATCCGCATCGCGATTGCGAAGGCCAAAGAGTGGGCCGAGAAGAACGAATGGCTTTAAGCCGCTGAAATCGAACGCCTTTCGGATATGGTCTTGGATTGTGTAAAGTTTCTTTGGAATCGTCAGGAACGGCGACATTTTCCGTATGCGGTTCGTCGGCATCTGGAAAACGCCTAACGAGGGAGCGCCGCGTTCAGCGCTCCGTGGGACGGGATGCCTTACGAGGAGTATTTCAAAGCCGCAAGCGAAGGCCTGATTGTCGTCGATCGCCAGGGGCGAATTCTCGAAGCGAATCCTCAGGCCGAGCAGCTCTTTGGCTACACGCAAGAGGAACTCCTGGGCCAGCCGGTCGAGCTCCTTGTCCCGACGCAGAATCGCGAGCTTCATCACCGGCACGTGGGTGATTATTTCAGTGCGCCGCGCACCCGTGTGATGGGTCGCGGCCTCAGCCTGGCGGCGCGGCGCAAAGATGGCAGCGAGTTTCCGGTCGAAATCAGCCTCACCTATGCACGCGGAACTGCGCGCGGCGATTTGGTGGTCGCCGCTGTCACTGATATCAGCGAGCGTCTGGCGCTTGAGCACGAAGCGCGTCGGGCCGAGACAATCACTTCCTTGGGAACGCTTGCAGCTGGCATCGCGCATGACCTCAACAATCCACTGCAAGTGATCCGATCGCGCTCTGAGCTGCTTCTGGAGTCGCCGGGCACTACGCCGGCCTCGGAAATGAACGAGGACCTCGACGCCATTCACCGCCAAGCCGAGCGTGCCGGTCAGATCGTCGAAGGATTCCTGGAACTTTCCCGCCAACGCGAAAAGGTCGTCGCACCAGTTAATATCAATGAGCTGATCAACGCCGTACTGCTGCTGATTGGCGACCAACTGCGCAAAGTCGACATTGATGTGCAAACAAACCTGGACCGTAACTTGCCGCCAATTGTGGGCCATGCCATCGCTCTCGAACGGGTCCTGATCAATCTTCTGAGCAACGCACGAGACGCCATGCCGCAGGGCGGCGCCGTCCTGATAACAAGCGGTCTGCTGGACGGCCGCCCGGGGTGGCTGCACCTCACCGTGGCAGACACCGGGCCGGGGATACCAGCTGATTCTCTGGATAAGGTGTTCAATCTGCTCTACACGACGAAGGTAAGCGGTAGCGGGCTCGGTCTATGGTTGAGCCAGCGAATCGTCAACGAACATCAGGGCAGAATCGAGGTTCATTCGAACCCGGGCAAAGGCACGACTTTCAAGATCACACTGCCGACCCAGGATTCTTCGGAATCGTAAGCGACAGTTTGGAGATTGCTTCGGCCGCCGTCGCAGTCCCTCCTGCTGTTTGGACGGTCGCCGCTGTTATCATCCTTTTTTTAATCGCGTCCCGCCGTTCGAGTCAGCCGCATCGAATTCCGTAACTGTTTCGAGAGGAGGGACGTGCCCCGGCACAGAGCGCCGGGCTTGGTGGAACGGGGTTGGCAGCGCATAATTGAGCGTTGGGTTCTCCTGATGGCGACCGAACGTATCCTGATTCTGGACGAC
>DATJRJ010000111.1:0-18265 GCA_035504735.1 Binataceae bacterium (SeqCode)
CAGGTTTTCGAGGCTTGTGTTTCGAAACGGGCTATACGCACTTTTCCGAATCACGATATCCCCCGCGGCCGGCGCGAGTTCGGGGCAGATACCGATGCCTGGGCTGCCCTCGGTAAGTTCCTCAATCGCAGCACGCGGGAAAACTTCCGTGACCAGCCGCCAGTCGAGAAAATCGCGTCGCATCATGACCTGGCTGTAGATCACCGGACGCTGCCTGGCCCGAAACGCGGCGACGAGCCGTTGCAGATTCGGGATGATTGCGCGGCATTCCTCGGGAAACGAAGGGATATGGCGAACGAAAGCATTTTGCATGTCGTGCACCAAACAACTCATCCGCGATGGATCGATCTCATACTGCACCATGGCTGCACCCTCCAGGATCGAGAAGTTAACTATAAGAATGCCTACATATAAGCGAAGCTATGGCGAAGTTAGCAGGTTGACCATCCGGATATCGAGGAACTCGACCGCGAGAGACATCCGTGGCTTCGCTCCGCACCGTTTCTATTTCGCTACGGTGCGACGCAGTTGGTGTATATTTGATTGACTCTGCCGGAGGCGCCATGAAGTTCGCGCATTTCTCGCACGTCTGGGGCAAGGCGGCGCTGACGCCTGCAACTCGTTACGAGCAACTCTGGCGCGAACTGGAAATCTGCGACCACCTGGGATTCGACTACAGCTTCTGCGTTGAACATCACTTCGGCCCGCTGGAGAGCTGGATGCCGACGCCGGCCGTCTATTGCGCGAGCGTCGCCGCGCGGACACGCAGGTTACGGCCCGGACCGATGGGCTATGTAGCGGGACTCTACGATCCAATCCGGATCGCCGAGGAGATCGCGGTGCTCGATAATCTGAGCGGCGGCCGGCTCGAGGTCGGGATGGTCTCGGGCATCGTGCCGTCGTATTTCGCCGGCTATGGCGCCGACTTCGCCCGCCGCAAGGAGCACCTGGCCGAGGCCGTAGCATTGCTCAAGGCCGCCACCACCCGCGACGCGCCGTTCGACTTCGAAGGGCCCTTTCATCGCTACCACAACCTCACTCTTTCGGTGCAGCCGCTTCAGAAGCCGCATCCGCCGCTGTGGATCTCCAGTCGCGATCCTGAATTGGTGCCGTGGATGGCGCGAAACGGCATCAATGCGACGTACGTATTTCTGTTTCCGCGCCAGGAAGCGGCGCACCGCTATGCCGGCTTTCTGCGCGATTGGCGCAACGCGGGACACGCACGCCCTCCGCGTATCGGGTATTGGGCGATGGTGTATGTCGATGAAACCGATGAGCGGGCAGTTGCGCTGGCGCGTCCGCAGGTGGTCGAGGCGGGACGCCGCTTTCTACATGCCGAGCCGTTCGACGTGCCGTTCGAGGAACAGCATCGCAAGCTCGCCGACTTCTTCGATCGCCGGGGCGAGCCAGGCGAGGCTGAGATTTTCCGCAACCTGCTTGAGTTCGATTATTTATTCAAGCGCGACCTGGTGTTCGTCGGAGCGCCGGACACGGTAGCGGCTAAGATTCGCGCCGCCGCGGCCGAAGGATCGTTCAACACTTTATTCTGCGAATTCAATTTCGGCGATCTCGCCGAGCGCGACCTGCTCCGCTCGATTAGGCTTTTCGGCGAGCAGGTCATGCCGGCACTTCGATCGTATGAGCCCTTCTAAGCCCCGCAAGCGTGGCCGCTTTCAGATGCTCCGGCGCCGCACATCAGGGTTAGTTGCGCCATTCGGTCCTCGATCGCTTCAATCGCGTGCTTGTACGCGACGATTTGTTCTTCGCCCGAGGGTCCTCCCCACAATGCATTACCGCGGGCAAATGAGATTTCATTTTTCAGCCGCAAACGTTCGTGTCGACAACGCTCGAGTGACATTGCGGCTATCTGCTCGACTGCTGGAATCAAGATTTTGTCCATCACACTGGCTCCTGTACTGGGCGTTCGGCATTTAGCTCACGTAATTTGAAGGGAGCAAGGCTGGTGCCAATGCTTGGAGCTGCCAAGTCGTCGGGCATTAGCGCAAAAACCGGAAGCGACGGGGTTGGGGCTGTAGAACTTACTATCTGCTGATTCACGACTAGTGTTAACGGCGGTTTTCCACCGCCCCGCGACTTCTACGCTGGCATAGACCATGCATATTCTGTACTTCGCTCGTTTTTTCCTTGATGATTTGACTGTCCGGTAGCTGACGTGGTTGACAGCACTGATATCCCTATGGCCCGGAAGACCGACAAACAGCAACTCCGTGTCTTGATTGCCGACGATCACGCGGTGGTCCGCGAAGCGTTGACTGCGCTGCTCGAACTCACGACGGATATCGATATCAAGGTCGTCGGTGCGGTTGGGCGGGCCGATGACTTAAAAGCGGCGCTCGAGACGACGCCCTGCGATATTCTACTGCTCGATCTGAAAATGGATCGCTGGGTGATCGATGATATTCCGGCGCTCGCCGAAAGCACCAAGGTGGTAGTTCTGACCGCCAGCGAAAGCGACGCGGACATCGTCGCCGCATTTCAGGGCGGCGCCCGCGCGATCGTTCAGAAAAGCTTCGCCGCCGAAACCGTCAGGGAGGCAATTCGGGCGGTCGCCGCAGGGATGGTCTGGATGCCGCCGGCTTTGCGGCGTCGACTGACCTCCACCAAATCATCGACTGCACCCGGCGAGCAGCTCACGGCGCGGGAACGGGAAATCGTCCGACATGTCGCGGTGGGGCTAAGAAATGCGGAAGTGGCGCGGAAGCTTTCGATCACCGAAGGCACCGTGAAGATTCATCTGAACAATATTTTCAGCAAGCTTAACTTGAGAGATCGTGTCGAGCTCACGCTCTATGCGCTGCGCACCCGGTTGATCGCCGGGCCCGACGAACGTCCCTAGCTCACCATCGAAAATTTAGAATATCCAAATTGCATATATCTTTCGTTAGTTGCGAAAAAACCCCTTCGTCATAAAAATCCAGACTAGAGAAGCTCGGAGCTACCTCCTTCTGGGTAAGAAGGCGGGGCGAGCCGAGAGCGGCATTTCAGACGCCGATATGCCCGGACGCTCCCGAAGCTTCGCGGACGGAGGGGTTAGCAACTGATTTGTGGCAATGAAGATTTCTCGGGTGGCAACCACTACCTCAATCACTGCTCCTTCCGCCACCCAGCGATCATGGAACCGGTGCCCCCCGCCGGACCCATGCTTCGCAGCTGGCAGAGGGTCGGACGCCGCACCCACCGGCGTCCGGCCCCTACAGCGAGGAACTGTTGCATGGAAATGCGTAATTCTTTCAGCCGGGCCGCAAGCGACTGATTATCGCGACTCGAGCCCGGCCATCCGAAGATCCTAAACGGAGGGTTATAAATGGACGGTACTGCCCAAGACTTCGAAATTTTCGCCGAGAATCGCTATCTGGCGTATAAATGGGATCGCGAAACCATTATCGCCAAAGCGCCCGAAGCCTCCGGGGTTTACGGTTTGTATAATGCGATTTGGATCTATGTCGGCGAAGCCGACAATATACGAGCACGCCTGCTCGAGCATCTGGCGGGCGATAATCCGTGGATCAATCACTATGGACCGTCGGGCTTCGCTTTTGAGCTGGTCCCTGCACAGGTACGGCACGACCGCTATCGAGAACTGGTCAGGCAGGCGGAACCGATCTGCGAGCGAAAGTCGTTCATTGTCAAAGGACGCGAAGTTCCTGCGAACGCGCCGCGGCAGCCGGTGCGCAACTCGGAACGCATCTGAATCACACAGCATGTGACACACTGCGGCACTTCATTTTCCCTTGATTACTTTCGGCAGGAATAGCTAAGTGCGCCAAATAAGAAATCTCGAGTCCCTCAGCGCCTACAGGGTTATGGGCGAACCGGAGGAAGAGCAGCCGTCCTTGGCACACACCGATTTCAGTTCAGTCGTCGATCAAATTACGGATTACGCCATCTATGCGATGGATATCGACGGCCGGGTGGCGAGCTGGAACCGCGGCGCGGAGCGGCTCAAGGGTTACCGCGCGAACGAAATCATCGGCGAACATTTTTCGCGCTTCTACACGCCTGAAGATAAAGCCATCGCGAAACCCGCGCGCGGCCTGATCCTGGCGCGGCAAAACGGCGGCTACAAAGACGAAGGCTGGCGGGTGCGAAAGGATGGATCCCATTTCTGGGCGAGCTGCGTCATTACGCCGATCATCGATATGCGCGGCGAAGTCAGTGGCTTCGTCAAGGTCACGCGCGATCTGACCGAACGCAAGCTCGCCGACGAGAAACTGCAGCGGAGTGAAGAACGCTATCGCATGCTGATCGCGGAGGTGCGCGATTACGCGATCTTTGCGCTCGATTCGCAAGGACAAATCGCCAGTTGGAATTCCGGCGCGGTCCAGATCGAGGGCTACTCGGCGGGCGAAGCCATCGGGCGTCACTTTTCACTCTTCTATCTGCCCGCGGACAACGCGGCCGATAAACCGCAACGCCTGCTGGACCTCGCACTGCGGGAAGACCGCGCATCTGATGAGGGCTGGCTGGTGCGCAAGGATGGATCGCGTTACTGGGCCGACGTTATAATCTCTCCGCTGCGCGATGATCGCACCGAGCACATCGGGTTCGTGGTGATCGCCCGGGACCTGACCGAACGCATCGCAATACAGGAAGAACGGACTTTGCGGCAGATCGCCGAGGCCGGGCTGCGCGAGCGTGATGCGTTTCTTTCGCTGGCCTCGCACGAAATCCGGAGCCCCTTGTCGGCGCTCAAGCTCTACATCCAGACCACCCTCGAAGAGCTGCGCCAGGGCAAGACCGATCGCGTGCTGCAAAAGCTGCCGGCCCGGCTCGACAGCGTGCAGCGGCAAGCCAACCGTATCGACGCGTTGCTCGACCGGCTGATGAGCGCCTCGGCGCTTGCCGCCGGCCGGTTGCAACTCAACCTCGAGGAATTGGACCTGGCGGAACTGGCCTGCGCTGCGGTCGGCGACTTGTCAGAGACGGCACACCAGGCGAAGTGTGAAATTACAGTCGAAGCGCCGGGCGCGATGGTCGGCCACTGGAGTCCCGAGCATCTCGAGGACGTGATTCTGAATCTGCTCCACAATGCGATGAAATTCGGGGCCGGCAAACCGATCAATGTCACCGTGGGCGGCGACGATCAGGACGCCTGGATCGCGGTCGCAGACCACGGTATCGGTATCGCCTCGGCCGAGCAGGAGCGGATCTTCGAACGTTTTCATCGCGCCGCCGACTCGCGCAATTATGGCGGGCTCGGGCTGGGGCTCTGGATTTCGCATCGAATCGTAAATGCGATGGGTGGGAAAATCGCCGTTGAAAGCCGGCCGGGCGAAGGCGCAACCTTTACTATCACGCTGCCCCGTCTCCCCCACGGCTGAGAGGACGATTCCGAAGTTCACCGCTCGCAAGCTTTTTTCTCTTCCGTTACGATACACAGAAAAGTAGCCTTGCAGTCAGAAAGGGCAGCAAATGGCGACTGTGCTTATCGTTGACGATGACCCGGAAATCCGTGACGCGCTAACCGACGCGCTCGAAGGCCGCGGTTACAACGTTGCCGTCGCCGGCGATGGCGCAGAGGCGCTCGCCTGGTTACGCAAATCAGGCGCGCCGTGCCTGATCGTGCTCGACCTGATGATGCCGACCATGGACGGATACGAGTTCATCAACCAGCAAAAGCTCGATCCGGCTCTGGCCGATATCCCGGTAGTCGTAATCACCGCCGGGCGGCATCCCAACCCGCCCAAGGTACTCGAAGTAGCCGAGGTGCTGCATAAGCCGCTGGCGCGGGATCGATTCATGAGTGTCGTCCAGCAGCACTGCGGCTGAGAGCCGGCCGGTATCTGCACCCGCCCGCGGCGGTGCGATCAGCCGAGCGGCCCCGGGAAAGTCTGATCGGCGTACGTATCCGACAGCGGTTCCAGCGCTGCGGGCCACTCCGCGCCGACCTTTCGCCGCAGCTCGCTGGGCCGCGGCTTTCCGTCCCATCCAATCTGCTCCATGTAGTAATAGAGCTGGAGACAATGGCCTTCGGGATCGAGCGCGTGCGCCGCATAGTCGATTCCCGGATAGAGATCGGGCGGAATCTTATCGGTAAAACGCACGCCTTGTTCCTTTAGAAAGCGCACGCCCTCGACCAACTGTTCGTAGCTGCCGACCTCGATACCGAAGCTCATGACCGAGCTGTGGGCGTCGAGGCCGAGCGCGCCGCGCAATTGCTTGGGGAACAGCGCCAGGCTGTGATGTTCGGTGCCGTTGCGCAGATAGACCCCGCGGTGGCCCTTATGCGTCACTTCTTCGGTCTTGATAAAGCCCAGGCTCTCAGTGAAAAAGGCCTCCGAACGCCCCAGGTCGTTGACAAACAGCGCCACCGGTCCGATCCGGGTGATCTTGAAGGGCCGCCCGAGCATCACGCCGCCAACGTTGTATTTCGGCGGCAGCGGATCGTGGATATGGTAGCCGGAAGTGAGGTCGATACCCCTTGTGGCCGCTTCGCGGACCTCGTCCTCTTCGTTCATCTGGGGCGTCGGCGGCTGCTCATTGAAGCCGCGATAGTACATGCTCGCGGGCTTGGCGACGCGGTCCCACCCGATCTGCTCGATGCCGTAGTAGAGCTCGATAGTGTGGCCATCGGGATCCTGGAAGTAGACATGCCAGTTGCTGCCCGGCATGTCCCGTCCGACCCGTTCGATCTTGATCTCTTTGGCGCGCAGGAACTCGGCGGCTTTGACGACTTCCTGCAGGGTGCCGAGCTGCCAGGTGATCTGATTGCTGGTGATATCATCCGCCGGCGCGTCGCCGAAGGCGGCGCCCAGCGAGCGATGCGCGAGGACCATCGCATGGTGATCGCCGCCGTAGTTGGTGAAGATAATCCGCGGGTCGGGCGAGTTTTTCATTTTTTCCCCGATCCCGGGAACCTTGCTCAAGTCAATCTCGTCGACCACCCGAAACCCCAGCAGCCGGGTGTAGAAATCGATTCCGGCGTTGAGGTTGTCGAGATTAAAGCCGAAATGCCCCAGGCGCCGGATTTTGAACGGCACCGGCAGCATCACGCCGCCGACATTAAACTTTGCGCTGCTGTTGGCCATCGTCGTCGCCCTCGCTTGCGGATGATTTGAAACGGAGTAAAGCACCGAACCGGCAAGCTGGCAATGCGCCGGTCCGGCAGGGCTTCCACCCGTCTGCCGCCGCAAGCCTCGCTTTATCGCGGACCAAGCTGTTCGCCTTAAACGTGGCCGATCAACTCGCGCTCGGCCGTCGCCACCACGCGCAGGACGCCTTCGAGATCGCGCGCCCGCGGCGCGATAACCAGCCGGCCGACGCCGAGCTCGGCGAACCGCCGCGCCAGGTCGCGATCGAGGGCGGGCGCGGCCTTGGGCGTGATGCTGATCTCGATTTCGCCGAAGGGGCGGTGATGGCGTTCGCAGGCCCGGCGCAAGCCTTCGATCATCTGCGCGGTCTCTTCGAGGTTCAGGTCGTAGCCGAACCATCCGCTGCCGAGCCGCACCGTGCGGCTGAAGGCCTCGGGCGTGCGGCCTCCCCAGACGATTTCCGGAAACGGCTTCTGGAGCGGGCGCGGTTCGGCACGGATGCCGCTGAACGAAAAGTATTGGCCGTGATACTCCGGCTTCTCCATCGTCCATACCGCCTGCATCGCCGCCAGCGCCTCTTCGGCCCGGCGGCCCCGGCGCTCGTACGGGATGCCGAGCGCGCGGAATTCCTGCTCGATACTGCCGATGCCCAGCCCGAGAATCAGACGGCCACCGCTCAACACGTCGAGCGAGGCAAGTTCTTTCGCCAGCACCAGCGGATTGCGCTGTGGCAGCAGGATTATACCGGTGCCGAAGCGGAGCTTGCGCGTATGCGCGGCGGCAAACGCGATGGTCGCGATGAGATCGACGATCACGCGGTCGGGCGGGAATCGTACCGCCGGATCCGGCAGTATCAGATGCTCGCCGCCCCAGAAGCTCTCGAAGCCGGCCTCCTCGGCGGCGCGCGCCACGGCCGCGATCGCGGTCGGTGTGACGCACGGATGCGTGTTCATCTCGAAGAGCGCAATTTTCATCGCTTCATCTCCCGATGCCGTCACGCCCGATCGAGACGAGAGCGAGGGATTTAAGCCGGCGGCTCGAGCGCGTCAGCGGGCATCTCGGATCTACAGGCGCAAGATACGCTCGGCGTTGCGATGAGCGATCTTTTCGAGGTCGCTGCCGTCGATCGGCACATCCTTGAACCATTGCATCGCCGAGAGGTTCGACTCATAGGGCCAGTCCACCGAAAACAACACGTTATCCATCCCCACCGCCATCACCGTGCAGAGAAAAGCCGGGGTGAAGAAATTTCCGCTGGTCGTGACGATCAGGTTCTCGCGCAGGTATTGCGCGGGAGTCTTTTTGAGACCGCGGTGCGCAGCGCTCTGGCGGGCGTGATCTTCCAGCCGATGGATGCCGAAAGGCAGGCCCTCGCCGAGATGGCCGAGGATCACTTTCAGGCGCGGGTAAGCATCGAACAGTCCGGAGAACACCAGCCGCAGAAAATGGACGCTGGTCTCGAGCGCAAAACCCCACGCCGCCGCGCTCAGTTCCTCGTAACCCTCGAAATAAGTCTTCATCACATTCGGATGCGGCAAAGTCGGGTGGAGATAAATCGGCACGTCGAGCGCCTGGGCGCATTCGAAGATGCTCCAGTATTTCTTATCGTCGAGGTAGCTGCCGCGAACGTGACCGTTGATCATTGCGCCCTTGAATCCGAGCCGGGTAACCGCGCGCTCCAGTTCTTGCGCAGCCGCGTGAGGAGCGGCGGTCGGCAACGCCGCGAAACCCGCCAGCCGCTTGGGATGCGTCTTGATGGCTTCGGCGAGCCGATCGTTGGCATCCCTGGAAATCGAGACCGCGCTCTCGGCATCCAATGCTTCACAGCCGGGAGCGGTCAGCGAGAGCACCTGCAAATCGATCCCGGCAGCGTCCATGGCTGCGATCCGCGAGCCGGCGAGGTCGAGCAACTCGGCGCGTATGTCGACGCCGACTTGTGCGCCGCGCTGCGCATAGACACCCGACAGAACCGGATTGAGCGGCAGCGCCGCGCTGAAGTCCGGCGTGGTGTAATGATCTTCGAGGGTTATGATTCGCATGATCGTTAACTCTCCGACCGGTTTGATCTTTACCTACTATGGATTCACTGCGCTGCCTGCGGTGGCGTCCGCCGCGGCGGATTGTGATTCATCGCTCGCCAGGATTGCCTTCAGCAGACGGGGCGGAGAGATCGGCAGCTCGCGAATCCTGACACCGGTAGCACGGTAGATAGCATTCGCGACCGCCGCCAGGACCGGCACGATAGAGACTTCGCCCACGCCGCGAATGCCGAGCGGATGGCCGGGATTCGCAACTTCGACCAGGATGGTATCGATCATCGGCAGGTCGAGACAGGTCGGCATCCGGTAATCCAGCAATCCGGTGTTCCGCATCACGCCATTGCGGTCATAGACATATTCCTCATTGAGCGCCCATCCGAGTCCCTGCACGGTACCGCCCTGCATCTGACCTTCGACGTAGCTCGGATGAAGCGCGCGGCCGACGTCTTGAGCGATGGTGCAGCGCAGGATTTGCACCTTGCCGGTGTCGGGATCGACTTCGAGATCGACACAGGTTGCGGCGAAAGCATTGCCGACCGCGCCAACTGCGCCGGCGTTGAGCGATGCGCGGCCGGTGATCGGGCCGCCGGTGCGCGATAGACGCGACGCCAGTTGCTTGAGCGTGAGGGGCGGAACGCCGTTGCCCCGCAGCTTGAACGTGCCGAGATTGAACTCGACATCCTCGGGCTTGCGCTCCCATACCAGCGCCGCGCGCTGCTTGAGCTGCTGCACTACATCCTGGGCGGCGTTGTAGACCGCGAGGCCGGTAGCGACCGTAACCCGGCTTCCGCCGGTGACATCGGTATGGCCGATCGAATCGGTGTCGGCCACGATCGAGCGCACGTCGTTCACCTCGAGGCCGAGCACTTCGGCCGCGATCATTCCCATCGCCGCCCGCGAGCCGCCGATATCGACCGATCCGGTCACGACGCTGAGCGTGCCGTCGGTATGAAAGTTCACCGCAGCCGACGATTGCGCTCCGCCATTGAACCAGAAACCGGTTGCAACGCCGCGGCCGCGATTGAGGCCGATGAGCTCGGAGCGATAGTGCGCGCTATCCCTCAGCGCCTCACAGCACTCGATCAGTCCGATGCGCTTGAAAGGCGGCCCCGCGGGTTGAGGCGTGCCCTCGTGCGAGCCGTTCAAAATTCTCATGTCGAGCGGATCGATCCCGCATTTCTCGGCCAGCTCATCGATGATGCTCTCACACGCGAACGCTGAATGCGGCGCTCCGGGCGCCCGATAAGCGGCGACCTTGGGCTTGTTCACCACCACGTCGAAAGTATCGATCAGCAGGTTGGGGATGTTGTAAGACGCGGTCGTGGTCATCGCACCGGCCATGAACGGGGAACCGGGAAACGCGCCGGCCTCGTACGCCATCCAGATTTTCGCCGCCGTGATCCGGCCGTCGCGTGTGGCGCCCATCTTGACGTCGATTTTGGTGCCCGAACTCGGGCCGGTCGCACGCAGCACTTCGGCGCGATTCATCACCATCTTGACCGGCCGCGCGGTCTTCTTCGCCAGCATCACCGCCAGCGGTTCGAGATAGATGGTGGTTTTGCCGCCGAAGCCACCGCCGATTTCGGCCGGGATAACGCGGATGGCTCCGACCGGCAGCTTCAGCACCAGAGAGGTCAGCAGACGGACCTGGAATTGGCCTTGTGACGAGCAATAGACGGTGACGTGGCCGTCGGGATTGTAGAGCGCGAGCGCGTTCTGCGGTTCGATATAACCCTGATGAACGGTTGCGGTGCGATACGTGTGCTCGACGATTACATCGGCCTGCTCGAAGCCTGCCTCGATATCGCCGCGCTTTAATAATCCGTGCGAAGCGACGTTGGTCGGTTCGGGCGGGCCGTCAGGCTGGCCCGGGGAATTGCGATCGGCGAGCAACTGGCTGCGCAGCTCCGGCAGCAGAATCGGCGCGCCCGGCTTCATCGCCTCATCGACCGTCAGGACCGGCGGCAACAGCTCGTAGTCAACCTCGATGAGCTTCAGCGCTTCGTCAGCGATATGCGGGCTGGTGGCAGCGACTGCGGCCACGGCGTGGCCGTCGTACAGCGCTTTGTCGCGCGCCATCAGGTTGAACGAGAGCTGGCGCGGATTGCCCATCAGCTCGCCGATCTGGACTTGCGCGTCCTCGGCCTCGGGGAAATCCGCTCCCGTGATCACGGCTTTGACGCCGGGTAGCGCGAGCGCTTTATCGAATCGGATCGCTTTGATCAGGGCGTGGGCGTGCGGGCTGCGCAGGACCTTGCCATGCAACATCCCGGGGAAATAGTAATCGGCCCCGAACTTCGCCGCGCCGGTTACCTTGTCGAAGCCGTCGGGCCGGATCGGCCGCGTTCCGATGACCCGGAAATTGGGCGATGCGCCGTTGGTCGATTTTGCCATATAGATAATTTCCGTGCGTTGGTTTGGATCATTTATATACCACGGCTGGGGGGAATTTTGAGAGACGCTCCCAAGGCCTACCGATCGGACTGCGGCGCGGGTTTTGGCACCTGGGGATGGATGCGCGCGACCAGGATATCGAGCGATTGCCACACGCGCGGTCCGGGGCGCAGCGTCGGGTCCTCCGGATAGCCGTAGATGCGATGCGATCGTACGGCCGGGATGGTCGAGTAGCGGCTCCAGAACCGGTCCGGCACAGTAGGATCGTCGCCCATTTCGCCATCCAGAATGACCTCCGGTTTCATCGCCACGATGTATTCGATGCTCAGGTGCGGCCAATCCCCTGCCGCCTTATCGGCAATGTTACGCCCGCCCGCTATGCGCAGGAGCTCATCGAGAAAAGTGCCGCGCCCCACCGCGATCATCGGCTGATGCCCCACCACCATCAACACTCTGCACGGTTTGACGCCCTCAAGCCGCTGCCGAACCTCGGCAAGATGCGTCGTGATTTTCGTAATCAGGCCGCGCGCCGCTTCGGCGTGGCCGGTGCGCTGGCCGATCTGCCAGATGCTCTGTTCAATTTGATCGAGCGAGTTATCCTTCACGATCAGTGTCGTATAGCCCATCGTCGTCAGTGACTCGAAAGCGGGCAAGTCCGACGACATCCAGGCTCCGATAATCAACGTCGGCCGCAGGCCAATGATCGCTTCGATATTAGGCTCCAGATAGGAGCCCACCCTGGGCAACTCACGCGCCGCCGGGGGATAGTCACAATACTGCGAGACTCCGACGACCTGGGGTCCCGCGCCCAGAGCGAAAAGCGTTTCCGTCACGGACGGTGACAGCGAGACGATCCGCGCCGCGCCGGCGAAGCTCCGCGGCTGCCACAGCCACGAGATCAACACGCCCAGTGCGATAAACGACATCACCCGTAAATACCGCACCGCGCGGGCCCGGCCGCGTCCGGCGCCCGATCGCATCTGGCGGCTCGCTATGCAGACCATCATTGGAAGTCGAGTTTGATACCCGCAACGAAGTTGATCGTCGGCGCCTTGAAGCCGAGCGCTTCCGAATAGTTCGCGTCCAACAGGTTCTGAATCCGCGCGAAGAGTTCTTCGTTCTGGACGCGATTCCAGCGCCTCTCTGCAGCATACGAGAGCACCAGGTCGAAGCGCTGGTATCCAACATGGTTAACGATCGTACCGGTTACCGGATCGATATCGTCGCGATCGCCGACATAATAGTAGGCGAGACTGCCCGTCACTTTGTCGCCCGGCAGATAGAGCCCTTGATGCAGATATTGCAGCAGCCCGAAGGCTGAGTACTTGGGAACGCGGACCGGTTTGATGGTCGGCGAAACGGAGACATGGCTCTCGTCCATCCAGGTGCCATTGCCGCTCAGACTGAGGCCCGGCAGAAGTTGCAGGCTCGGCACCGCCTCGATTCCCTGCGTGTCAACGCGCTCGGCATTTTCGGCTTCCGAAAAAACCGGCGGCGGCTTCGGCACCGCCACGATCATGTTATGCACCCGGCGGGAGAAGTAGGTCATGGTGAACGACAAGCGTTCGCTGAAGGTTTTCGTTACACCGCCGTCGTACTCGCTGGAAATCTCCGGTTGCAAGTTGGGATTGCCGAACATCGGGTAATAGAGCTCGTCGAAAGCCGGCGCGCGAAAACCCTCGCTGTAGCTGCCGCGGAAAGTGGTGCCATATTGTGAGAGCGGTATCGCAACCGCCCACGACGAGCTCTCCTCCTTGCCGAATTGGCTGTTGCCGTCGACTCGAAAACCTCCGGTGGCATTTATCAGCCCGTGGAAGAGCACGGCCTCCTGCTCCACGTACCCGGCATACTCCTGGCGCCGCGCGCGGAACACGCTGTTAGAGGCTGCGCCGAATTCGGTAAATTCGTCGACCGAACGGACCCATCGATCCTTAAAATCGAAGCCCACCAGCGTGCGGACGTTGCTTGCCCAGGCGTATTCCGCTTCCCAGGTGGTGCCGCGAATCTCATCCGGGATGCGGTCGACCTCGAAGGCCGGATCAGCGGGGAACGGCAACGCGTTGACCCGCAAATCGTCGCGCACAAAGTAGGTGCTGACATTGGTCTTGAGGTGCTCGCCGAAGCGATGATCGATCTCGCCCTTGAAGAGCATGAACTCGTCGCGTTGATGGGCATTGGGATCGACCGGGGTGATAAAGTTCGCGAAGTTGGACAGGCTGACGTTGGAGTTGGAGTAGCGCGCGAACCCGCGCAACGCAGTATCGTCCGAGGCCTGGTAATCGAGCCTGAGCGCCCCGGCGAGATTGTCGGAGTTATCGTTGCTGGTGTGGTAGCCGGTGGTCGAGAAATACGAGAGCGCTCCCGCATAGCCCAGCGGGCCGTCGGCGCCGTTCGCGGTCAGCACCTGGTTCTGCGTGGCGCGGTTGCCGCCTTCGGAAAGATAGCTGAACTTGGGAGGGCCCTCGCCGCGGTCCATGATTATATTGACCACCCCGCCGATCGCCTGCGAGCCGTATAACGAGCCACCCGCGCCCCGCACAACTTCGATCCGGTTGAGGTTGTTGGTGGTTATATTGCTCAGGTCGAAACCGCCGGACGTGCCGCTATTGACCTCGACCCCATCGAGAAGAATGAGATTTTCCGATGGCGGGGCGCCGCGAATAAAAAGCTCGGTGAGTGTGCCCGGTGAGCCGCTCTGGTTGACCTGCACGCCCGGAACCTGCCGCAGCGCATCGCCGACCGCCTGGATCTTCTGACTTTGCATCTGCTGCTGATCGACAATCGAGACCGTTGTTCCAATCTCGCTGAGTGGCTGCCTGATACGCGTGGCGGTGACGACCACCGTCGGCAGAGTTTGGGCCGCTGGCGGGACGGGATTTTTCTTTGCAATCGGCGCCCCGCTCTGCTGCGGCGCTTTAGGTTGAGGTTTTGCCGGCGTGCCGGTTGCCGCCGCCGGCTGCTTGTTATTCGGGTTGGCGCCGGCGGATGTCGTGTTGCTATCGGCCGCGGAGCCGGCAGCGCAAACGATTGTCGCCACCCACCCGAGCACGATGAAGAGCGTCAAAGCCAGGATACCTGCTCGTTTCATAGCCTCCCTCGCGGTTGGCGTCGGCCTTGAGCAGGCAGGGGGAATCAGGCAAAAAAACCGGCCCGATCCCTCGTTCGAGAGATCGGGCTTCAGAAATTGGTACCTGAAGCCGCCCTCCCCGCGGAAGGCAAACGCTAAATCACCCGGCCGGTCTCCTGGCTTGGGGGTGCTGACCTTCGACCCGCCTTCCCGCTTTCGCAGTGGCTACTGGGCCGTCGTCCCCCCGTACAGTTGCGGGGCAGCGCCGGACTCTAACCGGCTTCCCGAGCACCGGGTGTGATGGCAGTGTTTACGACAGGCAAGTAATCAGAGTCAACCTTTAAGTCCAAATCCCGCCATCGAGTTCCGGAAACATTTAATCGAGCAGAGGTGTAAGCTGGCGCCGAATGGGAATGCCGTCGAAGCGGCGTGACGAATATCGATGGCTAAGATGACTCTGATCGTCGGTGGCGCGCGCAGCGGCAAAAGCGCTCACGCAATCGCGCTCGCACGCGAGGCCGGGAACTTTCCCGAGCGGGCGTTTTTTATCGCCACCGCCGAACCGCTCGATGACGAGATGCGCGCCCGTATCGCTGCTCATCAAGCGACGCGCCCGGCAGGATTTCAGACGGTAGAGGAGCCGCGGCGTTTGGCCGCCGTCGTGCAAGCACTTGAGCCGCGCGCGGATATCGTGGTCCTCGATTGCCTGACGCTCTGGATTTCCAACCTGCTCGGCGTCGATATGCGCGACGAAGAAATTCTCGCGGCGGCGGAGACGCTTGCTGAGTCGCTGCGGCGCGCGTCGTTCGCCAGTATCATCGTCAGCAGTGAGGCCGGCAGCGGGATTGTGCCGGAGCATCCGCTCGCGCGCCGTTTTCGCGACCTGCTCGGCTGGACGAATCAGAAAGTCGCGGCCGCCGCCGACACTGTGCTGTTGATGGTCGCCGGGTATCCGATTCGCGTGAAATAACGGCGCGCGGCCGGCCGCGCTTCAAATCGACATCGCGACCAGCACCAGCGTCTCAATCACCTCTCCCGCGGCGCCGATCAAATCGCCCGTCACGCCCCCAAGCCATCGAACGTAAAACGCCCGAATCAAGATTACGGCGAGCGCCGCGGCGGCCCAAATAATCAGAGTCTTTGCGGAGAGCGCCATCGCGATCGCAAGCGCCACGGTCGCGCTGGCGATCAGCATCCGATGGCTTCCGTTGCCCGCCAGGATGACAGCGCCGGCGCCATCGTTGCGCAAATAATCCAGCCGGTAGCTGACCGCTACCATCGCCCACCGCGCCATCGCGGGCACAAAACAGATCGCCAGGTAACGGCCGCGGCTAGCGACCGCTGAGAGCGCGAGAATCTTCAACGCGAGCACAAAGAAAAGTGCGATCGCGCCGAAGCTGCCGATGCGGCTGTCGCGCAAAATCTCCAGCGCGCGCGTTCGATCGCGGCCCGCTCCAAAAGCGTCGGCGGTGTCCGCCAACCCGTCCAGATGGACCGCGCCGGTCAGGACCGCTAACGACAGGATCAACAGTGCCGATCTGAGCGCGGTCGCGAGAAAACTTCTCAGCAGCAAATCTTCGAGGCTGAGAATTCCACCCAGCGCGAATCCCACCAACGGAAACCATCGTAGCGAACCCGCTACGGATTCGTCGTCAACCGATTGGCGCGGCAGCACCGGAAGAATCGTTAGAAAACCAAGCGCCAGGCGGATTTCGAGCGCGACCCGCACAGCGAGCGACGGCCCAAAGGATTCGCTGCCGGGCCGCCGTTCGACGTCGCCCGCATCGGGCTCGTTCATCGCTTCCGTTCCGATACGCCGGCGCTCGCGAAAGTTGCCATCTGATGGAAAAGCCCCAGCGCGGATTCGATCACCTTCATCGCCAGCACCGCACCCACGCCTTCGCCCAAACGAATATCGAGATCAAGGATCGGCCGGACGCCGATCCGTTCGAGCACCAATCCATAGCCGCCCTCGGCGGAACGGTGGCCGAAAAACAGATGATCGTAGAGCCCGCGAGAGAGTTGCTCGGCTGCGACCGCCGCCGCGGTCGCGATAAAGCCGTCGACGACAACCGGAACTTTCGCCGCTGCGCCGCCGAGGCATACGCCCGCCATCGCCGCGATCTCGAAACCGCCGAACGCCGCCAGCGATGCCATAGCATCGTTGCGGGCCGCGCGATGTAAGTTCAGGCCCGCTTCGATAACTCCGACCTTGCGACTGAACGCGAGATCATCGATGCCGGTGCCGCGGCCGGCCAGCCGGCCCGGTTCGATTCCGGTAAGACTCGATAGCAGCGCCGCGGCCGTGGTGCTGTTGCCAATCCCCATTTCCCCGATCCCGATCAGAGTGGCGCCCGCCGCGGCCGATTCGCGCGCCACTTCGATCCCGATTTCCAGCGCCCGTCGGGTTTGATCGATCGACATCGCCGGTCCACGCAGAAAATTAGTGGTGCCGGCACCCAGGCGATGGTAACGTACGCCGGGCAGCGGCTCGGCACTAGTGTCGGCCGCAATCCCCGTATCGGTCACGATCAACGTATAACCGAACTGCCGCGCCAGGCTGCTCACGGCAGCGCCGCCGGACGCGATATTCCGCAGCATCTCGACGCTCACGGTCTTCGGGTAAGCGCTTACTCCTTCATCAGCAATTCCATGGTCGGCGACGAACACCGCGATGACGTGCTTGCCGGTGAGCGCCTGGCGATCGTGGCGAATCGCGGCATAGCGGCGCACGATTTCCTCCAGATACCCCAAACTTCCGAGCGGCTTGGTGAGGGAATCCAGATGCCTCTGCGCGGTATCGGCCGCGCGCTCATCCGGCGGCTTGATTGCGCGCAGGGTCTCGTCGAGCAAGGTCATCATTCACTCAAACCTAGTCGGCTCAAGATATTTTATGGAGTGACGGTCAGCGATGGCGTCCGCGGAAATGCCCGCACCAATCCGATGCCGCGAAAGCGGTGGTGAGTGGCTGGACCGAAGGTGATGACGCGGTAGCGCCCTCGATGCGGCCGGCAATCTCGACACAAACCGGTCGGACGCGCTCAGCCGCCGGATGGGCGCCGGCCGTAAAAGCTGCCGCGCTTTGCACCCATCCGGCTGCTGTCCCGAGGATCGCGCTAGGACATTTTTTCGAGCAGCGACTTCAAGTCCTCGGCATGCTCTTCTTCGGCCTTCAGGATATCTTCGATCATCTTGCGCGTGGTCGGATCATCAGTACCGAGCCAGCGTACGATCTCGGAATAGCTCTCGATTGCGATGCGTTCGGCAAACAGATCCTCTTTGATCATCGTGGTAAGGTTCGCGCCTTCGGCATATTCGGAATGACTGCGCGAGGCCAAGCCATCGGGATTGAAGTTGGGAGTGCCGTTGAGTTGTATGATTCGCGTCGCAACCCAATCCGCATGCTGCTGCTCTTCATTGGCATGCTGCATAAATTCCGCCTTGGCGCCGTCGGCGTTGATGCCGCTGGCGGTATAATAGTGCCGCTTGTAGCGCAGCGTGCAGACCAGTTCGGTGGCCAGCACTTCGTTCAAAACCTTGAGGACCGCCTTGCGGTCGGCTTTGTAATTCTCGGTCACCGCGCCCTGCTCCATATGTTGGTGGGCGCGCTCTTTGATCCTTTTGAGGTCGGTTACGAATTCGCTCATGGCAGTGTTTCTCCTTGCGTGGGATTGTTCGCTTGATTCAGGCTCACTTTTTCGGCGCGGGCGTCA
>DATJRJ010000112.1:0-8783 GCA_035504735.1 Binataceae bacterium (SeqCode)
TCTGCGATGAAGTTATCACCGGCTTCCGACTCCGCTTCGGCGCAGCCTACGAATTGCACGGTGCGCATCCGGATCTGCTGATGTTCGGTAAGGTAATCGGCGGCGGGCTGCCGATTGGTGCGGTGGCCGGACGTGCCGAACTCATGGATTTGCTCGCGCCCGAGGGGCCGGTCTATCAGGCTGGAACCTTGTCCGGTAATCCGCTCTCGGTGCGCGCGGGACTCGAAACGCTGCGAATCCTCCGCCAACCCGGAAGCTACGAGAAGCTCGAGGCCAACGCGGCCCTGCTCGGCGACGGACTGCGCGATGCGCTGCGGATAAGTGGCGCGCGCGGATGCGTCAATCGGACCGGGTCGCTGCTCACGGTTTTCATCGGCGCCGAGCCGGTGACCGACGCCGATTCGGCGCGGCGCTCAGACGCGCATAAATTTGCCCGCTTTTTCCATCGGATGTTGGAAGAGGGAATCTATCTGCCGCCCTCCCAGTTCGAGGCGATGTTCGTCTCGCTGGCACACGGCGGCGAGGAGATCGAGCGCATCATCGACGCCGCCCGCCTGGCACTTGCCTCGGCGAGCGAGTCCTGATGATATAAGCAATCCGAAAGTGAGACCGTAAGCTAATTTAGGAGGGCTTGTAGCTCTTGGTTATGCATCGGGCTTTGGGTCCTCCGCCGAGCGCCAATGAGCGAGCCACGTAATACGCCGTCGGGTGGACGAGGGCAGAACCTGCGGCTGGCTGCAGTAGGGATCGAGTTTTTCTCGACGATTCTGGGTTTGCTGATTCTTGGCTACGCCCTTGATACTTATCTTCATACCGGGCCGTGGCTGGGAGTTATCGGCGTAGTGCTCGGTATGGTGATCGGTATCTACCGACTGATCGGCGGGCTGCGTCATCTCGATCGTTAAATCATGGGCAACAGCGCAAAATCAGTGACGATCGCCGGAATCGAACGCACCACGGCCATGGTCGGCGTGGTTCTCGGGTTGGCGATATACCTCTGCGCGGGAGCGACGGTAGCCGCGGGAGCGATTGCCGGTTGCGCGTTCATGATCGTCAATCTTTTTCTGCTGGCGATGGTCGGTCACGGGATCGTTGCTTTGGGACGCGCTGCAGGCCGCATCTCGCTACTTGGAATTCTGCTGATACCGCTTAAGCTGCTGTTTTTTATTGGAGTTTCGTACCTGATCGTGAGCTGGTTCAAAGTCGATGCCGGGATTTTCGTGGCCGGCGTCTTGACTCAACCTGCCGCCATCCTTATTGAGATTTGGCGCACCGCGCCGGGAACCGCGCGCATCGCGCGACCCGAAATCAAAGGAAACGAAGTTTGAACCCGGTCAATTTTATCGATCTGCTTAGCTTCGGCGGAAGAATTCCGCCGGTCATCGTCGGCACCTGGCTGGTGATGGGCATCCTGCTCATCTTCGCCACGATCGCCCGCTTATCCCTGGCGCGGGCGACCGATCCCGCGCTTCCCGATGAAACCGTCACGCTGCGTTCTTTCGCTGAGGTGATCGTCGAAGCGATGGCCGGGTTTGGCCGGGATTTGCTGGGCGATCACGATCTGAATAGCTACATCGGATTTTTTGGTACATTGTTTCTGTTCATCCTGACGGCGAACTTCCTCGGCCTGGTCCCCGGGATGGAACCGCCGACCAGCAACACCGATTTGACTTGGGCGCTGGCCGTAATCTGCTTCGTCTATTACATCTACCAGGGCTTCAAACATCAGGGTCTCTATTATCTCAAGAGCTTCCTGGGCCCGCTCTGGTGGCTCTCCTGGTTCATGTTGATGATCGAGGTCATCGACAACCTCGCGCGCCCCTTTTCGCTCGGTATCCGTCTGTTCGCCAACATGTTTGCCGACCACCAGGTGCTGGGCGTCTTTACCGGGCTCACCAAGATCGGATTACCGGTCGTTTTCTATGCGTTGGGATCGTTGGTCTGCGTGGTCCAGGCGTTCGTGTTCGTGCTGCTCGCGATGATCTATGTCGTGATGGCGACCCACGAGCACTAAGCATCAACCTCGCTCTCAGGCACAGCGCGCAGATGAAATTGCAATTTTCGCGACTAGGTTCCGTCCGGTTCGCGGAGTGGAAGAGGATAGAGGGGTCGAAAAAGAGCCATAGGATGGCGCTCATAGCCGCGAAGTAGAAGGAGGAAGGGTAATGTTTCGAAAGGTTTTGGCATGGTTAGGATGCGCGGCGGCAATCGTGATGGCGTCTCCGATGTTGGCGATGGCGCAGCAGGGCGCAGCCGGCGGCGGTGGCGAGGGTTTGCGCTCGGGGCTAATCGCGCTCGGCGCAGGCTTGGCGATCGGCGTCGCCGCGCTCGGATGCGGTCTCGGACAGGGACGGCTGGCAGCTTCTGCGATGGAGTCGCTGGGCCGTAATCCCAACTCTGAGCCGCAAATTCGTACCTGGATGATCGTCGGGCTGGCGTTCGTGGAGTCGCTGAGCCTTTACGCGCTGCTGATCGCATACATCATGCAGGGCAAGATTTGAGCGGACTTCCGGCAACGGAACGAGACGAAAATGGGGCTCCTCGCAGGGCCCCATTTTTTTCCAGAGTTGTAAACCGAGCGTTGACGTCAGTCTCTCCGATGGGTCCCGGTCAGTACCTCGAACGGTTCGCGACGCCGCTCGCGCCGGAGCAGCACGTACATCGCACCCGCCCCGCCGTCCGCCGGCCGCGCGGTCGTGAAAGCCAGAACGTAACCGCTGATGGTGCCGTGTGATAACCATTGGGCAGTCGAATGCTTGAGCACCGGATGGCCGCCGGGCGAGCCGAGCCCGCGCCCATGCACGATCAGCACGGCGCGCCGCCCCTTGCGGACCGAATCGAGAATGTAATCCGCGAGCGCGACCTTCGCGTCATCGCGCACCATCCCATGCAGATCGATATGCCCCTGCAGCGCGAACTCACCGCGCCGCAGACGCGTCACCAGGCGAGGGTCGATTCCGGTCCGCATGCCCTCGACGTAATCTTCGGTCTCGGTCAATTCAAATGGCCGCTGGCCGGAGACCAGGTCGGAAAGCTCGGCCAGCACTTCGGCTTCCTCGGTCACGATACTGACGGTAACTTGCGGTTCGACCGCGATCCGCGTGATGCCGGCGCGCGGCAGTGGGCGGGCGCCATCGATCGCCTCCCGGAACAGCGCCGCATCGTCTTTTTGAGGCGTCACGGCAGGCTTCGCAGCAGGTATCGGCGTCCGCTTGTGCGGAACAACCGTTGCGGTCTTCTGTCGGACCACCAGCTTGGCAAGGTCCTTGAACGGCGAATGGAAAACCGGCTTCGATGACGGCGGCTGCTCCTGACGGCTCCGGGATTGTTTTCGCTTGCGTGCCATCTCGCCCCATTATCTTATCCTAGCGCTTGACGACGGGACGTTCACTTTCCTGCAATAGCTGGGAGTAATCCACAGGCCGACGATGAAAGTTGCGAAAGGCGCGGGCGGCCCATCGGATACCGACAGGGCTTTGCGTCGATGGTGGCGGGCAACGGTTCGCTGCCAACGGTGCAAAACCATCGCGCCGTGGCGGAAGTTTCCACCGGCCAGCCGCGGTACGGCACGCTTCGGCCTGATGATCCTCGGCGAAGCGCCGGGACGGGTCTCGCTCGATAATGGGCGCGGCTTTTCGAATCCGCGCAACCTCACGATTCGCCGCGCTTTCGCCCGCGCCGTCGCGCCGAAACAGCTCGAGCTCGAAGATCTCTTTTACCTTACCGATACGATCAAGTGCTGGCCGGCGAGCCCGAGCGGTGCTAATCGTGCACCGCTCGAAAGCGAAGTGCGGCTCTGCGTCACAAGTCATCTCGGCCGCGAATTCGCGATCATCCAGCCGCGGCTGATTCTCGCGTTCGGGGCACGCGCAGCGCGCGCGGCGCTTGGTGGTGCGGTCCGGCTCAGCTTGGATCATGGCACGGCGCGCCATACTGTTGAGGGAGTACGCGTTATTCCGCTGATGCATCCGTCGACGGCGAACGTCGCCGGGATGCGCCGCGCCGGAATCTCTTCACTGGCCGATTACGAAGACCGCCTCGCGCGGTTGATACGCGCCGAACTCGAAGCGCTGCTACCTGGAGATAGTTGATGCGACGCGGCTTGCTTATCACCGGATCGATCCTGGGCATTATCGTGTTGGTCGTCGCCGCGCTGTTCGGCTATGCAGCGTTCAACCTGAACTCGATTATCAGTGCCAACCGCGCGCGCATCCTGGACAGGCTCAGTGACGCAATCGGCCGTCCGGTCTCCGTTTCCGACATCAAAGCGAGTTTCGGATGGGGCGTTTCGCTCGATTTGAGCGGCCTGGCGGTCGCCGACGATCCGGCCTTCTCGACCCAGCCGCTAGTCTCCGTGCCGGACATCTACTGCCGCATCGAGCTGCTTCCGCTGCTGGCGAAGCATATCAGGGTGGTGCGCTTCGATATCGAGAACCCGGAGGTCCGCGTGATCCGGAACCCCGCGGGCCAGCTCAACGTCGCAATGCTCGGCAGGAAGCGGAACGGCCACAAGCTCAAGCCACACGGCACGCCGGCTCCTGGAGCGCTTCAGGCGTCACCGATGCAAGGCGCGCCGCCAGCCCTCGCGATTCCCAGCCGGCTGGCTGAGTTCTCGGTCAACAGCTTCTCGATCAGTAATGGGACGATTCTCTACCAGGACCAGCGATGGGGTCGGAATCCGGTTGCGATTCGGAAGCTCGACCTTGAGGTCCAGAATATCCGCCTGGACGCGCCCATCGATCTGCAACTCGCGCTCGCGGCCGCTGGCGATCGGCAGAATCTCAAACTTACCGGCCAGATCGGTCCGCTGGTACATGAGGGCGGGATCGATGTCCTAGCAATTCCGTTGGCCTTCTCGGGAAGCCTCGGGCCGATCACGATGACGCACTTAAAATCTCAGGGTCCGCTCGCCAGGCTGATTCCCGAGAAGCTCTCGATCGATGGACCCGTTTCGGGGACCGTTAAAATTTCCGGCACTAGCGGCGCGCCGGAGTTCGCTCTCAACGCTGATCTCGGGAGCAATCGTGTCGTCTACGGCGATGCGTTTGATAAGGCGGTGGGCGTCGCGCTCGCTGCCTCTGCCCGCGGCTCGCATAGCAACGGACAGTTCGAGATCACAGATGCGAACCTGACGCTGGCCGACCTGCGGCTCAACGCCACCGACCTGGTGATCAAAGATGGCCGTTTCGGCGCCCGACTCGAGAGCAATCGTTTCGATCTGACCGAACTGGGAAAAACCGTCAGAGTGCTGCGGGAGAAAAATCTCTCGGGGCAGGCGGAGTTCCACGGCAGGGTTGCGATCGTGCAAAACCAGCCGCGAGTTGACGGCAGGCTGACGCTGATCAACGTCGCGCTCGCGCCCGGTGGCAAGCTGCCGAAAGTGTCGGGCGTGAACGGCGACCTCAAGATTAACGGCAACAGTGCGGATATCGGACCGCTCGATTTCGCACTGGGTAGCGGCCATGCCCGGCTGGTCGCGCATGCGCGGTCGCTCCAGCCGTTCGAATCGACCTACAATTTCACCGCAGGTCAATTGAAAACCGCCGAGCTGGTCCCATCGCGGCCACCCGATGAGATGCTGAACGATCTGAAACTGGCGGGAACCGCAGCGGGCACGCCGAGCGCGCCCACGCTCACCGCGAATTTGACCTCTTCTTCCGGCAACATCGAACACATCGTCTACCAGAACCTGGGCCTGTCGGCGCGCTACGCAGACCAGCGGGTGGACGTGAAAGACCTTACGTTCGGTGCCTTCAGCGGCACCATCGCCGCAACCGTGCAGGCCGAACTCGCCGCGATACCGCGGTTCGACGTCACCGCGAATCTGAACAATGTCGATCTTCAGCAGGTGTTGGCGTCGCAGAAATCGAAGGCCGCGAAAACTATCCGTGGCATCCTGACCGGCAATGTCCAGGTCGCCGGTGCCGGCCGCGGCTTCGACCAAATCAAGCCGACGCTGGCAGGCGGCGGCAAGCTCACGGTGCGCGAAGGCAAGCTGATCGGCATCAATGTAGTCGCGACCGCTTTGCAGAAGATTAGAAAGGTGCCCGGGATCGGCGAATTGGTCCCGGGCTCGCTGGTCGCGAATCATCCGGAGCTGTTCAAGAACCCGAACACTGATATCGATCAGGCGGAGCTGACGTTTGTGCTGCAAGGTCCGAGAATCACCAGCCACGACCTGACGGTGCAGTCGGCCGACTATTCAATGCAGGGCGACGGATGGTTCGACCTGAACAAGCGTATCGACCTGGCGACGCATCTTCTGTTCAGCCAGGACTTCAGCAGCGAGTGGCGAACCGACAAGAAGAATATCGTCTATCTGGAAAATCAGAACGGGCAAGTGGAAATTCCGCTGCGGATTATCGGGCAGATACCCAGGCTGCTGGTCGTTCCCGACGTCGCCGACCTTGCCCGGCGCGCCGCCCAGCAGGCGATGAAGCAGAAGGGGCAGAAATTTTTCGGCAAGCTTTTCGGCAAGAAGGGCCTCGGCGGTTTTTTCGGGGGCGGTTCGAAATGATCGCGGTTCGGCGGGGGCAGTTCGGCCCGCGGTGTGCCTGGCGCAGGGTTTCCATCTCCCATCCCGAGGAGCAGGAAAATCGCGGCTCGGAGATTTCTCGACTGCGCCCTCAGCTTCGTTCGGCCTTTGCTCGAAATGACGGAAAAATCGTGCTCTCAGAGGCGCAGCGTGACGATAGTCGCGCCGGCGCCGCCGTGATGAGGTTCGGCTTCGCGGAACGAGGCGGCATAGGGCGAGTCGCCGAGGTATTCATGGATCGCCTTGCGCAAGGCGCCCGAGCCGATACCGTGGACGATTCGGACTTCGGCGCGATTCGTCAGATAGGCCTGGTCGAGGAATTCCTCGAGTTTTCTGAGCGCCTCGGCGGTTCGCGCGCCGATCAGGTTGAGCTCGCCGCTCTCGTTTGAGGCAACCTCAACCGTCACCTTCGGCCCCCGCGCCGGCGCCGGCGCGCCTTTCGCGCGGCGCAAACGGTCGGGCGCGACTTCGATTCGCAGCGCGCCTCGGCCGATTACGGCCCGATTCTGATCGAGCTGAATCAGCTCGCCGCGGAGATCGCCGACCTCGACCTGATCGCCAAGCTGAAACGGGGCCTGCGCCGCGGCCGCGTCGGGCTCGCGAGCCTCGGGACCGAGACGGGCGGCGCGCTGCGCCGCCTCGCTCAGCATCGATTTAAGCGCCGTGCGTGGCTTGGTCTGCTGCCGAATCTCGCGGGTCAGGTCCACGCCCTGGCGGCGCAAATCGGAGATCAGGGTCTGGGCTTCATCGCGAAGCCGCTGTCCGGCGGCCTCGAACTTCTCTCGCTCGCGCACCAGCTCGGCCTGCGCCTGCTCCTCGCGATCGGCGAGCTCTCGCTGGCGTTCCGCCAGGCGCTCGCGTTCGGCGCGGAGCGCATCGCGTTCTTCTCCGAGCTGGCGCAAGACCCGATCGAGCTGGACAGTGGCCTCGCCGCGCGCCGCTTCGGCAGCGGTAATAATCTCGTCGGGCAGACCCAGCCGCCGCGCGACCGCGAGCCCATAACTTTCGCCGATCGTGTGCGGCTTCAATCGGTAGCGAGGCGTCAGCCGTTCAGGATCGAAATCGACTGCGGACGCCTCGAAACCACCGCTCGAATACGCATAGAGCTTGACCGCAGTCGAATGAGTCGCAATGCCGAGCAGGCAGCGACGCTGCTTGAAATAATCCATCAACCCGATCGCCAGCGCCGCGCCTTCGGCCGGATCCGTACCGGCCCCCGGCTCGTCGAGGATCACCAGTGCCGGTTCGGCGAAGGACTCGATAATCTCGCGCAGGTTCGCGATATGCGCGGCGAAGCTCGACAGGTCGCGCTCGATCGATTGCTGGTCGCCGATGTCGACGAAGCAGGAGCGAAAGGCCGGCAGGCGTGCGCGTTCGACCGGAATCAGGAGGCCGGCCTGCGCCATTACCGTGAGCAGACCGATGGTCTTGAGTGCGACGGTCTTGCCGCCGGTATTGGGTCCCGAGATCACGATGCCATGCTGATCGGCGCCGACCCGGATATCGATCGGCACGACTTCGCGCCCGCTGGCAACCAGCATCGGATGTCGCGCCCCGATAAGCTCGAGTCCGGCCGCGCCGATGTCGGGCTCGGTGCATCCGAAGCGCTCGGCGAAGATCGCGCCCGCGTTCAGGACATCCAGCCGGACCATCGCGTCGAAGGTCATCCGCAGCTCGCGCGCATAGCCGCGCACCATCGCGGTCAGCGCCGCCAGGATACGCCGCTCCTCGGCCTCGGCCTCACGCTCGAGCATCATGAGCCGGTTGTTGAGTTCGACCGCCCACAACGGCTCGACGAACAGCGTTTCACCTGAGACGGAGCGATCCTGAACGATACCCTCCAGCTTCTCCGGGTAATTCAGCTTGAGCGGCAGGACGAAACGGCGATTGCGTACCGTGACGAGGTAGTCGGAGACGAACTGCTCCATGCCGGGCGCGTTGATCGCACGGAAGAGCCGCGCCTCGAGATCGAGCCGTCCCTCGCGCAGCCGATTTCGCAGACGGAAAAGTTCTGCGCTCGCGTCGTCGAGCAGGCCACCGTCGTCGGCGAGCGCGGAGAGCATCGCGTCGGCCAGTTCTTTCGGCGCGACCAACATCCCGGCGAGCGCACCGAGATGAGGGTAGGGCTCGACGCGCGCGCGCATGAAGCCCGCCAGATGGCGCGAGGCGAGCACGAAATCGCGAATCCGGACCAGCGCTGCGCCGTCGAGCACCGCGCCGCCGCGCGCGGCAGCCAGGATCAGATCAC
>DATJRJ010000113.1:0-45887 GCA_035504735.1 Binataceae bacterium (SeqCode)
GGGGCGCCCGGGTAAGGCCTCGCTGGCGCTGTGGCGGAATATCCTCGATAGCCTCGGCGCCGGAGTGATCGTGCTGTCGCCACGGCTGGAGCTGATCGCAATCAACTCCGCCGCCCAAAGCCTGATCGGTGGCGCACGGCCGAATCCGGCACAAATCCAGGAACTGCTGGGCGCCAATCCGTGGCTCGCCGAGATGGTGCGGGAATGTCTCGCCACGCGCAGCGAGATGAGTGCAGCCGAAGCAACCCTAATCGCCGGTTTGCAGCGGTCCGGGGTCGGTGCGCACTTGTCGCCGCTGCTGGATGACGAGGCCGGCCTTGCCGGCACGGTTATCATGCTGATCGACCGCTCCTATCGCTACGCCGCAGCACAGCCGGCCAACGCCAACGGCAACGAGGGCGCGATGGGGCTCTCGCCGGCGGGTCTCGCCCACGAAGTCAAAAATCCATTGACCGGAATAAAGGGCGCGGCCGAACTGCTGACGGGGCTCTTTCCCGAGGAACATCGCGGCCGGCAATACTGCGAGCTGATACTGAATGGCGCCGATCGTATCGCCGACCTGGTTGAAAAGGTGCTCTCGGTTAGCGGTCCGCAGCGGCTCAAGCTCGAACCGGTAAATGTCCACCAAGTGCTTCATCAGGCGCTCCGGACCGCCGGGGTTTTTCCGCTCGACGCGCAAACCATCGCGATCGAGCAACACTTCGATCCGAGCCTGCCCGAGATTGTGGGCGACAGCGCCGCCCTGGAGCGGGTCTTTCTCAACCTGATTCGCAATGCTGTCGAAGCAACCTCGCCGCCCGGACGGGTGCGGCTACAGACCCGGATGGAAACCGAATTCCACATGAATGCGCACGGACGCCGGCAGCATTTCCTGCGGGTCGAGGTCAGCGATAGCGGTAAGGGGATGACCGACGAGGAGATGGCGCAACTCTTCAAGCCATTCTTCACCACCAAACCGGACGGCACCGGCCTGGGACTGGTGTTGAGCCAACAGATCGTCGGATTTCACGGCGGTAAACTCAGGGCAAGCCGTTCCAAAGACCTGGGCGGAATGACATTCAAGGTAATTCTGCCGCTGGCGCTTGGGGAACCGCCGGCGGCCCCGGGCGGACGCTCGAAGCCAACTCCAGATTCAAACGGTTAGTCATGGCAATGCTAGATTCCACTCCAACAGAAGTATCCAGCCACGGCCGCAACGGCGCGAGCGTTCTGGTAGCGGACGACGACCCCTCGATCCGGCTCGTGCTGCGCCATCGCCTGGAAGCCGCCGGGCACCAGGTCGAAGAGGCAGCCGATGGCTCAAGCGCCTTGGAACTCCTCCGCCGCGGACAATTCGACGTCGCCCTGATCGACATCATCATGCCCGGGATGGGCGGGCTCGAGTTGCTCTCGGCGGCACGCGGTGCCCATCTGGCCACCGCGATCATCGTCATCACGGCCGCCAGCACCATGAACAACGCGGTCGAAGCGATGAAGCGCGGGGCGCACGATTACCTGACCAAACCGTTTGCCAACCTCGAGCTGGTGGTCGCGAGTGTCGCCCAGGCGGTCGCCATCCGGGCGACGATGCCCGAGCCGACTGGTCTCACGGTCGACATTTCGGGCGGCGAAATCGTCGGCCGCAGCCCGGCGATGCAGGAGGTCTACAAACTCATCGGCCGGGTGGTGAACAGCGACGCCAGCGTTCTGCTGCTGGGCGAGAGCGGCACCGGTAAAGAGATGGTCGCACGCGCGATTCATTTCAATTCCGAACGCTGCCGCGAGCCGTTCATCGCGGTCAACTGTTCAGCCATCCCGCCCGGCTTGCTCGAAAGCGAGCTGTTCGGCCATGAACGGGGCTCTTTCACCGGCGCGATCGATCGCAAGACCGGGAAATTCGAGCAGGCCGGGTCGGGCACGATCTTCATGGATGAGATCGGCGACCTGCCGCTCGAGCTGCAGCCCAAACTGCTGCGCACGCTCCAGGAGCGTGAGTTCACGCGCGTCGGCGGCTCAGAATTGCTGCGGCTGCGGGCGCGGGTGATCGCTGCCACCAACCAGGACCTCGAGACCGCGGTGACGCAGCGGACCTTTCGCGAGGATTTATACTTTCGCCTGCGGGTTTTTCCGATCCAGCTTCCACCGCTGCGCGAGCGGCTTGAAGATGTACCCGAGCTGACCGACTATTTTATCGCCAAGGCGGCGCGCGAAATGGGCACCGAAGTAAATTCGATCAGCGCCGAGGCGCGCGCGACGCTGCTCGGTTATCACTGGCCCGGCAACGTCCGCGAATTGGAGAATACGGTGCTGCGGGCGGCCTTGCTGGCGCCGGGCACCACGATTCGCTCCGAGGATATCGCGCTCGGGCGTCCTGCTGCGCGCCCGGCAGTGAGCGCCGGAGGGCCGCTGGAGGAAACCATCGCCGCCCTGCTCCGGGAGCATATCGCCGAGCTTGACGACGGGCAGATGGCCAATCTGTACAAGGCGGTGCTGGCGAAATTCGAAAAGCCGCTAATCGAAGCGGTGCTCGAACGGGCGCACGGCAATCAATTGCGGGCCGCACGCCAACTCGGACTCAATCGCAACACGCTGCACAAGAAGATCAGCGATCTCCGGATCGTGATCCGCAAGGGCGCGATCGACTAAGCCCGCCGCCGGCGCGATCGGTAAATTCCGATACTGCGCCGGCGACTCGATGCTCAGAATCGTTCGCTCAGGTGCCGGTCTCCCAGCTTTGCAGGTATTCCTTCTGATCGGTGGAGAGCGCGTCGATTTTGATCCCCATCGCGGCCAGTTTGTAGGCTGCCACCTGGTCTTCGATCTCGAGCGGCACGTTGTGCACCTTAACTGGTAGCTGAGCGCCGCTCGTGACCCAGCGTGCCGCCAGCGCCTGGGTGGCGAAGCTCATATCCATCACCTGTGCCGGATGGCCCTCGGCGCAGGCCAGGTTCACGAGCCGGCCTTGGCCGAGCAGGAAGATCCGCTTGTCGCCCTTGAGATGGAAAATCTCGACTTCGCGCTCGGGATACCGGTCGACTTTGTTAGACAGCTTCTTGAGCGCCGGAATGTCGATCTCAACATCGAAGTGGCCGGAGTTGCAGATGATTGCGCCGTCCTTCATGGCCTGGAAGTGAGCGGCCGTGAGCACGCTGCGATCGCCGGTCACGGTTACGAAGACGTCGCCGATCTTGGCTGCCTCACCCATCGGCTTCACCTGAAAGCCCTCGAGGGCCGCTTCCAGCGCACGAATCGGGTTGATTTCGGTGACGATTACATTGGCGCCTAAGCCGCGTGCGCGGGAGGCGACGCCCCGCCCGCACCATCCGTAGCCGCCAACCACCACCACCGAACCGGCGATCAATACGCCGGTGGCGCGGATAATCGCGTCGACCGTCGATTGGCCGGTGCCGTAGCGATTATCGAACAGGAACTTGGTCTGCGCGTCGTTGACCGCGACGACCGGAATCCGCAGGGCGCGGTCGCGTTCCATCGCCCGCAGCCGGATAACGCCGGTGGTGGTCTCCTCCATACTGGCGCGCAGTTCATGGGCCTGCGCGCGATAGTCGGTATGCAGCAGGCTTACGAGATCGGCGCCGTCGTCCATCGTGACCGTCGGATGGCGATCGAGGACGGCGCGCAGATGGCGGTAATAGGAGTCGCGGTCCTCGGCCCGGACCGCGTAGCTCGGGATGCCATATTCCTTGACTAGCGCCGAGGCCACATCATCCTGGGTCGAGAGCGGATTCGACGCGCAGCAGAAGACCTCTGCGCCGCCCGCTTTAAGCGTGCGCAGCAGGTTGGCGGTCTCGGTGGTGATATGGAGACAGGCGCCGAGCCGATGGCCCTTGAGCGGCAGGTCCTTGCTGAAGCGGTCGCGAATCTTGCGCAGCACCGGCATCTGCTCGTCGGCCCATTCGATCCGCCGCCGGCCCTGCGCGGCGAGTCCGATATCGGCGACATCGTAATCGCGGCCGGCGCCGTTGCGCCGGGCCGCCGTCACAGTTTTCATCCTGGCGACTTTTGCCATCAAATAAACTCCCGTCGAAAAGGGGTTAGATCGTCAGCGTCCGTTGATTCCAAAGGCGCTGCGCAAGGCCTCAACCATATCGCCCTGTTCCCAACTGAAGAACCGCTCATGCGGGATGCGCCCGAAATGTCCATAGGCGGCGGTCGCGCGATAAATCGGATTTTTCAGCGCCAAGGTCTTGATGATTCCGGCCGGGCGGAAATCGAACAGTTCGCGCAGCGTAGACGAAAGCTTCGCGTCGGGAACCACGCCGGTATCGAAGGTATCGACCAGCAGCGAGACCGGTTCGGCGACGCCAATCGCATAGGCGACCTGGATTTCGCATTTGCGCGCGAGTCCCGCCGCCACCACGTTCTTGGCAACGTAGCGCGCCATGTAGCAGGCCGAGCGATCGACCTTGCTCGGATCCTTGCCCGAAAAAGCACCGCCGCCATGGCGGCCATAGCCGCCGTAGGTATCGACGATAATCTTGCGGCCGGTCAATCCGCAGTCACCGTGCGGACCGCCGATCACGAAGCTGCCGGTCGGATTGACGTGAAAGACCGTCGATTTGTCGATGTATTGTTCGGGGATGGTCTTCTTAATCAGTTCCTCGATGATCGCCTCACGCACCGTGGCGTGACCGACCTCGGGCGTATGCTGGGTCGAGACGACTACCGCCGTTATCCCGACCGGGCGGCCGTCGACGTAACGCACCGTCACCTGGCTCTTGCCGTCGGGGCGCAAAAAATCGACTTTCCCCTGGCGGCGCAGGTTGGCGAGATTGAGCATCAGGTGATGGGCCAGGGAGATCGGCAGCGGCATCAGCTCTGTGGTTTCATCGCACGCCAGTCCGAACATCAGGCCCTGGTCGCCCGCGCCCTGTTCTTTGTGCAGGCCCTGGCCTTCAGTTACGCCTTGTGAGATGTCGGGCGATTGCGGTTCGATAGCGGTGAGCACCGCGCACTTGTTGCCATCGAAGCCGGTAGCGAGATCGTCGTAACCAATTTCGCAGACCGTCTTGCGCGCGACATTGACGTAGTCGATATGCGCTTTGGTGGTGATTTCACCGGCCAGGACGACCAGTCCGGTCTTCACCAACGATTCGAGCGCCACTCGGGAATTGGGATCCTGCTCGATGAGCGCATCGAGTACGGCGTCAGAAATCTGATCGCACATCTTGTCGGGATGACCTTCGGAAACTGATTCCGAGGTGAATAGGAAGTCCTTTAGCGGCATTACGATGGCTCCTTGGCGCGTAGCTTGATCAATCGTCCGAACGATCTGCCATGCCTCGACCGCTGGCGTCGAGCCCGAGCGGAATCAGCGGCGTTTCTGAATTCTTTCGATGCGCAGCGCCCGATCGGCTGGTAATTTCGTCGCGACAGATTCTTATGCTCGCATTTTATTAACCGACCCTGATCCAGCGGTCAAGCTGCGCTGCTCGCTCTGAGCCGGTCAATCCTCGCCAAAGCGGGCCTCGAAGAGCTGTTTGACGGCGGCCACGGCCTCGCGCGCATCGTCGCCCTCGGCACGCAGCTTGAGCTTGGTTCCAATCCCCGCACCGAGGATCATCAGGCCGGTCACGCTGCGGGCACTCACCTGATTCTTCCCGCGTGCCAGCGTGACGGTTGATTTGAAGCGGTTTACGGTCTCAGCCAGAGTGGTGGCGGCCCGCAAATGCAGTCCGAGCCGGTTCTTGATTTCGACAGTCGCCTCCGCCACGCTCACGCCGTTTACGATAGAGGTCTGCGCCCCCAAGGTAAACGACCCCAGCGCTATGGATCCAAACTCTTCGCGGCACAAAACAGTTAGGACGCGCCTTTGCCATTGCTTGGCCGCGCCTCGGCACCGTCATGGGCAAGGATTCCGGCGCTGAACAGCTCGCGCAGCCGCGGCTCGATCGACGAGTCGCGCGTGCTGCCCTCGCGGCGCCGCCAGGCGCGCAGCGGGATAACCGCCCTGGCCATATCGCGATGGCCGCCGGCGCTGCCGATATCACCGAACAGCCGCTTGGCAATGTCGCCGGCGTTACCGCGTCCGCCGCCGTGGTTGCGCAACGCAATCGTCAGATTGCGATCGAGCTTGCCGGAGACCACAACCCAGTTGACGCCTTCGAACTGGAGACACAGCTCCGCCATCTGGACGATCAGGTCGTCGCGTTCCACCTTTCCGAGATGGAGCGCTATCAGGCCGTCGCGCACGTTGACCCGGGCCATCGCCCGCGACAGCATCCGTGCGAAGCTGAGCGGAAATTCGGGCCGGTCGATCTGGCGCAGCAGGTTGAAGTTGGCCAGCGGGTAGAGATGCATGAAGGCCTGCAGATCGTCATCGGTAACCCGCCGCGAAAGCATCACAGTGTCCGAGCGAATCCCATACATCAGCGCGGTTGCCAGCCGCTCGCTGATTCGCTGCTCGTCGGTTATCAGGTACTCGGTCATGATCGTTGCGGTCGAGCCATACCGGACGCGCACGTCCTCGAAGGGCGCGTGGACGCCGGTATAGCCGGGATGATGATCGATCACGATGTCGGCGCGCTGAAGCCGGTCGCCAAAATAGGGCGGCTCAACGTCGACCATTGCGATCCGATCGAACTGGCCAAGCGCATCCGAGGTCGCCTGGGTGATCTCGATCTCCAGCAGATGCACCATGGTACGGTTCTCGGGACGCGTTACCGGCGTAAAGCTGAAAATCGGGGTAGTGAGTTTATTGCGACCGAGCAGGGTCCTTAGAGCCATCGCGCTCGACATGGCGTCGGGGTCGGGGTCGTCCTGCAGCACAATCGCGATCCGGTCGCCCTCGCTGACGAGCGCGCGTAATTCGCGAAGTTTTTGCTTGGTATATGCCTGGTCCATTAGTTTGCAGGCGTACGATAATGCGATCCTGTCACCGGATCGCGGACGCACACCGGGCTGGTAGTTGGCTATCCGGCTACGGCCGCGGCAGTTGCCTCACGGCCGGAAGTCCGGTGAGTGGCCATTTAATTTGTATCCGGTAACATAGAAGATGGCTGCTCGCCGTGGAAGAGTATACAACGTTCTCGATTTCAAATTTATGGCGATGGCCGATCAAAATCATTGCCAGATTTGCCGCCGGCCGATCACCGAATGGCTGCTCCGCATGACGGTTGAGGATCGCGCCGGCTTTTGCCAGGAGGCGTTTATTTGTGCCAACTGCGGCGTTAAGTTGCGTTTGGCATCGGAAAAAATGCGCGATCTGCAAGTCGATCCTTGGCTTCACGAAGCCGTCGCCCGCGTGCTGAGGGGCAAAGGGGACGGCGAGCCACCGGAGTAGCATGGCCCAGCGGACTGAAATCATCTCCGGCGCCGATCTCTGGCCGTATGAAGAAGCCCAGGCGATTCTGAAGCGGGTGCACGATTACCCGCCGGAGCGGCCGGTGATAATCGCGAGCGGCTTCGGACCCTCGGGCTTGCCGCATCTCGGCACGATGGGCGAGATTCTGCGCCCTTCCTACATCCGCCATGCGCTCCGCGCGATCGAGCCGTCGCGTCCCAGTCGGCTGATCGTTTTCATCGACGACCTGGACGGTCTGCGCAAAGTTCCCGAGAGCATCCCGAATCGCGAGGCGACCGCGCCGTATCTCGGGCAGCCGGTCTCACGCATTCCCGATCCCTTCGACGACGGCCATCCCTCATTCGCCGACCATATGATTGCGCTGCTCGGCAGTTTCCTCGAACCGGTCGAAGTCGAGTACGAGCTGATGCGCTCCAGCGAGATGTACCGGCCGGGGCGATTCGACGAAGCGCTGCGGCGCGTGATGGGAGTCTATCGCGATCTGATTCAACTGGTGACGCCCACGCTACGCGAGGAAAATCGTAAAGGCTGGTCGCCGTTCATGCCGGTGTGTCCGCAGTGCGGCCAAGTCAATTCGACCCTGGTCACGGCCTATCATCCGGATCGCATGACGGTTGAGTTTTCCTGCGAACGCAGCTTCGGCGGCGCGCACGGATGCGCCTATCGCGGCGAGCAGAGCGTGCTGGGCGGGATGGCGAAGGTGCAATGGAAGGTCGATTGGGCGTTGCGATGGTACGTGTTGCAGGTCGATTACGAGCTCTACGGCAAAGACCTGATCGACTCCGCGCGCCTCTCCGGCCAGATCCTGCGCATCCTCGGCGGTAATCCGCCGCTCGGCTTTCCGTTCGAGATGTACCTCGACGAGGAAGGCCACAAGGTCTCCAAATCGATCGGACGCGGCGTCGGGGTCGAGCAATGGCGCCGCTACGCGCCCATCGAGGTGCTCAAGTACTTTCTCATCCTGAACCCGCGCAAGGCGCGCAAGCTGTTCGTCGAGTCGATCCCGCAATACGTCGACGAATATCTCGACGCGCTCCGCGCCTTCAGCCGTGAGCCGGACGAGACGCGCAAAAACTCGCTGCTCAACTTCGTCCTGCAGCGCAACAGCGCCCGTCGCTACGGCTCCGAGATGAGCTTCGGGATGATCATGAACCTGGTCGGCGCACTCGGCAGCTCCGATCGCGAGCTGATCTGGAACTATCTGCGCCAGTACGATCCGGCGCTCGATGGCGACGACGCCACCCGCGCGCTGGCCAACACGCTGCTCGATTGCGCGCTCAACTACTATGCCGACTTCGTTGCACCGTCGCGCCGCCGCTACCTGCCGGTCGACGGCGAGCGCGAGCAACTGGCAGCGCTCAAAGCCTTTCTCGATACCAATCCCGATGCTCCGGCCGAGGCGATCGAGAAGACCATCTACGATCTTGGCCGCACCCACTACGACAAGCCCGGCAAGATCTTTCCATTGATGTATCGCGCAATTCTGGGACAGGAGCGCGGCCCGCGCCTCGGCGCGTTTATCAAACTGGCCACGCCCCAGCGCATCTCCGCGCTTATCGACGAGTCACTACGCCCGGCCGCCGCACCGAACCCGGCCTGACATCGCCCACCTTCAATCCACGAAACGCCGGCCCTCGATTCATGCGGCTAGCATGGAATCGAAACCCTTCCAGAAGGCGTGCACCAGGGTTCGGGCTTCGGCGAGGAACTCCTGTTCACGCCCGCTGCCGGTCACAAGCCGATCGATCAGCCAGTGACCGGCTTCGCTGTGATCCTTATCGGCTTCGTAATGGACGTCCAGAAAGCGCAGATCCGAGGTCTTGATTCCGTAATGCTGCTCGAGTCCGATCTGCAGTTTCTTATACGCGTATACTTCCGCTCCCTCGCCCAGGCCGAAGGCACCCAGGAAATGGGGTTTGACATAGGCAATCCGGTAGAACAGAGCGTTGGCAGCGAGCGATTCTTCCGAGCCGATCGATTCATCTAGTTGCCGGCGCGCCATCCCCAATCCTCGCTCCCACATCTCGTAGAGCAGCTCGGTATGGCTGGCGCTATGGCTGTAGGTGCCCAGCGCCTCCTCCGAAAAGCTCTGCGCGAACCGATGCGCCGCTTCCAGATCTATTTCGCGGAGCCGCAGATAGCCCAGGGCGGCGAGCGGACCGGAATCCTTGACCGTCATGGCCCAGTGTTCAATTGGATAGCGTTTGAGCTGCTCCCTGGACGCCTTGCCGGTGCTGATCAGCTCGACGTAGGGATGTTTGGTCAGGTCGTAGTCCGAGACGATTTTATCGATTTCGGCATGGAAGCGGGTCTTGTCCATGGCTGCACCTCCGCCGGCGCAAATGCGCCGTTTTCATAGGCAGTCCGATACAGGCAACTGGCAATTCGGGCTAATCATCAAACCCGCGCGTCCTCGCTGTCAAACGGGGAAAGATTTGCGGCACAACACAACCTGCATTTGCACAGGCTAGACGAATTCGGCGAATACTGAGTCGGCGAGTTCGAGGCCGCGGTCGCTCAGCCGAATCCGCATCGCATCGCGAATCAGCAGCCCATCGTCAATCAGCCGCGCCGCGACCGGACCGAAGGCGTGATCGAAACTGTGCCCGAAGCGCTGTTGGAACTCCTCCAGCGCGAACCCTGCAAGCAGTCTGAGATTGAGAAAAACAAATTCGCCCGCGGCGGTCTTCTCGTCGATCGTCTCGGCGCCCGCTTCCGCGTTGCCATCGGCCAACACGCGTTCGACGTAGCGATTCGGTCCGCGCTCGTTCCACCATCGCCGGCCGCCCGCCCCGACGCGCGCGTAGCTATGAGCACCGGCGCCGATACCGAGGTAGCTCTCGGCATGCCAGTAGGTCAGGTTATGGCGCGCCTCATGGCCGCACGGCGCGTAGTTGGAAATTTCATACATCGGAAAGCCACGGCGCGGCAGCTCTTCACGCACCATCGCATACATCGCAGCCTGGTCGTCGGAGGAGAGCTGACGGATCTTCCCGCGTTTCAGATCGGCGAAGAAAGCAGTGCCCTCCTCGAAGGTCAGGTTATAGGCGGAAACATGGTCGGGCTCGAGCGCCGCGACCGCCTCGATATCAAACTGCACGTCCGCGACGGTCTGCCCCGGCACGGCGAAAATCAGGTCGAGGTTGAGGCGCTCGAAACCTGCGCGATGGGTCAGGCGGGCGGCCTCGCGAGTATCGTCGGCGCCATGAATGCGGCCCAGGAACTTGAGCGTCTCAGGGTTGAACGATTGCGCGCCGAAGCTGATTCGATTCACACCCGCCGCACGCATCCCGGCGAGCCGGCCGGCGTCGACGGTACCCGGATTCGCCTCCAGCGTGATTTCGGCATCGCGATCGATTCCGAAACGCTGCGCCGCCGAATCGATCACTCGGCCGATCGACTCGGGGCTGAAGAGCGAGGGCGTGCCGCCACCAAAGAAGATCGTTGCGATACTGGTATTCGTCCACGGCTCGAAGCCGGCGCGGCCGGCAAGCTCGGCAATCAGCGCCTCGACGTAGCGGGCCTCCGGCCAGGTGCTCGCGGCGTATGAGTTGAAATCGCAGTAGGGGCACTTCGAGTGGCAATAGGGAATATGGACGTAAAGCGAGAAGCTCACGGTCAGCGGCCGGTGAAGCGCGGTTTGCGCTTTTCCAGGAAGGCGCGCACGCCTTCGGTAAAATCCTCGCTGGTCGAGACCATCGCGACCATCTCGCGCAGATAGGTCAGCGCGCCGACGTAGTCCATCGCCGCCGACTCGTAGATCGCCCGTTTACCCATCCCCAGCACGATGGGACTGAACGAAGCGAGGCGGCTCGCGAGCCGGGCGACCTCGTTGTCCAGTTCGTCGTGGGCGACGACGCGCGTCACCAGTCCAAGTTCGCGGGCGCGGCGCGCGTCGATCCTTTCTCCGCTCAGTGCCAGCTCGACCGCGGCGCGCGGGCCGCACAGCCGCAGAATCGGCGCCATCACGACCATCGGGAAGAGCCCGAGCGTAATCTCGGGCAAGCCGAAGACCGCGTTTTCGGCGGCGATCACAAAATCGCAGCCGACCGCGACGCCCATCCCGCCCGCCAGCGCGAAGCCCGCGACGCGCGCGATCACCGGCTGCGGCATCCGATGGATAGTCTCGAGCAGCTCGGCGATCGCGCCGAAGTAACGCCGGCGCGCCGGCAGATCGGCGAGCGTCGCGATTTCCTTGAGGTCGGCGCCGGCCGAGAAGGCGGCGTTGCCGGCCCCGCGCAGCACGACCGCCCGCACGGCAGAATCCGCCGCCAATTCGGAAAACAGATGGTTCAATTCGGCGAGCGTCGGGCTGTTGAGGGCGTTGCGCGCTTCGGGCCGATTAATCGTGACGGTCGCGATCCCCTCCTCGCGGCTCACACTTGTGCTCTTCAGGTCCATCGAAGATTTATCGCAATGTTTCCGGTCGCTGCCGGACCGCCGGCAAATTGCGATTGCAGTATTTGTAATTCGGACGAAGGCCTGTCATCGAATCCTCTACGTTCAGCGTGCTTGCCGTTCGAATTCGGTTTCAACATCGTGGCGGTACAGCCATTCCGAACGCGCTGATGGCAAGGTCGCGAGCGAGCCCAGGTTGGCGTCGCGATCACGCTGGCCATCGCCATCGGGCATATGGAAGAAAGTCCGATTCGATCGGGAACCTTCCTGGCAGCGCGTGGCGCGCGGCTTGCGGATTGCTTCGTAACGTAGCAGGGCGGCGTTGACGCCGGCAGTATCGGCGCGCTCGAGGCATCGCGCCAGGATCACCGCATCCTCGATCGATTGCACCGCGCCCTGGGCCATATACGGCAGCATCGCATGCGCCGCGTCGCCGATCAGCGTGACGCGGCCCTCGGTCCATCGCGCCAGCGCGTCGCGATCGTACATCGCCCAGCGATTTATCGAATCGACGCTGCCGATAATTTCGCGGACCCGCGGATGAAAGTCCGCAAACGCGGCGAGTGCGTCCTTAACCTCGCCCTTCGCCGTCCAGGACTCGAGGCGCCATTCGCCGGCGGGAACGATCCCGACGAAGTTGACGTAGCGCGCGCCACGGCCGACGAAGTAATGCACAAAATGGCGATGCGGCCCCCACCATGAACTGGCGGTGATTTCCATTTTGAGATGCGCGAGGCGTTCTACCGGCACCAGCCCGCGGTAGGCCATGTCGCCGGAGAAGTGCGGCGATTCGGGACCGAACAGCGCGCTACGCACCTCGGAGTGGATACCGTCGGCACCAATGACCGCGTCAGCAGCGGCGGTCGAGCCGTTGTGGAACTTGACTTCGACGTGGTCAGGATACTGGGTGAGGCCGATACAACGACGATCGAGATGGAGGATCTCGGTGGGAGTCGCGGCGGATAATACATCCAGAAGGTCGGCGCGATGAAGATTGTAGTAAGGCGCGCCGAAGCTTTTTTCACACTCGTCGCCGAGCGCATGGCGCGCCAGGATGCGGCCGTCGTCGTAGCGGCGGAAAACCGATGCCGCCGGACGCACCCCGACCTCGCGCAGCGCTTCGGCCAAGCCGAGGCGATGCAGTATGCGGGTCCCGTTCGGACTCATCTGGATGCCAGCGCCGACCTCAGCCAATTGCGGTGCCTGCTCGAATAGGTCGACGTCGATTCCCGCCCGTCTCAGCGCCAGGCCGACTGTCAATCCACCGATTCCGGCTCCGACTACGATTACTCGCATCGCCTCCTACCTGATTCGCGCGATTCCTACTGCAGCAGCTTACGGCGGTTCATCGCTCATCGATCAAACGCGGTCCTGATCTTTTCGAGCATCGGCAACCGCCTCTTTGAGGTTTTGCCGCGCCTCTTCCGGAGTCTGCGCCTCGGTATTTGGGCCCGGCAGTTCCTCGACAAAAGCGATGGAGCCTCCGGCACCTTGCCGAAACCGGCGGCGAATTCCATAGCTCTCCTTATACCCCTAGACAGTGGCGCATGACGACTGTCTCGGGCCGCGGCTACATTTGATTGGCGGGCGCCGGTATACTCAGGCAACTCGGCCATCAAGGAGCACATTTCGCCCGAAATCCATCGTAATTTTGCCGCCGCGGACCCGTCGGATTCCGCCGCCGGGGCCCGGCCGGCACCGAACCTGGCCTGGATGGTGGCGGCGGGAATTCTGCTCAGCCGCATCGCGGGACTGATGCGGGAAAGCGTCTTCGCGCATTTTCTGGGAAATTCCGCCGCCGCCGACGCCTTCAAGGCCGGCTTCAGGATTCCCAACGTTCTGCAGAATCTGTTCGGCGAAGGCGTGCTGTCGGCCTCGTTCATCCCGGTCTACAGCAAGCTCCTGGCTGAGGGCGACCAGGAGGGCGCCGACCTGCTGGCGTGGGGAGTCGGCGCGATCCTGTCGCTCGCAATGTCGCTGATGGTTGTACTCGGCGTGATCGGGGCACCGTTTCTGATCGAAATCATCGCGCCCGGATTCCATGGTGATAAGCGCGATCTGACGATCACGCTGGTGCGAGTGCTGTTTCCGGGCGCCGGGATGCTGGTGGTATCGGCGTGGTGCCTCGGCGTGCTCAACAGCCATCATCGATTTTTCGTCTCCTATACCGCGCCAGTGGCATGGAACGCCGCTATCATCGCGACGCTGCTCTGGTACGGGCCGGCCAGCACACTGGATCGGCTGGTAGTCGCGATCGCATGGGGTGCGGTGGTCGGCGCGGCGGCGCAAATCGCGGTGCAGCTTCCGGCCACGCTGGCGCTGCTGCGGCGCTTCCAGCTCGACCTTTCTCGTACTGCTGCGCACCTAAAGATCGTCTTCAACAATCTGCTGCCGGTGGTCGCCGGGCGCGGAGTCGGGCAGATAAGCGGCTACGTCGACAACCTGCTGGCGAGCCTGTTGCCGACCGGAGCAGTGGCGGCGCTCAACTACGCGCAAATCCTTTACATGCTGCCGCTCAGCCTGTTCGGCTTCTCGATGGCGGCTTCGGAGCTGCCGACGATGTCGCGTGCGACCGGAAGCGTCGAGGAAATCGCGGCGGCGCTGCGCCCGCGGCTCGATGCGGGGCTGCGGCAGATTTCGTTCATGGTGGTGCCGTCGGCGGCAGCGTTCCTTGCTATCGGCGATGTGATCGTGGCGCTGCTCTTCCAGTCGGGCCATTTCACTCATCACGATGCAATCTATGTCTGGGCGGTGCTGGCCGGAACCTCGGTCGGGTTGCTGGCGACCACGATGGGCCGGCTCTACAACTCGGCCTTTTACTCGCTCTACGATACCCGCACGCCGCTCAAGATCGCGGCGATCCGATTTCTGCTGACGCTCGGGCTCGGTTATCTCTGTGCGATTCCGCTGCCGCCGATGCTCGGCATCGCGCAGCGATGGGGGGTGGCGGGACTCACTGCGTCGGCAGGCGTGGCGGGATGGGTCGAATTCACGCTGCTGCGGCGCGCGCTGAATCGGCGGATCGGGCGGACGGGGCTCGATGGCGGGTACGTCCTTCGGCTATGGCTCTATGCGTTAACCGCGGCGGTCGTCGCGATCGGCGTCAAGTATGCGCTTGCGGGTCATGGCCCGCGGCTGGTCGCGCTGGCGGTGCTGCCGGTTTACGGCGCGGTCTACTTTGGGCTGGCATGGTGGGCAGGGATGCCGGAGCTCGATCAGCTGGTCCGCTTCGCGACGCGGCGCCTCGGGACACTGTGGCGGCGAAACTCCTCCTGAACGAAAGCTTACGCCGGCGCCGCGCGTTTGGTGGGCTTCGCGGCGCGCATCCGCTCGATCGTAGCGCTGGTGCTGCGGCCCGCCAGCAACGGCGCCAGTACCACCCGGCCGCCGTATGACTCGACGAAGGCCCCGCCATCGATCCCCTTGCCGCGCCAATCCTCACCCTTGATCAGGATGTCAGGACGGACCAGGCGAACGATCCGCTCGGCCCGGGTTTCATCAAAAATCACCACGTAGCCGACCGCCTCGAGCGCGGTCAAGATGCGCGCGCGCTCGGCAGCCGCGTAAACCGGCCGGCCGTCGCCCTTGAGCGCGCGCACGCTGCGATCGCTGTTGAGGCCGATCACGAGCACATCGCCCTGCGCGCGGGCAAAGCTCAACAGCTGGATATGACCGGCATGCAGGATATCGAAACATCCGTTGGTGAAAACAATTCGACGTCCGGCGCGCCGTTCGCGCTCCAGGATGAGCTTCAGTTCCAGATCGGAGACCAGCTTGCGCTCGTAACCGCCATCGTCGCGGGTGAGCGCCCGTTCGAGATCCTCACGCGTGATGACTTCCGTGCCGAGGCGGCCGACCTCGATCCCGGCAGCCAGATTGGCGAGCGTCGCTGCGGCGGTGAAGCTCAGCCCGGCCACCGCGAACAGCCCGAAGGTCGAGAGCACCACGTCGCCGGCACCGGTCACATCGTAAACCTCGCGCGGAGTGGTCGGAAGGTAACTGTCAATTCTGCCGCGCTCGGAGAGATACATGCCGTCGCGATCGAGCGTGACCAGGCAGGCCTTGAGGCCGAGCCGCTTCACGAGCGACTCGGCGGCGGTGCGCCAGGCGTCGCGATCTGCCAGCTTCATCCCGGTCGCGAGCTCGGTCTCGTAGCGATTCGGCGTGACCGCGGTGGCGCCGCGGTAAATCGAGAAGTCGCCGGTGCGCCGCGGATCGACGATCACCGGGATACGGCGGCGGCGCGCGCCGTCGATAAGCTTGCGCAACAGCGTAGGCGTCAGGACGCCCTTGTCGAGGTCGGAAATCAACACGCCATCGGCCTGTGCAAGCTCGCGCTCGATACAGGCCGCCAGGGCCGCTTCGCGGGCCGGACTTAGCGGGTAGGTGGTTTCCTCATCGACGCGCAAGAGCTGTTGCGTGGCACGATGCGCGGTCTGAACCGAACCTAGCATCCGCTCCTTAACGATCGTCGGGCGGCCGTCGTCGGCCAGCACCGAGTGGGTGCGGACGCCGAGGCCATCGAGGATTTCGCGCAGGCGCTGCCCGTTGCGATCGGCGCCGACCACGCTGAGCGCCGCAACCTCCGCGCCGAGCGCGCGCAGGTTGGCCATCACGAATCCCGAGTTGCCAAGTTTCTCCTCGCGGCGGGTGACATGCAGCACCGGGATCGGCGCTTCGGGCGAGATGCGTGCGACGTCGCCCCACAAGTAGCGATCCAATACCAGCTCGCCCGCGACCAGCATCCGCACCGGCTTGAAGTCGGGTATCGCGACGGCGCCCCGGTCACGAACCGGCGCGCGTCTTTGGGCATAAGTCTTGGACCGAGCCATGATGCGTGATCATAGGAGATGTTCCGCGCGGGTTAAACCTTTGCCGCGCTCCGACTTTGCCGCACGCGCTCATCTGTGCTGTAAACGGATCGCGGCGGAGCGCCGCTGGAGTATCGGAACATGGCACTCAGAACGGCCGACGAATACAAACAATCGCTGCGTGACGGGCGCGCGGTCTTCTTTCGCGGCGAGCGGGTCGCCGACGTTACGGCGCATCCGGTGATAGGGCTCGCGGTCGAGCACGCCGCGCTCGATTATCGGATGGCGGAGGAGCCGCGCTATCAGCAACTCGCGGTGGTGCACGAGGGCGGCGCAGCCTACAGCCGCTACTATCATCTGCCGCGCGGCGCCAATGACCTGATGGCGCGCAAGGATCTGATCGCGGCGGCGACTCGCGAGGGCGCCACCCTGGTCGTGCTAATCAAGGAGATTGGCACCGACGCGCTGCTGGCACTCACCATCATGGGCGAGCGGATGGCCGCGGCCGGCAAGCTGCCGTATCGCGAGCGCATCCGCGATTTCTATCTCCATTGCCGCGACCATGACCTGGCGGTCGCAGTGGCGCAGACCGACGTCAAGGGTGATCGCGCGCTCGGTCCTTCGGCACAGGAGCATCCCGACTATTACGTGCGCATCGTCGAGGAGCGCCGCGATGGAATCGTGGTGCGCGGGGCCAAGGTTCACACCTCCGTCTCGACCAACGCCAACGAGATAATCGTGCTGCCGACGCGTGCGATGCGGCCCGAAGATAAGTCCTACGCGGTCGCCTTTGCCGTGTCGGCCAACACGCCGGGTCTCAAGATGATCGCAAGCCCGCACGGCTCCGCGCCCAAGGACGCCTTCGAGCATCCGATCAGTGCGCGCCACAAGATGATGGAGACCCTCACCGTCTTCGACGACGTGTTCGTGCCGCGCGAGCGCGTCTTCCTGCAAGGCGAGGCTGAGTTCGCGGGGCCGATCGCGCTGGCCTTCGTCCGTTTCCATCGGTTCACCGCGGTCTCCTACAAGCTGCCGCTGCTGGAGCTGATGGCCGGGGCCGCCTACGCGATCGCCGAGGCCAACGGCACGCTGCGCGCGGGCCATGTCCGCGACAAGCTGACTCAGCTCGCCGCCTACCATACGACGGTGCGCGGACTTATCGAGCATGCGGCCGCGTCATGCACAATCGAAGAAGGCATCGCGGTACCGAACACGCTGTTGACGAACGTGGCGAAGTATCATTTCGCGCACAATTATCATCAGGCGGTGCAGATCGTGCAGGATCTGGCCGGCGGATTACTGGTGACGGCACCCGCGGCCGAGGATCTCACCAGCGAGGCGACCCGTGAATATGTACTGCGTTATTTCGGCGGCGCGAAAGGTTTCGATTCCGAAAAGCGGCTGCGGCTGCTGAATCTGATCGGCGATCTCACCGCCTCGGACTTCGGCGGCTATCAGGAGGTTCTGGCGGTCCACGCGGAAGGCGGCCTCGAAGCCGAGAAACTCCAGGCGTATCGGGAATACGACTTCGCTCCGCACGCGGCCTACGCGCGCCATCTGGCAGGAATCGAGTAGACCGCTGGTCAATTATCGAGAGACCGCAAAACAATCACTAACGGAGGCGGCAGTGCGAACCGGCACGGAGTATCTAGAGAGTCTCAAGGACGGGCGTGAAGTTTGGTTCAATGGCGAACGAATCAGGGACCTCACCACCCATCCGGTTTTGAGCCGCACCGCGCAGGCGGTGGCGAAACTGTACGACCTCCAGCAAGATCCGAAGTATTCGGACGTCGTGACGTATGCCGGCTCCGACGGCCATCGGCAGGGGATGGCGTATTTCGTGCCGAAGAGTCCCGACGATCTCGTCCGGCTGAGAAAATATTATGAACAGGTGACACTGCTGACCGGCGGCTTCATGGGCCGCTTCAGCGCGATCATGACGCTGTGGCATGCGTACTCAATGGATCCGACGGCGATCTATCAGAAGTACAATCCGGTCTGGCTCGAAAACATGCAGCGCTTTCGCGCCGACAGTATCAAGGCCGATTCATGGCTGAGCGGCGCGTTTAACGGCCCTTCCGGCGATCGCTCCAGGCCGGTCTCCAAGCAGGACGATCTCGACGCCTATCTCAGAATCGTGGAGACCCGCCCCGACGGGATCGTGATCAATGGTTACAAGGCCGCGACGCTGGCGGCGTTCTCCAACGAGATTTACGTGGTGCCGTGGGCTTTCCTGCAGCCGGAGGAAAAAGATTGGGCGCTTTCGGTGGTCGTCCCGACCGCGACCAAAGGGGTAAAAATTGTCTGCCGCGAGCAGATAGTGAACTCCCCCAGCGCGTTTTCCTACCCGTTGTCAGGCTTCTACGATGAAAACGACGCCCACGTGATCTTCGATCACGTTTTCGTTCCCAACTCGCGAATCTTCTGCGCCGGCGAGCCCAAGATTCTCGAAGAGGTCCACCTGAAGGCCAGAATCGGTGGACGGCTCGCGCCGGGCACCATCCCGTACGTCGCGTGGTTCAGCACCATACAATCGATGGTGCGGGTCAAGCTGATGCTGGGCGCCACCTACCTGATCGCCGAGGCCTCGGGCGCTTTGCGAACCCAGTCCGCGCCGGTCGTCGATGGGTTCGCGGAGATGATCCAGATTTACCAGCAGCTCAAGGCCTTTGTGGTCGCGGCGGAGAGCGACCCGATCTATACGAATTCCGGGATGGCGATACCCAGGCCCAGTATCGTTTATGCCGGACGCCACTTCGTGCTCGATGCGTTCTATCGGGCGCTATGCCGGTTTCATGAACTGGTGGGCGGGACTCCGGTTATCGCGCCGCAGGAGAGCGATTTCGACAATCAGGAAATCGCTCCCTACCTGGAGAAGTATCTGAAGGGAGTGGACATCGATGGGCGCCGGAGATTGCAGCTCATCAGGTTCGCGCGAGAGCTGGGAACGGGGTTCGGCTCCGGGCGCGTGCAGATATTCAATCATCATGGCGATGCGCCGCGCGACAGCTTCAAGAAGCAGACCATGGTCTACTTCGAGGATCTGGGCGAAGCGCAAGAATGTATCGATAGTGTGAAGCGGCTGCTCTCAGAGCCGGCGAGCTGACCCGCGATGATCGAGCGGCGCGCCCGTCAAGGCTCGCCGATTACGGGCTGCGCAGCTCGATCGTGTTGCCGTCGGGATCGAGGAACCAGAGCTGGCGGCCGGTGAGACGTCGCTCGGCGTTGCCGATTATGACGCCGGCGGCGCTGCCGTCGAGATACTCGATGCCGAGCTTGTCGAGTTCAGCGCGGGCGGCATCCAGATCGTCGATATCGAGCGCGATGTGCGGGCCGGCCGGATCAATCTTGCGGCCCACGTCACGGCTTTCGATCACGTGAATCATGTTCTGACCGACGCCGTACCAGGCGCCGTCGAACGGAAAGTTCGGCCGCTCCATCATCGGCAGCCCCAGCACCTTGGCGAAGAACTCCTTGGTGCGTTTCGCGTCGCTCACCCGAATCCCGACATGATTCAGCCCTTTGACCTTGACCATCGTGCTTCCTCCGTGATTCCGACCGCTCAGTCGAAGGCATTCTCACCGGTTATATCGCGTCCCAGGATCAGCGTCTGCACGTCGTAGGTGCCTTCATAGGTATTGACGGTCTCGAGATTCAACATGTGGCGGATAATCGGATACTCGTTGACGATCCCGTTAGCGCCCAGCATATCGCGGGCCGCGCGGGCGATTTCGAGCGCCTCGTTGACGTTGTTGCGCTTGGCGAACGAAACCTGCTCGGGGCGCATGGAATCGGCGTCCTTGAGCCGGCCGAGCTGGAGGCATACGAGCTGTCCCTTGGTGATCTCGGTCAGCATCCGCACCAGCTTGTTCTGGACGAGCTGATAGCCGGCCAGCGGGCGCGAGAATTGCTTGCGCGACTTCACGTAATCGAGCGCACAGTTGTAGCAGGTGCGGGCCGCGCCGAGCGCGCCCCAGGCGATTCCGTAGCGGGCCTGGGTCAGGCACGAGAGCGGCGCCTTGAGGCCGCGCGCTTGCGGCAGATGAGCCTCGGGGCCAACGCGGACATCTTCGAGTATCAGCTCGGAGGTGATCGATGCACGCATCGAGAATTTGCCGTGGATATCGCTCGTCGTGAAGCCGGGTGTGCCCTTCTCGACCAGGAACCCGGTCAGGCCTTCGTCGACGCGCGCCCATACCACCGCAACGCCGGCGATCGAGCCGTTGGTAATCCAGCGCTTGGTGCCGTTCAGAATCCAGCCGCGGCCATCGCGGCGCGCCCGCGTCTCCATCCCGCCGGGGTCGGAGCCGTGATCGGGTTCCGTGAGGCCGAAGCATCCGATCATCCGCCCCTTCGCCATCTCGGGCAGGTAACGATTCTTCTGTTCCTCGGACCCCCAGGCATAGATCGCGTACATCGCGAGCGCGCTCTGTACGGAGGCGAACGAGCGCAGGCCGGAGTCGCCAGCCTCGAGTTCCTGCATGATCAGGCCATAAGCGACGTTGTTCATCCCAGCGCATCCGTAGCCGTGAAGATTGGCGCCGAAGATGCCGAGCTCGGCCATGCGAGAGATTAGTTCGCTTGGAAAGGTCTCGTTGGCGAAATGGCGTTCAACATCGGGCAAGACCTCGCGATCGACGAATTGCTTGACCGTATCGCGCGCCATCCGTTCTTCCGAGCTCAGAAGTGATTCAATATCAAAAAAATCGAGATCTTTCAGCAAATCCGCCACGTTATACTCCCAACGACCAAGAATTGTCTTCCTTGTCAATAAAGCTCGGCTAATGATCTAATAGAGTGCCGGCTAAAATATGGATTAATTCCAAATTAACAATCCTACTATTTGCCAGAATACGCCGCATCAGATATTTTAATGTAACACTAACCTCATATGCATATCGAAACGCTCAAGGTCTTTTGCGATATCGTCGAAAGCGGCAGCTTTTCGTATGCCGCATCGCAGAACTTCGTCACCCAGTCCGCGGTCAGCCAGCAGGTTCGCAGCCTGGAAGAAAAGTACGATTGCCGATTGATAGAACGGGGCCGCGCCGGAGTCAAACCGACTCCAGCGGGCCAGATGCTTTATCATGCCAGCAAGGAGATCGTGCAGCGTTACCTCGAGCTGGAAAACCGATTGCGCGAGATCGGATCGGTGGTGGCCGGTTCGATCCGGGTCGGGACGGTCTACAGCGTCGGCCTGCACGAACTGCCGCCCTTCCTGACTGAATTTCTGCGCACCTATCCGGCCGTCAACGTGCATCTGGAATACTTGCGCTCGAACCGGATTTACGAGGATCTACTCGAGGGCAAGATCGATCTCGGGGTAGTCGCCTATCCGGCCAAGCGCGGACAGGTAGTGACGGTGCCGTTTCGCGAGGACCAGCTCGTGCTGGTGGTTCCTCCGGAGAGTCCGCTCGCGCGCCACGATCAGATCAGCTTGGCCGAACTTTCCGGGCAGAACCTGGTCGGTTACGAACGCGATGTTCCGACCCGCAAGGCCTGCGATCGCATCCTGCGCGATCACGGCGTCAAACCGCAGTATGTGATCGAATTCGACAATATCGAGACGATCAAGCGCGCGGTCGAAATCGGACAGGGTGCGTCGATCGTGCCGCGGATGTCGGTCGAGCTGGAGGCCGAACGCGGAACGCTCAAGATTATCGATTTCCAGGAAGGCACCTTCGTCCGTCCGCTGGCGATTATCTACAAGCGCGGACGTGAACTGTCACCCGCAGTACGCAAGTTTATCGAGGTCCTGACCGCCTCGCGCGACACTATCCGCCGACGCCCGCTGGGCGAACGCCCAACTCCGAGCCACAACGACCGTCACGAAAAAGCCGAGAAGCAGGCCTAGGACTTAAGCGCCGCGGCGATCTCTTCGCGATCGAAGCCGGCGATAATCCGATCGCCGGCTACGGTCAATGGCCGCTTGATCAGGTTCGGCTCCTCGGCCATCAGGCTCAGCGCCTGACTGGCGCTGAGCGTTTTACCGGCCAGCCCTCGGGCCTTGAAGGCTGGGCTTCGGGGATTGAGGAAATCGCGAGGATCGCGGCCCGCAAAGAGCTGTTTCAGTTCATCGATCGCGAGCGGCTGTTTGGCGAAGTCGCGCTCCTCGAGCTCGACGCCCAACTCGTTACGCAAGAAACTTCTTGCGTTGCGGCAGGTGGTTCAGCTCGACTTCCAGAGAAAGCGTGCTCGCTTCATCGATCCTGCTGACCTCGCGGTAGTGCCCTTCTACTGCACCGAGGTACTAGGTAGCGGCGCAGCCGGTATCCCACTCGCTCCGGGATTCCGGTAGGGGCTGGAGCCGACCGGACCGGAGCCGGAGTCCATCGAGCTACCGCCGTTCGATGAAGTTCCGCCCGCAGAGCTTGGCGCAGCGTTACTCGGCATTCCGCTGCCGGTTCCATCCGGTGTCACCGTATTATTGGCCGCGACGCTTGGGCCGCTGCCGGCCGGCGCGCTGCTCCCCGAGTAGCCCGCCTGTGCATTCGGCGGCTGCGGCGAGGTTGCGTTGGGCCCGCTGAAGTAGACCGGCTTCTTGCCCTGGATCATCTCGGGCGTTAGCACGTAATCACCACCGAGCGAGCTTCGCCAGATGGTATCGGCGACCTGCTTGTTGCCGCCCGTTACCAGATAACCGCCGCCACCAACTAATCCGCCGCCCGCGGCATAGATGAGCTTGGCCGGGATATAGAGCATATTGCCGAACAATGCCGCCGCGCCGTAGCCGGCGCCCTGCCAATCGACCCCGCCCTGGGCGGGTTGCGGCACCTGCACCTGATTCTGCGTCTGGACGCCGGACCCCGCGTTTTGCGCGATCGCCCCCGCCGGCATGAGAAGCATCGCTGCGGTGATCAACGCCGCCCCGACTGTTGCGAGTTTCTTGACCATGACCTTTCCTCCTTCCCCACTCCACCTAATAAAAGTACCAACTTATTCCGTTCTTAGCACCGCCCCCGGAGGCAGCAATCCGATCAGGAAGTCGAACGCATGCTCCAGGTAGTCGCGATCCTTGGATTCAAGCGTCAGTCTCACCCGGTAATCCGCATCGTCGAATTTCGGATACGAACCGAGCATCAGCTCCGGATACCGCGCGATGCATTCATTTAGCTGGGCCGCGATCACCGATTCGGTCGCACTGGTATAGATAGTACGCATGAAAAAGGGATCGGATCGAAAGCGCGCGGCCAGCATCTTGAGCTTCGGTTCGAAGAGTTGGGGCACGCCCGGCAGAATATAAACGTTCTCGAGCTGGATAGTCGGAAACCATAAATCGCTGGCGTGATTCAGGATCGCACCCTCGGGAATCTCGGCCATCTTGAGCCGCGCCCGATTCGGTCGCCCCGAGGAATGTTCATTGATAAGCGCCGCCAGCTCCTGGTTGAGGACCAGCGAGCGGCCAAAAGCGCGTGCCACGCCCTCCATCGTGAGATCGTCGTGAGTCGGTCCGACGCCGCCCGAAGTCAGCACGAAGTCGAAGCGCGCGGCGCATTCGCGGACCTCGGCTGCGATCGCGTCGAGTTCATCGGGCACCACCGCGATTCGTTCCAAGCCGACACCGGCCGCGCGCAGTTCACGCGCCGTAAAATAAGCGTTGCTGTCCTGGATTTTACCCGACAGGATTTCGTTGCCGACCACAACCAGCGCGCAACTGCGTTTATTCATACGCGGTCTTGGGTGGCCTCACGCCCTCCGCACATCCACATCCTAAAGCAATTATTTCAGTCCAAGGCCGGTGGACACAAGACGGGGTTGAGCCTAAGCGCCAGGAAAAGGAATGCGACGAATGAAAACGCTACTTAATTTCCGCGTTCTGCGTCTTCGCGCGGATTATCTTTTGATGATAGCGAAACCTTTTTGCCGACAAAGATCGCATCGAATTGAGTCTCAGCTTTGGATGGACCGGCGGTCGCCAGCACGGCGTATCTCCCCGCCCGGGGAATGGCGATATTCAAGTTTATCGCCAGCAGGCTGCGCTGCGTCGTATCCTCGGCCATCTCCGCCGGTTTTCCCACCTCGAATTGGCCATTGAGCGGCGGAATAATCGGCACTCCGGCTTCATCCGCGATCGTCAGGGTCACCGGATGTCGGGTGCCCGCTTCCTGCCATGGCACGAGGACACTGAGGCAAACTGCGAACTGGATCGGCGAGGGGAAATTGACCGAGCGATGAACGCTCCACGCTCCACCCAGGACAAATAGTTTGCCGTCGGCGACTTGCGCAGCATCGGCAATCAACAGGAACTCGATTTTCATACAACGCTAGGTGCGGGCTTGCTCGATATCGGGGGCCTGGGATTTAACGTAATCGCGAAGCTGGCGTTTGAGGCGGTTCTCGATCTGGCGCACGCGTTCGCGGCTGATTCCGAATTTCTCCCCCATCTCCTGCAGCGTCATCGGCTCTTCGGACAACAGGCGATGGCGAAAAATCTCGAGTTCCTTGCCACTCAGAGTCTTGGCGAATTCCTCGATCCGGTCGCGCGCGAAATCGCGAAACTGCGCGTCGGCGAGCTGGTTCTCAGGATTGTGCGACGGGTCGGGCAGAACGTCGAGCAACTGGGTCTGCTCGTCGCCCCCGACCGGCTGATCGAGCGACAGCTCGCTATGGCCGAGCCGTTCCTGCATCTCGACCACTTCGCTCTCTTTGACGCCGAGGCGCTGGGCGAGCAGCCGCGGCTGCGGCTCGATACCCTCAGCCTGCAGGCGCTCCATCTCCTTGCGCAGATTGAAAAACAGCTTGCGCTGCGCCTGGGTGGTGCCGATCTTGACCAGCCGCCAATTATTGATCAGGTAACGGTAGATATAGGCGCGCACCCACCAGACCGCATAGGACGGGAAGCGGATGCCGCGATTAGGATCGAAGTTCTTGACGGCCTCCATCAGACCGACATTGCCTTCCTGGATCAGGTCGAGCAGATTCTTCGAGGCGCGTGCGAACTCGTAGGCGATTTTCACCACCAGCCGCAGGTTGGCGGTAACCAGCTGGTAGGCATCGCGCGGATCGTGATCCTGATTATAGCGGCGCGCGATCGCGAGCTCTTCCTCGCGGCTCAGCAGTGGGAAACGCCGAATCTCGGTCAGGTAGCGGCTCAGCGGATCGAACTGGACCAGCGGGCCACCATCGGCATGCGCCTCGCCGGTCTCCGCGGCACTATCCTCGCCCGCCTGGGCGCTTGCGGCCGATTCGCTGTAGTCCTCGGCTTCTTCCAGCTCGATCGGCAGCTCGGCCGACACGGTTTGAGGTAAGTTCTCGGGCTCAGCGGCGCGCTCCGGAACAGGAATCAGAGCGGGCTTTTCTGGCGTAGGTTCCGCCGCGGGCTGAGCGCGCTCGCGTGAATTGCGGGCCGCTTTGCTACGCTTGCGTTCCACCGCGAGATCTCCGTTGCAGGCAGGCACCTAATCCCGCGTGGCGCCGGATGGCAGCACGCACGATCGGCGATAAACTTAGGCCGGCGTCAGCTTTCGCGCTGCGGCCGTTCCATGATTACTTTGGAAGCGGCGATTTCGCGCAGTGCGGTAACGACTTCCTTATTGTTCGATTCGACCAGCGGACGAGCCCCCTTGAGCAGTTGTTTGGATCGGCGCGCTGCGGCCAGCACCAACTCGAAGCGGTTGGGGATTCTATCCAGACAATCTTCGACAGTTACTCGGGCCATAATCCATTAATTCTCCGGCCATCGATCCGGCAAGTCAATCATCACAGGTCCTCATAGGGACTCGAGCGCCACTGCCAGCTCGCCCAAAATCGCGGCGACTGCTGCAGGACTTTCGACCCGGTACAATGCCGCGCTCTCGCCCTCGCCTTCCACCATCACGGACAGGCCACGTCCGGCGAGCGCCCGAAACGCATCTTCATCGGTCAAGTCGTCGCCGAAATAGACCGGTACCGATCCGCCCATTCGCTCAACGAGCCGTTTTACGGCGGCACCCTTGTCGGCGCCACGCGGTGCGGCCTCGCTGACCTGCTTGCCACGTTTGATTATCAGATGGCCGGCCTCGCGCGCGACGAAATTTTCGAACTCGTCCACCAGCCGCCTGGCGATGGCCGGATCAGCGTTGCGATAATGGAGCGCCAGGGCGAGCCGTTTGTCCTCGACTGTTAACCCGGCCCCGTCTCGAATCTGCTCCTGGAGCCATCGCCGTACCATTTCGAGCTGCGGCAACGCGTCCTCGGGGCCAGCGACGACTTCATAGCGACCGTCGGGATCTGTGATCTCCAGCCCATGCACTCCCGCAAGGTAAATACCGCGCGACACGCCCAGCAGGCGCGCAAGCTCGGCGATGCCCCGGCCACTGATAATGGCGACGTCAATTCGGTCGCGCCGCGCAGCCAGCGCGAGCAGCGCTTCGCGCGCCCGATTGAGCGGCCAGGCGGCAGCGGGATCGCTCACGATCGGGGCGATCGTGCCGTCATAGTCGAGCATCAGCAGCAGGCGGCTGCGCGCGGCAATCTCAATCAGCAGGCCGTTCGGGAACGGCCGCGGAATGTTACCGGACAGAGACATCGGCAAAACTTTCGATGGGCGGCGCGGCGCTTTCACCCAGTGCACGCAGAAATTTCTTCGACCAGTGCTGGAGGTCGTTGGTGTTGATTTTGGAGCGCATCGAGCGCAGCCGTACGGCCCTCTCGGCGGGATCCATCTCGATCGCCTGGCGCAGCCGCCGCGCGAGCGCGTCGATATCGTAGGGGTTCACCAGCAACGCCTCGCTCAGCTCCTCGGCCGCACCGGCGAACTCGCTCAGGATCAGGACCGCATCATCGGCAAGATGGGAGGCGACGAATTCCTTGGCCACCAGGTTCATCCCATCGCGCAGCGGAGTCAGGAGTGCGATGTCGGCGGCTTGATAATAGGCCACCAGTTCCTCGGCATTGAACTGGGTATAGAGATAGCGAATCGGCACCCATCCTTCGGAAGAAAATCGTCCCACCACGCGCCCGACCTGCTCGTCGAGCTGGCGTTTCAAGAGCGCATAATCGGCGACCTTGGTGCGCGACGGCACCGCAATCAGCACCAGAGCGACCCGCCGATGGTAGGCCGGATTGTCCTCCAGGAAGCGCTCGAAGCCGGTCAACCGTTCGATTATGCCCTTGGTATAGTCCAGCCTATCGACCCCGAGCACCACGATCTGTGAGCGCAGCGCGCGGCGAATTCGTTCGGCGCGCTCACGCACCCGCTCGCTGCCCGCGAGCGAAGCAAAGTAGTCGGCAGGAATGCCGAGCGGAAAGGCGCCGACCCTGACGCGACGCTCGTCGACCGTCACCTCGCTGGTTTGGCGATCGACGCTCAAACCCATCAGGCGCTCGCAGCAGTCCAGGAAATGCTTGACGTAGGCGCCGGTGTGAAATCCAATCAGATCCGCACCCAGCATCCCGCCGATCAGCTCGCCGCGCCAGGGCAGGATACGAAACAGTTGCTCGGGCGGAAACGGCACATGCCAGAAGATTCCGATCGGCAGCCCGGGCCGCCGTTCGCGGAGCATCCGCGGCACCAGCGCGAGATGGAAATCCTGCACCCAGATCTGATCGCCGGGCTGGGCCTCGGCCGCGGCCATCTCGGCGAACATGCGATTAACACTCTGATACTGGTTCCAATAGGCGGCGCTGAAGTGGCAATTCGAAATCATATAGTGCATCAGCGGCCATAAGCCGCGATTGCACATGCCGTAGTAGTAATTTGAGACATCGCGTTCGCTGAGCGGCGCGAACATCAGCGCGAAGCGTGGATCGGCGGCCGGCAATTGGAGTCGCGCCGGAGTTTTCTGGCCGCCCGACCACGCGATCCAGAGGCCGCCATGATGCTCCAGCAGGCGCAGGAAGGTCGAGCCAACACCGCCGACCGTCGGCTCGATACGTTCGCGGCCGTTTTCGCGCACCAGCCGGATCGGGGCGCGGTTGGAGATCACTATGAGGCGCCGACCGTCGCTGCCAATCGCGGTCGCACTGCTGATTTCCCTTGCGCCCCTTGCGTTGGTGCCGTTCATCACAACCTCACTCACAAATCGGGCGCCTGAAGGAACGCTCCCTAACGTCCCAAACGAGAGGCATCGATAGCCTGAGGAAGACAATTCTCAATGTAGCGCCGCTTCACGTTGGCGGGCAAGGCAAGGCGATCGATGGCTGACGCCTCCCGCCAGCGAGGCAGGAGGCGCCAGCGGCGCGCTCTGCTATATACCATGCTGTCGAGCAGGCTCTGAACCCGTTTCGACCCACGGCCCGGCGGCATCAGACCTTGACCGGCATCGGCGGCTGAACCTTGGACTAAAGGCCAATTGCAGCGGCGGTCTCCGACCGGCACCATGTCCGAGACCTGCTTCCCAAAACGGCGCCGGGTCGCGCCAGAATGAAATGTTTCGGAGAACTCGCAATGAAACGAAGTCCCAGCGCATCGGTAGTTAGCTTCGCCGCACGAGTTGCGGCGCTCGCGTTTGTATTGATCACGCTCTGCCGACCGGAGGCGATGGCGCAGCAAGCTGCGCCTCATCTCAGCGCGGATGAAGCACGAGCGATCGCGACCGACGCATATATCTATGGCTATCCACTGGTCACGATGGAGTACACGCGTCGCGTCATGACCAACGTTGCGGAGCCCGAAGGAACGAGGGCACCTATGGGACAACTGGTCAGGGCGCGGTCCTATCCGACCGCCGCTTTTCGCGACGTCACCGCTCCGAATGCCGATACCCTGTACACAGCCGGGTGGATCGACGTTAGCAAGCAGCCATACGTGCTGAGCATTCCCGACGCACGCGGCCGCTATTACCTGATGCCGATGCTCGACGCGTGGACGGACGTATTTCAAGTGCCCGGCAAGCGGACCACAGGCAGCGGTCCGCAGACTTATGCGATTACCGGGCCCAACTGGACGGGTACCCTCCCCTCAGGCGTGACTGAGTACAAATCGCCGACGGCGCTGGTCTGGATACTTGGTCGCATCTACTGCACCGGGACCGCGAAGGACTATGCAGCCGTGCATGAGATGGAGGACAGAATTAAGCTGGTCCCGCTCGGCTCCTACGGCAAGCCGTATACGCCGCCGGCGGGAACGGTCGACCCAGGCATCGACATGAAAACCGCGGTGCGAGAACAGGTGAATGCGCTCGACGCGGCGGCGTACTTCAACCTGATGGCGCAGCTAATGAAGAACAACCCGCCGACGGCCGACGATGCCGCAATCGTCGCGCGAATAGCAAAAATTGGGATCGTGCCGGGACAATCTTTCGATCTGACCAGGCTCTCACCCGACGCACAGCAGGCCGTAAAGGGGGTGCCGAAAGCTGCCTTCGGGAAGATCATGGGCCATTTCAAGAATGCGGGAAAATTCGAAAATGGCTGGGTGTTCACCACCAAGACCGGAGTCTACACTACGGACTATCTGGATCGCGCACTGATCACGGCGATCGGCCTCGGCGCGAACCGGCCGCAGGATGCGGTCTATCCGACGTCGGAAGTCGACGTCGAGGGCCAGCCATACTCGGGCGCAAACCAGTACATCATGCATTTCAACAAGGGCGGGATGCCTCCGGTGAATGGATTCTGGTCGCTGACGATGTACGACGCGAGATATTTCTTCGTCGCGAATCCGTTGAATCGCTATACCCTTAGCGCGCGCAACAAGCTGAAGCACAATGCTGACGGATCAGTCGATCTTTACCTGCAAAACGAAAACCCGGGTAAGGCCAGGGAATCTAATTGGCTGCCGGCGCCGAAGGGCAAGTTCATCCTTATGCTGCGGCTCTATTGGCCGAAGGAAAATCCTCCCTCGCTGCTGGACGGGACATGGACAATTCCGGGCGTGAAGCAGGTTCGGTAGATCAACCTGCCGAGCTTGGAGCAAACTGGACGAAGTTCTCGATACCAATGCAAAACGCCCGGGCTGGCGCGCAGAGCGCGCCAGCCCGGGCGTTTGTTTCGCATCATTCAATGCTATTTGTTCGGTTGCGGTGTCACCCTGAGATAGGGACGCAATTCCTTGTAGCCCTTGGGAAACTTTTGCTTCAGCTCGGCCGGATCCTTGAGCGCCGGCACGATAATCACGTCCTCGCCATCCTGCCAGTTCACCGGCGTCGCAACCTGGTACTTGTCGGTGAGCTGCAGTGAATCGATCGCGCGTAAGATCTCGTGGAAGTTGCGCCCGGTGCTCGCCGGATAGGTGATTATCGCGCGAATCTTCTTATTCGGATCAATGATGAAGACCGACCGTACCGTCAGCGTGTCGTTGGCTTCGGGATGGATCATGTCGTAGGCAGTTGCGACCTTGCGATCGCCGTCGCCGAGGATCGGGAAGTTCATCTTCGCGCTCTGGGTCTCCTCGATATCCTTGATCCAGCCGCGATGCGAATTGACATCGTCAACGCTGACCGCAATTACCCTGCTGTTGCGCCGCTCGAACTCGCTCTTGAGCTTGGCGACCATCCCCAGCTCGGTCGTGCAGACCGGAGTGAAATCCTTGGGATGGGAAAACAGGACGGCCCATTTGTTACCGATCCACTCGTGAAAATGAATCGTCCCTTCGGTTGATTCCTGGGTAAAGTCAGGGGCTATAGAGCCGATATGGAGCGGCATATTTCCTTCCTCCTTGAGTGCGTACTGCTTGTCTGCTGGCCTTCGTATCAAGCTCCCTATTTCAGGGCAAGCTCGCCAAAAACGGATCCTACGTGGCTCGAAGCTGCTGGTCGTTCCACTGCCTTCAGACAAAGATAACTAAAGTTACCATTAAAGTTATATATTCACAATCCAAAAATCCAGCCATCCCGGTCTATCCCGTCAGCGCTTCTTGCGACGCCCGCGCGCCTCGCGGATTTGCGCCTTGAGTCGTTTCTCGCGCCGCTTGCGGCGCCGCTTGATCTCTTTGCGTCTTTCACTTGCCATGCGATTTTTTCCAGCTCCTTCCCGTCCGGCTCGAGAGTTTCCGTCTCGGCGGTCGAGACAGCATTATTGCCGAATCTGGGCCCGGCTCAACCCCCTGCCAAATCTTGTCCGCGCTTGCCAATTGTGTGGCACCGGGCCAAGCTAGGGCCGGCCGCGCGAGAGCCCTTCATGTCTGATCGCGACGCACTGATCGAAGCCAATCGCGCCTTCTACCGCGCCTTCGAGAGCCTCGATTCCGAAAAGATGGAATCGGTATGGCTCAAAGATCCGCGCATCATATGTATCCATCCGGGATGGCCGGAGCTCGCCGGATGGGGCCCGATCATGAATAGCTGGGAGCGGATTTTCGAGAACGTCTTCGAAATGAAGTTCGAGATCCGGGTAGTCGACGCGCGCGTCAACGACGGACTCGGCTTCGTGGTGGTCGAAGAAACCCTAACCCAGCGCGGCTATGAGGGCGTGGTCAAGGCTAGGGTGCTCTCGACCAACGTCTTCGAGCGGGCCGGTACGCAATGGTGGATGGTGCTGCATCATGGCTCGCCGATAATGGCGCCGCCGGGCGATGAACCGCCGCTCCAGTGAGCGGCGTCCGCCTGGGATCGGGCACCGTCGTGCGCCGCTTCACAAGATGAAGCGGCGGCGCGACGCAAACGCCTCGCGATAGCTCGCGCCCATTGCGCGCTCCTCGGCCGGAATCCTCACCGCCAGAACGATGGCATTTGCGATCGAGAAGCCGATCGCCGTGTACCAGTTTGCGCGGATCAGCGGCAGTGCTGCGACTTCGAGTACCACCGCGAGATAATTCGGATGGCGCATGAATCGATACGGTCCGCTGGTCACCGGCAGCGCGCCCGGTATCACGATGATGCGGGTGCTCCAGCGCTCGCCAAGCGTCCACACCGCCCAATAGCGCAGCATCTGCGCGCTGGCCGCGACAATCAGAGCACCGGTCGACAAGGCGGCCGGTATTCGCCTGATGCAGATTAGCGACTCCACGGCGCAGGCGACTAGCAACGCGGCATGCAGAGCAACCATCGCACGGTAATGCGCCTGGCCGCTCTCGAAGCCGCCATGAGCGAAGGCGTGGGCGGCATGGCGGCGCGAGATGAAGAGCTCGACCACGCGTTCAGCGGCGACGAAAGCCAGGATCGCGAGGTAGGCGCGCTCGCCTATCACCATTGGAGCAAAACGAGCTCGACGCAGAACCCGGGACCCATCGCGAGCATCAGCCCCCAATCGCCCGCCTGGGCGCGATGCTCGCGGAGAAAATCGCGCATGATGAACAGGATCGAGGCGGAAGAAAGGTTGCCGGTCGATTCCAGGAAGCGCCACGAACGCGCGAGGCTCTCCGGCGGAAGTTCCAGCGAGTCTTCGACGGCGCGCAGAATTTTCGGGCCGCCCGGATGCGCGACCCAATGTGCAATGTCACCGCGCGTCAGGTTGTGGGCGGCCAGGAAGGAATCGACATCGGCGCCGAGGTTCGCGCATATCAGCTCCGGCAGGCGCGCCGAGAGCACGATCTTAAATCCACCGGCGACCAGGTCCCATCCCATGATACGCTCGGTGTCCGGGTAGAGAATTGAACGGGTGGCAACTATGCGCGGCGATTGGATCGGCCCGCGTGCGCCGCCCGCAACCAGGGCCACCGCGGCGCCGTCGCCGAACAGTCCAGAGGCGATGATATTGGCGGCGGAGAGATCGTCGAGTTGTAGGGTCAGCGAGCACAGCTCGACGCTCACCACCATCGCCACCTCGCGCTCGTAGGCCCGCACGTAGTCCACCGCGCGTGCGATGCCCGAAGCGCCGGCGACGCATCCGAGCCCGAAAATCGGCGTGCGCTTGACGTCGCGACGCATCCCGAGCCGCGTCGCCAGACCAACGTCGGCGGTGGGCGTGCCGATGCCGGTAACGGTGACGAAGAAGACGTGGTCGACGTCGGCGGGTTGCAGCTCCGCGGCCGCCAACGCGTCGCGCGCCGCCGCCTCCGCCAGTTCAGGCGCTACGCGCAGCCAGGCGTCGTTGGCCGCGGCAAACGAGGGCAGCGGATATTCCTCGAACGAGAGGGCGAGATAGCGGCCAGCGACGCCCAGCGCGCTCTGGATTCGATCGAAGCGCTCGGTTGAGGAATGCTTCTGCGCCCATACCTCGCGCAGAGCAGCGGTCAGGCGCTCCTGGGCGACGTAGTTGGCCGGGAGTGCCGTGCCGATCGCGGCGACATAGGGCGACACGGTGCTCATAATTCAACAATGAGCGCACCGAGCCGATAGTTCCAGCCCGACGGCTATTCTCCGGCAAAAGCCGCGGCTTGCGCTTGCGGGCGCGCTGCCGCTTTGGATTCAGATAGAGGCGATTAACGCTCGCGCATCGCGCGTACCAGGATTTCGGCCAATTCAGGGCGAGTAAACTCGGGAGGTGGAAACTCTCCACGCCGCAGCATCTCGCGCACCTTCGTACCCGACAGCAGCAGACGATCGGCGTCATCATGCGGACAGGTCTTGTATGACGCCATCGCGCCGCAACGCTTGCAGTAGAAAGTATTCTCAAAGCAGAGCGGCGTGATGCCGATTTCCTCGGGTGTAAACCGATCGAAGATCTTCTGTGCGTCGTAGCTGCCGTAATATGAACCGACGCCGGCGTGATCGCGACCCACGATAAAATGCGTGCAGCCGTAATTGCGACGCACGATCGCGTGCAGAATCGCCTCGCGCGGACCGGCATAGCGCATATGCGCCGGCATCACCGCCAGCAACGCGCGATTCTTCGGATAGTAGAGATCGAGCAACACTCGATAAGTCTCCATCCGCACCGCGGCCGGCACATCGTCGCCCTTGGTTTCGCCGACCAGCGGATGAAGCATCAGGCCGTCGCAGACCTCGAGCGCGATCTTCTGGATGTATTCATGGGCACGATGAGTCGGGTTGCGGGTCTGAAACGCAACGATTTTGCGCCATCCGAGGGCGCGGAATGCGGCGCGCGTCGCACGCGGTTCGCGCGGACATTCGAGGAATGTGCGCCCCGGAATTTCACCGAACAGAATCGGCTGCCCCGCGATACAGGTGGCATGTGCCTCGAGCACATTCTTGGCGCCCGGATGGGCCTCGTCGGCGGTGCCGAAGACCGCCTCGGCCTCGCGATGCCGGTCGGCCTGAAAGATTTCGCCGATCTTGAGGATCGCGATGCGCTCGCCCGTCGGCGCGGCCAATGCAACCTCGCCGCCCGATTTCAAACCACGCGCTTCGCTCTCCGCGATTCCGAGCGTAATTGGTATCGACCAGGGCACGCCTGAGGCAAGGCGCATCGCGTCCCGGCTGCGCACATAGTCGGCCTCGCCCATGAAGCCGGTGAGCGGCGTAAAGGCGCCGGTCGAGAGCATCTCGAGGTCCGCCAGATCGCGCGCATTGAGAGTGATCAGCGGCAGCTTCGCGGCGGCCGCACTCAGCGCGGCGCGCTCGCCCGCCGGCGCGGCGAGGTCAACCAATGGGCCGCCGCCATGCGGCGTGATTGCATCTTTGGCCGCCTCGCTCATCGCATGGCCTGCTTGCCGGCGGTCTTTCTGGTCACCGGCGCGCCGGCGATGTAGCCGCGATGCTCGAGCGTGCCGATCAGCTTGGCGAGGCTCTCTTCGGCGGCCTCGCGATCGCTTTCGACTACCAGCTCCGGATCGAGCGGCTCCTCGTAGGGGTCCGAAACTCCGGTGAAGTTCGCGATTTCTCCGCGCAGCGCCTTTTCGTATAGCCCCTTGACGTCGCGCTTCACCAGCTCATCGAGCGAGCATTTCACGAAGACCTCGAAGAAGCGGTCATGCGCGCGCCGCACTTCATCGCGAATGTCGCGATAGGGCGAAATCGCCGCCGAGACCGCGATCACGCCGTTGCGCGACAGCAACCGGCATACATATCCGATACGGCGGATATTCGTGTCGCGATCTTCCTTGGAGAAACCCAGCCCCTTCGACAGGTTGGTTCGCACCTCGTCGCCATCGAGAATCTCGACCCGATGGCCGCGTTCGCGCAGTTCCAGCGCCGCCAGGTTTGCCAGCGTCGATTTGCCTGCACCGGAAAGACCGGTGAACCAAAGCGTGAATCCTTGTTCCTGAGACACCTCTGCTCCTCGTTCTGATAGTTAGGGATAAGGTAACGAATTTTTTGGGCCACGAACCTCGTGAATTGAAATTGGCGAGTGCGTGCTTCCAGCTAAGGATTAACTGGAATCGGCGGCAGTTCAACCCATCGGAACGGTCCTTCCCGGCCGTTCGTGACCTCAGCTCGCGTCAGACCTGCCGCCTGTACGGCGAACTGGTCGAGGCGCTCGCGCACGCGCACGACCTCACCGATTATCACGATCGCAGGCGATGCGGGCCGCTGTTGTTCGACCATCTGCGCCAGCGTCTCGACGGTGCCGATCAGCAGGCGCGAATCACTCATCGTGCCGCGCGAAACCACCGCCGCCGGTGTCGCCGCCTCGAGCCCATGACGTATGAGCTCCGCGCAGGTAGTCTCCAGGTTTTTGAAAGACATATAAAAAACGATCGTCTGGCCGGCCGCGGCGAGGCGCGCCCAATCCGGGCTGCCTTCGCAGGTATGGCCGGTGGTCAGCACGCAGGTATGCGCATAATCGCGATGAGTCAGCGGGATACGCGCTTCGGCGGCGCACCCGGCGGCCGCAGTGATTCCCGGCACCACGCGATAGGCAATCCCGGCTTGCGCCAACGCTTCCATTTCTTCGCCGGCGCGTCCGAAGACGAAGGGATCGCCGCCCTTGAGGCGCAGTACGCGCTGCCCTGCGCGCGCCTTTTCGACCATCAGGCGATTGAGTTCGTTCTGGCTCATACCGCGTGCCCCGCAGCGCTTGCCGACGTCGATCCGGACCGCGTCGCGCCGCACCATCGCGAGAATCTCGGGTGCCACCAGGCTGTCGTGCAGGACGACGTCACAATCGTTCATGAGTCTGAGTGCAGCAAGCGTGAGCAATTCGGGATCGCCCGGTCCCGCGCCGACCAGATAGACCTCGCCCTGCGGCTTGAGGTCCCCGGCGCAGGCGCGCTCCAGCGCGCGTCCCATCAGGCGCGCGGCGCCATCATGGTCGCCGCTCACCGCGGCGCCCGCGATCGGGCCGCGCACGACGTCTTCCCAGAAGCGGCGGCGCACCGCGCCCGCCGGCAGGTAACGTTGCACAGTCGCGCGCCAGCGCGCGACCAGTGCGGTGAGCCGTCCCAGGCCGTGCGGGATGGCCGCATCGATTCTCGCGCGCAACTCGCGCGCGAGAATCGGCGCCACTCCATCGGTACCGATCGCAACGGTGACGCCGTCGCGATCGATAATCGCCGGGGCGATATAACCGCACAATGCGGGCGCGTCAACCACGTTGACCAGCACCCCGTGCTGCTCTGCCGCCGCCGCGACCTCGCGGTTGATCTCAGGATCGTCGGTTGCCGCGATCACCAATCGGCAGCCGCGCACCAACTCAGGCGCGAACCGGCCGCGCAGGATTTCGATTCCGCCGGCAGCCGTCTGATCGCTGAACCCGGGCACCGGAGCGGGTGCAACCACGGTCACCGAGGCCCCTGCCGCAAGCAACTGGCGAGCCTTGCGAAGCGCGACCGTGCCGCCGCCGACTACCAGGCATCGATGGCCGCGCAGGCGAATGAAGGCCGGAAGCCAGTCCATGGGATCTCAGCCGAGCCCGACCTCGAGTGATTCGACCTCGGGGCCGTTACGATCGAACCGGATCGCGATCTGAAGCGCGGCGGTTTGAATTGTCAGAACGTAAACACCCGGCGCCCGCATCGTGGTCCTGACGCCGTCGATGGAACTATCCTTGAGCTGCGCCAGCGCACGATTTATCGAGTCCAGTCTGGCCGCGAGCGCGAGGCCATGCGAGGTCTTGCGGAACAGCGCGGCCAGCGCGGCTTCGGCCGCCGGTCCCGCTTCGCGGCGGATGCGTCCACCCGAGAGCGCCAGCTCGATTACGGTTGCTATCCGCTCCTGAAGCGCTAGCGGGATGGAGAGCGCATCGATCGCGGCTTCCAGTTCGAGCCAGGGCGCACGCGCGGCGCTGTCGGCTACGCTCGCGGCGATCGCACGCACGCGCGGTGCAAGCAGTTCGCGATGAAGCGCTTCGAGCGCCAGCGGCTCGTTCGAAGGGCTATCGGCACCGGCGGCGGTAGCCGGATGTATTTGGGTATCTTCGCGCAATTGCCTCATCCGCCCGCGGGCGCGCTGCCGTCCTGATGGCCGCCGAGCAGCGCCGCTAATTCGTGCTCGAAGCCGCCGGTTTCGATCGCGCAGTGCATCCCACATTCCTTGGGTGCGCCGGTCTCCCACCACCAGCGGCCCGCGCGCGGATCGTCGGCCGGCGCCAGCGCGCGTGTACACGGCGCGCATCCGATCGACTTGAAACCCTTGTCGTAGAGCGCGTTGTAAGGCACCTGGTTGGCGCGGATATAATCCCAGACCTCTTCTTCGGTCCAGTCGGCCATCGGCGAGAGCTTTACGATTCCGCCATGATCATGATCGATTTCGACCTTGCGGATATTGGAGCGCGTCGCCCATTGGTCGCGGCGCAGGCCGGTTACCCAGGCGTCGTAGTTGCGAAGCGCGCGGCGCAGCGGGATGACCTTGCGGAGCTGGCAGCAGAGCAGGCGCAGATTGACATCACGATAGAACAGGTTAGGCCCGTGCCGCTGCGTCATCCGTTCTACGGCGCCTGAGTCGGGCAAGAAGATCTCGACCTCGATTCCATAACGCTCGCGGAATTGATCGATCAACTGGTAGGTCTCGTCAGGCTGGCGACCGGTGTCGATGGTGAAAACGCGCACCTTGGGATCGATACGCCAGGCCATGTCGATCAGCACGCAACCCTCGGCCTGGAAACTCGAACAGATTCCGAGACGTTTGCCGAAGCGCTCGATAGCCCAAGCCAGCACATCGGCCGGCTCCTTGTCGTCGAGTTCGATCGCGACCTCGCCGGCTTCCAGTTCGTCCATCAGGAGGTTGGGTTCAGTGTCGTACACGATTTCTCCCCGCTCACGAAGCATTCGCAGATGCGCCGCCGCGCGCGATTGATATCAGCTCGTCGTCCGCGCTGCGGGTGCAGAAACGGCTGAAGGTTTCGCCCGCCTCGCGCCGCTCCAGGTAGCCGCCAAAGAGCCGCGCCACCTGATTCTCGACCTCTGCAGACGGCACCCGCCGCAATACCGGCTTGCCGATCGCGGCGTCGCGGCCGAGCCCGCCGCGCAGGATGATATCGAAGGCCTCTAGCGGCTCTCCGGCCGGCCCCCGCGCGGTGGTGCCCTGCAACCCGATGTCGCCGGTCCAATGCTGCGCGCAGGCGTGCGGGCAGCCGTCGAGATTCAGTTTGAGTCCGGCAACGTCCTCGCCGAAATCCGCGATCAGGCGCGTCACCACGGTTTCGAGCTTGGACTTGGTCGGCGTCACCGCGAAGTTGCAATGCGGATCGCCGATGCAGGCGATCGACGAGGCGTGCAGCCCGTTGGCGGAGATCGGAAAGCCAAGCTCGCCGATCCTGCCGGTTACTTCGTCCAGCCGCTCGTGCGGGATGCCGGTGACGATGAAGTTCTGGCGGCGGGTAAGCCGGAGGTCGCCGCCGAAGCTGTCGAGGAGGTCGGCGATTGCGATCATCTGCGCCCCGGTGGCGAAGCCTAGGTAGACCGGAAAGCCGGCATAGAACGTACCCACCTGGCGGCCTTCGTGGATGCCCATGTGATCGCTTTCGGAATCCGGCAACGGCAACTCGGCCAGAGTCTCCAGTTCATGGCCGAGCCGCTTTTCGACCAGCTTGCGGAACTCGTCGACGCCGTAGTCGTCGATCATGAACTTGAGTCGCGCCTTGACGCGCGAAAGGCGATACTCGGTGGTCAGGCGCCAAACGTCGATAATGGCGCGCAGCACCGTAAGCGCATCGCTGCGTAGCACGAAAACGCCCAGGTGGCGCGAGATACGCGGGGTCGAGGAGAGTCCGCCGCCGACCCGCACGGCAAAGCCCTCGCGGCCATCGACGCGGATACCGACCAGCGCGATACAGTTAATTTCGGGGGCGTTGCACTGAAAAGGGCAGGCCGCAATCGTGATCTTGTGCTTGCGCGGCAGATCCGAATACTCGCGGTTGCCGTAAAAGAATCGCGCCGCCTCGGCCAGCGTCGCGGTCGCGTCGAACAACTCGTCGCCATCGACGCCCGCCACCGGGCATCCAGTGATATTGCGCACCACGTCACCGCATCCGCCCATAGTGGTCAGGCCGACGCTTTGGAGCCGGTCGAGAATTTCAGGGAATCGGTCAAGCGTAATGTAATGGAGCTGGATGTTCTGGCGGGTGGTCAGCTCGCCCTTACCGTGGCTGTAACGATCGGCAATTTCGCCAATCGCGCGCAACGCACCCGGCACCAGCAGCCCGCCCGGAATCTTGACGCGCATCATGAAGCTACCGACCTTCGGCTTATCATGGTAGAGGCCGAACCACTGAAGACGTACGATGTCCTCTTCGGGGACGCTCTCGTAAGAGGTATCGACCAGGCGCTGCTGCCAGATACCCTCGAGCTCGGTGGGAAAAAGTTCGTTCTTCAGGCGCTCGACCAGATTGCGCTTGCGAACAGTTTCCCACGAAGGAGCCTCGCGAATCGGCATAAAGATCAGCCTCGCCTAAAAGATATTTTACCCGACCATGTTAGTCAATTACTTAAAGGACTAAATTACTCATCTTTATGAATCGCGCCTTATGGGCGGGATCGGGATCTGGCCTAATAGCCTGCCCTATTCTAGATCAAAGACTCTTGTGAGCTCGGCAGGCGACTGGAACATCTCATGTTCGTTCGCCCCGCACGACAGCAATCGCGCACGTTGCGATAGTTCTGGCGCGATACCGAGGAAGCGCAGGCTCGCCGAATGGGCGGCGCGTAAATCTGCTTCGCTGTCGCCGACAAAGATTGCATCCCTACAGGTACAGAGCTCGAGTGCCAGCTGAACCATCGCTGGCGATGGCTTGAGCGCCAGCCCGCTATCGCGTCCGACGATGACGCTGACCAGCGCGGTCGCCTGCTGGTCAGCGAGCCATCGCGCAACTGTGCGCGAGGAGTTGGAGGTCACCACGGCGCAGGTGCTGTTGCGGGCGCCCAGCGCGCGCAACAGCACCTGCGCCCCGGGCATCGGCACGGCACGCCCGACGCCTGCTAACTCATAGCGCTCGATCACAGCCGAAGCGCGGGCGAGAATCGCCCGCGCTTCGGCTGTGCCGGCTGGCGAGAGGGATGCTGCGGGCGCGTCCAGCAGACGCGCCCGCAGCGCTTCGTACAACGGCAGGTTGCCGCGTGGAATCGCCGCGATCAGCTCATCCAGCAGGGCCACCGGCACATTCGTCGTACGCAGCTCGATTTCCAGCTCGCGCCGGCTTTGGGCCCAATCGACTTCCGGTTCGAGCAGCGCCAACGTGCGGTCGAAATCGAACAGCCAGAGATCGGGTATGGCGGTGCCAGAGCGGTTCTCAGCCATGGGCCGCCGGGCGAGATTCACATTGGCATCGGTTTGTTCCGGCGCGCCTGCCGATTGCGACGCCTTGCGACTGGTAGCCGCTGAAGTCGAACAGGCGGGGAGTTAATGCTCGCTCCTCGCTCGTGAGCAGCCGGAGCGCCTCGGCCGTCGCGAGCATCGCGATGAAGTCGGCCTGCTCTGCCCGCTTGCCGAAGGGGCCAAGCAGGTCGACCCCGGCACAGAGGGGGCACGGAGTAGCGGCAAGTGATGCGATCCGGGGTGGCGCGTCGAGTCTGACGAGCACGACCGGCCGGCCCGCGGTCCGATCTATCGCACCACGCGCGGTCTTCAGGGCATTTGCGCTCCCGATCAGGATTATCGAGCAATCGATAGGCATAGGCGGCGCGGCGGTCATCGCCGCCACTCGCGAATCCTCATTCAGATCGCCCAGGTCCGCGATTAGCCGGGGATCGATCGATATGCCGCCGGCCGTCTCGACGAGAATCGTGCCGACACCGGCGCCGGCCAGGTAGGCGAGCGGCATATCGAGGTCGGCAGTTTCACCGGTTATCGCAAGCGTGGCGGCGAGCAGGCGTTCCTGTCCGCGACCACCGATTCCGGGCACAATTATTTGTCGGCTGTAGCGTTCGATTTGGCGGTCGCTGAGCGCCATCGTGAAATATCCTTGAGAACCGCCCGCTGCGGGGATCTATTCGATGACGTTCTTCTCGATCGGCTCGACGGTCACGCCGATTTGTCTGAGCCATTGCAGTGCGCGCTCGATCTGATCGCGCGTGCCCTCGAACTCGACCGCCACCAGGCCCATCTCCTCGGAGACGCTGGCCCCGCGTATGTTGAAGATCAGATCGAACTTCTTCACCAGGTGGTACAGGAGCGGCTCGCGGATCAGGCTCTGCGGGTAGCTCAGGTAATAGCGTTCGTGGATACGTTCCATTTGCCGACCAACAGTTGCAGCCGCTCGCGCCGCCACTCCTGCCATCCGATCCAGAGATTGGTCGAAAGATACTTATCGCCGAAATCGCTGAAGATCGTCACCACGCAGCCTTCGCTGAGCGAGCTGGCGACTTTGAGTGCGGCGACCATCGCCGCACCCGCCGATTGTCCGACCAGGATACCCTCGAGCTGTCCCAGCGCGTAGACCATCTCGTACGCGTCTTCAGTCGAGACCTGGATTTTGTCGTCGATCCGGTCTTCGTGGTAGATACCCGGCACGATCGATGAAGCCATGTGCTTCAGCCCTTCCAGCCCATGCATCGGATCGTCCGGCTCGACGGCGATTATGCGAACCGCCGGGTTGCGCGATTTCAGATAGCGCCCGGTGCCCATAATCGTGCCGCCGGTGCCGATACCGGCCACGAAATGCGTCACCTTACCGCGGGTCTGATTCCAGACTTCGGGACCGGTGGTCTCGAAATGGGCGAGCGAGTTGGCCTCGTTGTTGTATTGGTCGGGCTTGAAGTAGCGGTCGGGATTTTCGCCGATAATCTTGCGACACAGCAGGATCGCTCCATCGGAGCCTTCGAGCGGATCGGAGTAGATCGGCCGTGCACCGAAGGCCTGTATGATCTTCTTGCGCTCGCGGCTGACGTTGGATGCCATCACCAGCTCGACCGGGTATCCCAGCGCCGCCCCGACCATCGCCAGCGCGATCCCGGTATTGCCCGAGGTCGAATCGATGATCACCTTGCCCGCCCGCAGCTCGCCGCTTTCAAGGCCGCGCTCAATCATGCTGCGGGCCGCGCGGTCCTTCACTGAGCCGCCAGGATTGAAGCCCTCGAGCTTGGCGTACAGGCGCACACCGGGGCGCAACAGGCCGGCGGTCAGCCGGCGTAATTCGAGCAGCGGCGTGTTGCCGATCAGCTCAAGCACGCTGGCCGCGCGCGCGACCGGGACGTATGGGCGGTCAGCGTCCGCCGGCGATCGCGGGGACGATTGAAATGTCATCGCCGTCCTTGACCTTCGAGTCGAGCTGCTCGAGAAAACGGATGTCATTGCCGTTGAGGTAGATGTTGACGAAGCGGCGTAGTTCGCCGCTACCGTCAAGCAGCCGCTCGCGCATGCCCGGATGCCGCTGCTCCAGATCCTCGATCACAGCCCGGACCGAATCGCCACCAGCCGTGACTTCATCGATGCCGGCGGTAAACCTGCGCAGCGGGGTGGGTACCCTGACCCTGATTGCCATAGCGTTTCGGACTAGCCTCCTGGTCGATTTCCGAGCCGATGCTCCGGACTGATTTTGGTGCCGGGTTGGTGATTCCTCAGGCCGCGCCGGCCACTGCGCGCTTGCCATTGGGTAGCCGCTCATAGAGCGCGTCGAACTCCGCCAGGCGTGCTTCGATAATCACCGGCTGTTCGATTATGTTGGCCACCGCCTCAAGAGTTTTATAGCCGTTGCCGGTAATCGAAACCACAACCATCTCGTCGGGTTTGATGCGCCCCTGGCTCGCGAGCTTGAGCGTGACCGCGAGCGTGGTGCCGCCGGCCGGCTCGGCAAAGATACCCTCGGTGCGGGCCAGCAGCCGAATCGCGTCGATAATCTCGGCATCGTTCGCGCCTTCACCCCAGCCGCCGGATTCGCGCACTGCCTTGAGAACATAGTAGCCGTCGGCCGGATTTCCGATCGCGATCGACTTGGCAATCGTATCCGGCTTCACCGGCAGAATCAGATCGCTGCTCTTGTGCAGCGCCGCGATAACCGGCGCGGAGCCGGCCGCCTGCGCGCAATGGATCTTGAAGCTGCCTTCCACCAGGCCGAGCTCCTTGAATTCCTTGAAGGCCTTGGCGACCTTGGGCAGGATTGTGCCGCCCGCGGTCGGCACCACGATATGGTCGGGCAGGCGCCATCCGAGCTGTTCAGCAACCTCGAAGCCGAAGGTCTTGGCGCCCTCGGTATAATAAGGACGCAAGTTGATATTGACGAACGCCCAGCCATACTTGTCGGCGATTTCACTGCACAGCCGGTTAACGTCGTCGTAGTTGCCGCGAATCGTGATTACCTGCGCCCCGTAAATCGTCGAGCCGACGATCTTGCCGGATTCGACTCCCTCGGGCATGAAGATGTAGCAGCGCAAGCCGGCGCGCGCCGCATGGGCCGCGACCGCGGTCGCCAGGTTTCCGGTCGACGCGCACGAAACCGTGGTGAAGCCGAACTCGCGGGCCTTGGTGATCGCAACCGCGACCACGCGATCCTTATAGGAAAGCGTCGGATGGTTGACGGTGTCGTCCTTGATGTAGAGCTTGTGCAGCCCGACTTCGGCGCCGAGCCGGCGGGCATGGAGCAGCGGCGTGAAGCCGGAAAACGGGCCCATCTCGGGCTCACCGTCGTCGACCGGAAGCAGTTCGCGATAGCGCCACAGGTTTTCGGGCCGGCGCTCGATCGAGGCGCGCGTCAGGACCTTGCGGATGCGAGCGTAATCGTAGACCACTTCGAGCGGGCCGAAGCAGGTCTCGCATACGTGGACCGGGGTGATCGGGTATTCCTGCCCGCATTCGCGGCATTTGAGGCTGGTCACGTAGCTCATAGGTTCCCCGTCAGGCGCGTAGAGCCGGCCGCCGAAGCGGTCTCGGCTCGCGATGCGCCGCAATTACATCCCACGCGCGGACGGATCGCGATAGTTCGCGAATTTGCGCCGTGCGCGCCATCGTAAGTGACAAGCATTCCCGCGCAGCGAAGGTTCTCGCCGCTCGCCCAGCGTGCAGCCTCGGCCCCTTGCAGCTGCCCGATTGCGCCCGCCACAGGACCGATAATTCCGGCCTCGCGGCAACTCGCGATTTCGGCTTCGCCGGGCGGCTCTTCGAACAGGCATCGCAGGCAGGCCGTACGTCCCGGAATAACCGTCATCGCCTGGCCCGTCAGCCCGAGCACGCCGCCATAGATGAACGGGATATCGCTCGCGACGCAAACATCGTTGATAAGAAACTTCGCCGCAGGGCTGTCGGTGGCATCGATCACGAAGCCAAAGTTCCCGACCAGGCGCGTTGCGTTCGAGGACTCAAGCGCCAGCGGGAAGCTCTCGATCTCGAGATCCCGCGCATACTGCTTCATGCGCTCGGCGGCGGCGACGACCTTGGACCTGCCAAGATCGGACTCGCGATAGATCACCTGGCGTGCCAGGTTCGAGAGTTCGACCGGGTCCGGATCAACGAGCCCAAGCCGCTTCACACCGCCGCGCACCGCGGTCAGCGCCGCAGGCACGCCTAATCCGCCAAGTCCGACTATCAGCACACCTTTTGTCACAATTTTCGTCGCGGCCTTCGGGAACTCGGGATGACTGGCTTGAAAAATCAAAAACCCCCGTCCTGCGATAAGGACGAGGGTTATTCACTCTCGCCTTATCTTCCAGGGCATCCCAACTGGAGAAACCCTGCAGGAGTTAGCACCAGCACCCACCACGGGGCCGGTTGCTGCGGCATCTTCGGGCCAGTCCCTCCGCCGCTCTCGATAAGGCTCACGCCAAAAACAGGGTTATCCGAGAGACTCCGGATTGTCAACCGCGCGGTCAGGCCTGATTCATCATAGTGAGACTTGTTTGGAACCTTTCGTCATCCTGAGTAGAGGCTGGTGGAACGAAGGATCTCCCGGCGCTCGGGCGCGTAATCGTGGCCAAAGGACCGCGCTAGCCGGATCAGCCGAGATAGCCGGAGCGCTTCAGATATTCGGCGAGCAGGACGGCGCCGCGTCCCGCACCCATCGCGGCATTGTGGGTCACTAAAAGATATTTGACGCCATTGCCGATTACTTCGTCGGGCCGGATGCGCCCGACCGAGGTCGTCATGCCGTTCTCGGCGTCGCGATCAAGGCGCGGCTGTGGGCGCATCGGATCGCGATGCACCGTGATCATCCGCCGCGGCGCATTCGGCAGACCTAGTGCGCTGAACTCGGCACCGAAGCTCTCGAACGCGTTTATCACCTCATCAACGGAGGCTGGCCGCTTGAGGCCAGCCGTCACCGCCTCGGTATGGCCATTGAGCACACCCGCGCGTGTGCACGTCGCGCTGACCTTG
>DATJRJ010000114.1:0-13695 GCA_035504735.1 Binataceae bacterium (SeqCode)
GACGAAGATCATCCCGGCATTTTCGTCCAGATGGTCGCGGAACATCAGGCCGCGCTCGCGCTCCGCCTGGTCGTCGGCGATTTCAACCTGCACCGCGGCACGCTCGCTGCCATCGGGTGCGAAAATCGCAACTCGCCCCGGCGGCGCCGCTGGGGCGCTTCGCCCCCCCGCCGCCGCCAGTATGACGAACAGACCGGCGGCCGCGAGGACCGCTAATCGTCGCCCGATTGAATCAGATCGCCGAGATGTTTTGTTGTGAGATCGCTTCCAGTTCACGTCCAGCCGTCTCCGGGAAAAATCGATAGATGATAATCGGCGCCAACATCGAAAACCCATTCAGGTAGGAGATCGCGCTCCAATGCGAGCCGGTAACGCCGTAGAGCAGCGCTTCGAGCGTCAGGCCGAGCGCGCCGCCGAGAGTGCTGGCCACCAGCATCGCACTGCCGGCGGAGGCCCGATAGGAGGTCGGGAAAAGCTCGGCTGCGTAGGCGCTCACGATCGTAGCCGAAGCGGTATCGAAGAACAGTCGCAGCACCCAGGCCGCGATCACGGAATTATTGCGCGCCGTAAACATCCAGACCGTGAATAGCGGCCCCAGCAGCGTGAACAGTGCACCCATCGTGCGGCGTCCGAAGCGATCGCTCAGGCGGCCAGAGAAGATATTACCGATGATCCCGATCGCGCCGCCGAAAAACACCAGCGACGAAACCTGTCCCGGCGACCATCGATGAGCATCCTGCAGGTATTTGGCGTAGAGATAGCTGGCCGGATTGCTGCCCATCGCGATCAGGAAGCTCGCGCCCAGCAGCATCGCCAGCCGCCCCGGCGAAAGGCGAATCAGGTCGGCGAGCGGTTCGATCAGGCGGCTGCGCAAGGCGCCTTTCTGCAGGCGCTCGTGCTCGAAACGATGGCTTTCGGGCAGCAGGCGGCGCAACGGCGCGATGATGAGCAGCGGCACCAGCGCGAGCGCATATAGACCGCGCCATCCGTAGGGAACCGTATGGATAAAGGCGAACGCGATCGCCGCCAGGCCATAGCCCGACGCAATCAGCGCGCCGAGCATCCCTATCATCCAGCCGCGCACGCCCGCTCGCACCTCTTCGGCGACAATCACCAGCGCGACCACCTCTTCGGTGCCGGCAAAGGCGCGCGCCATGCATTGCGCGGCGATAAAGCTTTTCTCGCCCGGCGCGATGGCGCTGAGGCCGGTGAAGAAGGTGTAGCCGAAGATCGTGAAGAGCAGCAGGCGGCGGCGTCCCAGCGCGTCCGCCAGCGGCGCGATCGCGAGCGACAGCAGATAGCCCAGCCGCACTATCGAGAGCATCTCGCCGAGATGGGCCTCGGCCATTCCGAGGCCGCGTTGAATCTGCGTGAGCGCGAGGCTCAGCAGCGCGGTATCGTAGTTATCGAAAAAGCCGGCCGTTGCGGCGATTCCGAAGACCCGCCATTCGCGCGGATTGAGCGGCGGAAAGAGCCCGAAGATCGCGCCGCGTGCAGCCGTTCCGGATGCGGGTGGAGACGCCGCGCTACCGGGGTCAGAATCGTTTGTCACGGCCCGCGCCGTCAGCCGATAGCCATCGGCAGTTCGGCCAGGCCGCGCAGAAAATACGAGCCCTTGTAGAGTCGCGCGCCGTCCGGTGCGGCGAGCCGCAGACGCGGGAAGCGTGCGAGCACCCCCGCAATCGCGATCGAGGCCTGCAGCCGCGCCAACGCGGCGCCGATGCAATAATGGATACCGGCGCTGAAGGCCAGATGTTCATTGGGCTGGCGTCTGATGTCGAAGCGATCGGGATGCGGAAATTGCGCGGGATCGCGGTTGGCCGCGGCCAGGATCACGAAGGCGAAGCTGCCCTCGCGCACCGGCACGCCGGCGACCTCGGCTCCCGCGTTGACGAAGCGCACGGCAGATTGCGCCGGAGAATCGTAGCGCAACATCTCTTCGATCGCGCCCGCCATCAGCTCCGGCCGCGCGCGCAGCAGTTCGAGCTGGCCGGGATTCTCGCCCAGTGCCAGCATCCCGTTGCCGATCAGATTAGTGGTGGTCTCATTGCCGGCCAGCAGCAGGATTACGATGAAGGCCATCAGCTCGGCCTCGCTCAGCTGGTCGCTCTCTTCGTGAGCGGCGATCAGCACGCTGACCAGATCGTCGCCCGGACATTCGCGGCGTTTTTTGACCTCGGCCTGAAAGTACTCGACGATCGCGCCGAGCGCGTGGCGCACCGAATCGGGAAACGGAGCGGGCGGTAGCGTGTTATCGCCGTCGATCACGATATCCGACCAAGCCTTGAATTTTTCGTAATCGTCGGCCGGCACACCCAGCATCTCCGCGATCACCATCACCGGCAGCGGATTGGCGAGATCCGCCATCACTTCGAATTGGCCGCGCTGCTCGGCTCGCGCCAGCAAGCGCTCAGCGATGGCGCGAATCCGCGTTTCGAGGTCCCGAATTCGCCGCGCAGTGAAGGCGGGTGCGACCAGACGGCGCAGCCGAGTGTGCTCGGGAGGATCGGAAAACAACACTGTCGGCGTATCGCCGAAGACGTCGCGCCGGCGCTGGAACAGCGGTGTGCGCGGCTGGACGCTGGAGAAGTGCTGATGGTCGCGCAGGACCGCCGTCACGTCGGCATAGCGTGCCACCAGCACCATCGGCATCAGCCCGTCGATTATGCGCGGCGGACCGGCCAGCAGCGGCCGATAGTGTGGATAAGGATTGGCGCGGAACGACTCATCCCAGGGATTGAAGTAGACTTCCTGCGCTTCCGCTCCCACCCGCGATCTCCGCGCCGCCGCCTGGCTGCGACTCTAACGGCCGGCGAACTTCGGCTGACGCCGCTCCAGGAACGCGCGCACGCCCTCCTGATAGTCCTCGCTCTCATAGCAGCGCGTGATCATATCCAGGATGGTCTGCAGGTCGCGCTCGGCGGGATCACGCAGCGCCTCGCGTAGCGTGACCTTGGCGGCGGCCAGAGTGAGTGGAGCATTATCGGCCATCTTGAGCGCATACTCGCGCACGAACTTCTCCAGCTCATCGGGCTCGAGCAGCCGGTTGACGAGCCCCATGTGGAAGGCCTCTTCGGCATCGAAGCGGCGCGCGGAAAACAGGATGTCGCGGGCGTTGGCGGGGCCGACCGCTTGCGTCAGCGCGAGTATGCCATCGATCGGGTAGGCGAGACCGAGCCGGCCGGCCGGTACGCCGAAGCGCGTGCCTTTGGCGGCAAAGCGGATATCGCAGGCGAGCGCGACCTGGACGCCGCCGCCGATACAAAACCCGGAGATCATCGCGAGCACCGGCTTGCGGCAGTTGATCATGGTTGCGAGCGCATGATCGACTTGCGCGCGATAGGCGCTGGCCTGCTTGGCGTCGGCACGCTGGCTGGGGAACTCCGAGATATCGGCGCCGGAGATGAAAGCCGCAGGAGTGGCGCCGCGCAGGATGATGACGCGCACGCCGGCGTCGGCCTCGAGCTCGGCGATTCCGGTGCCGATACGCCGCCAGGTATCGAGGTTGAGCGCGTTGCGTACTTCAGGGCGGTTGAATACCAGCCATCCGAGAGGAGCTTCGGTCTCAACGATCAGCGGCAGCTTCGTATTTTGATCGCCCACGACTCACGCCTTTCGGCCACCGCCGTACTGAAAGCACCCGGCGACGGCCCAGGTTCGAGGCTCCCAGCATATCCGCCGATCGGGAGAAATAGCCAGCCGGTGGCCCAGCGGCTGATCCTCGGCGATTCTTTAATGATAGGCACGGTCCGGGTCGACGATCATCGCCGGATCGATCAACCTTCCGCGATCGATAATCACTTCATCGTCGAGTGCAATCGTACAATCGCACATCGGCATATCGATATGGCCGCGGGTCTTGCGATGAGGGCTCGGCCCGGTCGAGAACAGGAAGCTGCCGGGGAAGCTCCGCATCGAAGCCTGCAGATTCTCCATGCTGTTTTCGTAACGCACGATATCGTCCCAGCGCGCTTTGGGATTTAGTCCCCATCCGAGATGAGAGATGGCGTAAGGATCGAGGTCTTCCGCCGAGGTGCGGCAACTATCCAGCCAGTACTTGAAAATCTTTGCGTCTGTACCGCCGTCAACGTGGCGGATGAAACCGTCGCGGACCTCAAGATCGATCACGCTCTGGACCATCCGCGCGTAAGGCAGAATCCACGCATCGCCGGGTTTCACTACGACCCGGCCCACAGCCGATCCTTCGGTGGGATGCATCGCCACCATCCCTTGTCCCCATTGATCCATCTGGCCCGGCTCATCGACCGCGCCGTAGTGGACCACCAGAGGTACGTCAGCATCGCGCACCCAGGAGAAATCGGTTCCAGCATCGCTGGTCACCCGCACCTTCTGCGTCCGTGCGAGCCGGTCGCGCGCGGCCAGGACCGCCTGTTTCAGCTCCGGTGTGCTCTGTAAACGGACCAGTTGATCCGGAGTCTCAAGCAGATGCAGGATGCGCCCGCCGGACACGCGCACCGTCTGTTCCCATCCGGAGAAGAAACCGACAAAGAAGGTGATCACCAGATCCACATGCTTCATCGCCTCAATCAGCGCTGGAACATCCAGCGGATTGCTGCCCATGTATTCTTCGCTGGGCCCCTCGCCCACACAGATCTCAAAGGCCGGATTGCCGATCTCCGCCGCCGCCGCGATTCCGGCCGCCACAATGTTGCGGTCCGCCTTCTGATCGGTAAGGAACACGATGGTCTCGCCGGGCTTAACCGCGCAGAGCTCATATTGTTTGCGGAAAACCGACGGCAGCCGTTCCGGATTTATCCGATTCTTCAACATGACGATGGTCTCCTTGCCACAGCGCTGTTACCGATGCATGCTCGCATCAAGCGCGCCCGAAATGCAAAGCGCGATTAAGCTTCCGGGACCCGCCGGTAACTTGTGCGCCGGGCACGCTCGGACTAACTTGCATTAACGAACCCTTCTCGCTCGGACCGCAGGTCCTTGGGAAGGAAAATAGGAGCGCAGCATTATGCCGATCGTGAACAACACCGCGCAGCCGATGTACGAACTCCCCGGCCTCAAACATCAGACCCTCGCCGGTCCCGAGCACGGGATGAAGACGCTCGAAGTCTGGGGACAGACGATTGCGCCGCACAGTTCGACGCCGGTCCATCGTCACCAATGCGAGGAGGCGATCGTGGTGCTCGAAGGATCGGGCCATTGCACGATCGACGGCAAGGAGATGAGCTTCGGTCCCCATACGACGCTGCTGATCCCTTCCGACGCGGTCCACCAGATCGTCAACAGCGGCGACACTAACCTGGTGATTATCGCGGCGCTCGGGATGGCGCCGGTGCGCGTGCGTCACGGCGGCGGCGAGGCGATGGGCCTGCCCTGGCAGCAGGCGTAGCCCCCGCGCAGCCGAACTTCACGTCTTCGCGATGTAGTCGTTCGCGATCTGCTCGCATCCGCGTTTGAACGCATCCGGGTCGAGGGCCGGCGGCGTGACGATCAGACGTGCGATGCCGAGTTCCTGGCAGATCGCGATGGAATCGGGCTTGGCCCGGCCCAGGCAGGAGAGCTCAAGCTCGCCGAAGTCGCGCCCGCGCTTATCGCACTCCGTCCGCAGCATGCCCATTAACTCTCGAAGCTTGGCTGGCTCGCCGATCGCCGGGAAGAACCCATCGCCATAAGCCGCCGCGCGCCGCACCGCCGCCGCCGAATGGCCGCCGATGTGAATCGGCACCCCGCCCTTCTGCACCGGCTTGGGAAACGAAGCGACCGGCCCGAAGTTGAAAATCTTGCCATGGAAGTTCGATGGATGATCGCGCCATAGCGCGCGCATCGCCTGGATGCCCTCGTCGGTGCGCAACCCGCGGGTCGCGAAATCGATCCCCAGCGCGTCGAACTCTTCCTTGAGCCAGCCGCTGCCGACTCCCAATATCACGCGCCCGCCCGAGAGCACGTCGAGCGTCGCCGCCTGCTTGGCGAGATAGAGCGGATGATGTTGCGGCAGGATCACGATTCCGGTTGCCAGCCGCAGCCGTTTGGTGATGGCGGCCGCATAGGCTAGCGGCAACAGCGGATCATTGATTGGAACCTCGTCCGGTCCGGGTATCTTGCCGCTCGGCGAGTACGGATAGGGCGACTTGTAATCCTTCGGGATCACGACGTGCTCGACCGACCACAGCGACTCGAAGCCGCACTCCTCGGCGGTGCGCGCCATATGGGCGAATAGCTCGGGCCGGCTGAAGGGGCCCGAGTTGATGAACATCAAACCGAATTTCATGGGTTGCCTCGCTGGGATTGGATCGCGCCCCGAAATCTAGCGCGTCGCGGAAGAACGTAAAAGGGCAGCCCTCGCCAGTTGCGATTCAGGTGCCGCGCAATTGATCGAGCAATCTTCCGAAGCGATACGCGATGAATGCGTTCAGGCCTGCTCCCGGCAAAAAAATTAACCTCATGACCGTGCCATACAGGATGGGGGATGCGAAGTGAGATTCCCTCGGGCGTAAGGTGCGGCTCGAGATAGGGCGAATCACCGAGATGGCTCTGCGGGTAAAGACCAGCTGTCGAACCTCCGCGCGCTTGAGCAGGTTTCTCGGCTTGCGTACTTGACGAGAGATGTCGTCCCGGCACTTGAGGTTCAGCTTGTGCCTCCTTATCCGCTGGACTAATTAGGAAGGCATGGAACTCGGCAAGGTCGGACTATGGTTCTTTCTCGACGCGATGCCCGCGGCGGACACGCTCCAGTTCGCGCGCAACGGTGAGAAGCTCGGCTACAGCGCGCTCTGGATTCCGGAGGCTGTCGGCCGCCATCCCTTCGCTCACGCCGGCTACCTGCTGGCCGGAACGGAGCGGCTGATCCTCGCGACCGGTATCGCAAATATCTATGCACGCGATCCGATCACGATGGCGGCCGGGGCGCGCAGCCTCGCCGAGCAATCCGGCGGCCGCTTCATTCTCGGCATCGGCGTAAGCCACAAGCATCTGGTTACCGGCCTGCGCGGCCATGACTACAGCAAGCCCTACAGCTACATGGCTGAGTATCTCGCCAAGATGAAGGCCTCAATGTACAAGGCGGCGCCGCCCAAGGAGGAGCCGCCGACGCTGCTTGCCGCGTTGCATCCCAAGATGCTCGCGCTGGCGGCCAGCGAAGCCACCGGCACGCATACCTATTTCACGACCCCAGAGCATACCGCGAAGTTCCGCGCCGCGATCGGCGCCAAGCCGTGGATCTGCGCTGCCCAGGCGATCATCCTGGAGAGTGACGCGGTTCGCGCCCGCGCCGCCGCCCGCAATTACATGCAGATTTATCTGCGCGCGCCGAACTATATGCGCAGCGTCAAGAATGTCGGCTTTACCGACGCCGACCTCGCCGATAATGGCAGCGACCGGCTGGTCGACGCGATCGTGGCGTGGGGCACGGCCGACAAGATCCGGGAGCGTATCGACGCCCATCTGAAGGCCGGCGCCAATCACGTCTGTATCCTGCCGGTGCGCGCGGATAATCAGCCGCTGCCCGACCTGAAGGCGGTCGAGGCGCTGGCGCCTCGCTGATCATCGGATCGACTTGCCGAACGAATTGAGATTTGCCGCCGGGGCGGCGATGGTTCTCGCGGCAGCGCTGTTCGCCGGATGCGGGCCGTCAGAGGCCGACCGCGCCGCGATGGCGCAGCAGCAGGCTGCCCAGGCCCAGGAATCGGCCGCCCGTGCGCAACAGGCGGCAGACCAGGCGATGGCCGCCGCTCAGGCTGCCACGATCGCAGCCGATCGCGCGGTCAAAGCGGTTCACGATGCGACCGTCGAGATTAACCGGGTTTCCGATCACCTTGACAAACTGAATCAGGAGAATTCCGCCCCCTCGACCCGCTAGCCGCGGGACCTCCCACAGGGAGATTCTTGCAGCGGCTCAGGCATGTTCTTGCTCGTGCAGCTCAAGATGCCGCACGATCTCTTGGAGCGGGCGGCGGGTTACCCGTACGACCTCGTTGTATTGGACGCGCGGAAATTTGTTCCAATCGTAATGCATGCCGGAACGGAGGGCGCGGATTTCGCGGATAAGGTCACTCAGCCACCGGATGTTCGTTTCAACCAGCGCGGCGGCGGCGTCGGCGGCGGGACTGATCTCTGAGGCCAGAGTGCGGAAGCGCGCGAACGGGAAGTCCTGCAGGTCATCGCCGTTGAGCATCGCCTCCGTTAACCGAGTGTTGTCGGCCAATGGAAGGGAGTTAAGCAACTTCGATAAGACGGTGAGCTGGCCCCGCAACTCCTGGTAGACCGCTTCCTGGGCCGCGAGCTTCGCCGCCAGTTCGGGATCGATTGGCGGCGGTTCCAGCGATGGCCGCCTGCGGTATTTCCAGGTGATTGCGGCCAGCACGCCGGTGATGATCAGGCCCGCGAAAAGAATCAGCAGGTGAACGGAGCCGACTTTCAGGTTAAGCGAGTCCACGAATCGATTGTCCTCCGGTTTGCGCGGATGCGGCAGCTCAATCCCACGGCATCAGTTGGCCCACCCAGTGGGTCAGGCCGACAGTATCCTGCTCCTTGTAGACGTGGCGCGGCGGAGTCTCGAAAGTCGCGTAAGGCTTGAGGCGCAGGATGACCCGCTTTTCGCGGCGCGCGGTTTCGGCCGCGTTGGGGCGCGCCGACTCTGCCATCGGCTTGCCGGCCATCAACTCATACAGCCGCATCATTGAATCGATCACGCGCTCCGGGTCGGTCTCCATGGTCACATCGACACTCGCGTCGCAGTAGACCTGCAGATAGGTCGGCGGCCATTTTTCGTCGAGCACGCAAAGCGAGACCTTCGGGTTGCGCCGGATCGCCTTGGCCTTGCCCCGCTCTTCCATCGTGGAGATCAGGATCGAGTCCGGCCCGTCCATCAGGTAATAGACGACCGACATCGAGGGTCCGTCCTGCTTGCGGTTGTAGCCGAAGATACAGGTGCGATGGGCGCGGACGAATTGTTTGCGCTCCTCGCTGTTCACGGCAGGTCTCCCATGGTTATCAGACTTTGCCTTCGTCGCGTTGTTTCAGATGGTCAAAGATTTCCTGGTAATGCTTTGGCATCGTGACCGTGCCGCGCATCGCGACCGGAATCGGATAGCGGACGCCGCCCTTGTGCGTGCCCTCGAGGCCGGCGAGGATTTCGTCGACGTAATGCCACGGGAACGAGAAGACCATCTCGTGATCCTGCGCCATTCCGAACACACGGTCGCCATTGCAGGGGATGATCACCTTGGGCGCGTCGGTGCTCATGGTCTGGATCACGATCTCGGCGCAATCCAGCCGCCCGCCGGTGGTGCTTTCCAGCCGCCCGCCGCGCTTGTAGAGCGCTGCCGTCACCAGACGCATCACCTGCCCGGAGTTGCCGTAGACGGCAACCACATGGGGCTCGAAGCCGGCCCGCGCCACCGGCGCAACGCAGACATAATCGTAGCTGCCCGGCTCGAAGCGCCAGGTCGCAGCCTCGAGCCTGGCAGCCGCTTCCTCGCTTTCGCAGTACATCCCGGCGGCCGCCTTGCCGCGCAGATACTCGTCGTTGGGTGCGCGAAAGCCAAACGCGATCGCCGATAGCGGGCAGATTACGTCCTCGCGTCCGACCACGATGCTCCATCCGTAGCGCCGCGCGACGCCGATCGATTGGCATACGATCCAGTTTTCGTGGAACGCCTGGCTGGGCATCCGCAGCCCATCGGGAATCGGCTCCCCCGGCTTGAGCATCCGGATCGCCAGCGGATGGGTTTCCGGGCGCACATGGCGCGTCAGGGCAGCATCGAGTTCCTTAAGCTTGATGGCGAGTTTTTCGTCCATGGCTTGCTTCAAATCGGCCTGGCGTATCTGAATCCTAGCGAAATTTCCGATCACTCGGTACCCGAACATCACACCGCGCGGAGATTTTGCAATGGCGCTGAAGAGCCAGCTTGCGCAGCCGCGGCTCTTTGCGGTAAGCGGGGAAGACGGCCTGAGGGGCGTCGCAGGGAGAGAGCCAGACGACGATGAAACTCTACAACATAAATCTTTCCAATTTTGCCAGCAAATGCCGGATTGCCATCCACGAAAAGGGACTCGATGTCGAGATGGCGCCGTTGCCGGGCGGCAATTTCAAATCGTCCGAGTATCTGCAGATCAATCCGCTTGGGAAGGTCCCCGCGTTCGAGACCGACGACGGGCAGACGATCGTAGAATCGGAGGTCATCAACGAGTATCTCGAGGACAAATTCCCGCGGCCGGCGTTGATGCCGAAAAGCCCCGAGGCGCGCGCGCGCGTCAGGAGTTTCACCCGCTTCCACGATCTTTACCTGGATCCACCGATGCGCACCTTGTTCCGGCAGACCATGGCCAAGAATCGCGATGAGGAGAAGGTCAACGAGGCACTGAGCGATTTGAATAGCCGGCTCGATCAGCTCAACGCGATGCTCTCGCCCGAGGGTTTCGCGGCCGGCCCCGATTTCACGCTGGCCGATTGCGCCTTGGCGCCGACGATGGTGTTCGTGATCGCGATGCTGGGGACGTATCACGCCAAACCGCCGTTTGAAGGACGACCGCATCTCGCAGGATGGTGGGAGCGCGTGCAGGAACGACCCTCGGTCAAAAAGGTCCTGGGCGAGATGCACGAGGCTTACCAGGCGATGCAGGCGAAGAAATAACGCAATGGCGTAGGACGGGCGCACTGCCGGGCCAGCGAATAGAAATCGAGGCGGTCAGTGCTGGCATTCGCCGCTCCTGCCTCATCACCTTTGCGATCGGGAATGCTGCCGAAACGGGCGTGGATAATTACGCGGCTGACGCGGTGGTTGCCACGCTATGACCCAAAGAGGTCGCGGCTGGCGCTCGCATAAGGATGGCCAAAGCAAGGAGGGCTGATACGACGATCACCGCCGTCAGGACCCTAATGAAAGCCGTCTGCCGCATTGGAGAGGCCTGAACCTCGGCAGTGCAGGCAAAGCCGACTGCGAGTCTCCAAAGCCCCAGTATGAAGAAGACCTCGCCGAGCCGTAGCATCGATCTCGCCGCCACACAGAGCGAGACTGCAACCTGACTGTAGCCGCCCGACTCACGGGCCAACCCCAGTGCGACAATGTAGATGACGCCGCTAACGAGCAGCGGTATCGCCGACCATGCGATCATGGCACGAAGCTCGACAGGTTCTCCTCTTCCGCCCACCAGGATACCTGACCAACGGGCCGAAGATTCAGCGAAGTTATTCTCAGCGGTCTCTGCGTATGCCATGTCTACCCCCTGGCCAACGTTCGCAGTGGCGCCGATGCATCGCGACCAATCGTATTGATGCAATCGAGAATCGCTTGTTTCGCTCGCCTACTGCGTGCCGGACTGGAAAATGGCACATATTTTCAGGGCAATCCCCGAAATGGCCTGGACCGGCTACGTCTGGATGCTACTAGACTGCAAACCATATGCCGCCAGGGCGAAATGGCGGGTGGAACCCTCGAATGATTAACTCTCTGATGATGATCGACGAGCGGCGGGGTAGCGCCCGTTAACGCCGTCGCTCATTTTACTCCCGGTGGCAGAATCTCCTTCTCGAGCAGCACTTCCTGGCGATAGAGATCGGTGATCGATGCCCAACGCAGGATGCATAACTCCTCGGCGACCTTGAGGGCGCGCGCCTCTAGCTCGGCGGTGTCCAGGTATTTGCTGCAGAGCTCGCCCTGCCGACGGCTATGTTCGACGTCGGCGGCATCGTGCTCCGCAAAGAACTCGATCTCCGGCGCGGTGCGCTTGAGTCCGTAATGTTTCTGGAAGGCGGGTAGCAGCACTTCGCCGATAAGCCCCGGCATCTGGCCTTCCTGTGTCGTCTGCATCGCCAGCACGACTCCGATCGGCTCGACCGCGGTGCTGTTGTAGTGATAGAGCGAGCGCGCCCACCAGGCCGGCGTCATCTTCATGGCTCGAACTTCAGTGTCGCTGAGGCCCGCCGCTCGGCAGAAACGGAACATCAACTGATTGTGATCGTGGGGCTCGTGGCCTTCCCGTGGAATCGCTTTCAGTCCTTCCTCTTCCGCAAGATTCTCGGCCATCATTTTGCGGATGTCCTCGAATTTGTAGGCGCGTGCGTAGAAGAGTCCCATGCTCGGCAACGCGTAAGAGACGAAATGATAATGCAGGGCCTGGTAACGGCCCAGCGCTTTCAGGGGCAGTCGGCCTTCGCTGAACTCACGAAAAAACGGATGCCGTTTGGTGTGCCATCGATCGCGAATCGCGATCACCCGTTCCAGGATAGGCGCCGAAGACGCGTTCTTGGATGCAACTTTCAAGTTCGATGCCATGGCTACCTCCTATCGCGTTCGTTCACACGCTAAAGATATCGAGCAGTGTGGGAATCACGTCGTTGAGAACGGTTATCTTCTTAGCGCAGATACGCCAGTCGCCATCTGCGCGCCTCAACTGATAGTCGTAAAAGCCATAGAACAATTTGGTCTCGCCCGCATGAAATGAATACGCGGTCCATGCCGCGGCTACTTCCAGCAAGTCACCATTGTTCTTTTTGATTCTGATATTCGTCACCTGATGGCAGGTGCGGGGCATCGAGAGGGAGGCCGCGGACAGTCCCGAACGAATCCGCACAACCCGGTCCTCGAGGCCTTTGCGGCTGTCGTAATAGGCGAGCGAAATTTCGCTTTGCGGATCATTGGTCGGCGTCCCGTCATCGTCCCAACTCGGAATCCAGTACTCGACGTCTTCGGTAAATAGCTCAAGCCATTCCGGCCACAGCCGTTGATCGATGAAGGCCGCCTCGCGATAAAGGAGATCGCTGACAGCCTCGAGCAGTTCGCTCACGGATCGCCTCGTTCGACCGGACCTTCCCTCATCAACTTAAGCCATTGTCGATAGGGGCCGTGATAAAGAATTTCGTCCGCATTGTTAATGCCACTAGCCACAGGCCTAAGTCCGATCTTTCGAGCCTCGTCATCGGGACCTTCGATCAGCGAGCCAATTCCGCGATCATAGGGTTGTAGATAGCGCCCAAACGCGCCCTGGTAACCCGCCTGGCAGGCCTCGAATATTGCCAGATCGTCGGGAGTTCCCAGACCGCTGGCGTTGAAAAAATCCTCGTACTGTCGCAGCCTTAACGCGCGACTCTCCCGCGACTCCCCAATCGGGGCGATGCAGTAAATTTTTATTTCAGTTTTATCGTGAGAGAGCGGGCGAAAGATCCGAATCTGCGTGGAGGCCTGGTCCATGATTTGGACGTTGGGAAAAACCAGCAGGTTACGCATCCGTTCCATCATCCAATGGAACCGCTCATCGCCGTAGCGCCCAATCAACTCCTCGCGCTGGTTGTAATGCGGCCGCCAGTGAGGGTTCGGCAAATCGCCCCAAATCATCGCGTGGCCGTTGCCGAGATCGTAACAACCCGTCTGCATCTTCTGGAGATTACGAACGTCGAACATCCCCGCCGTACCCAACTCGCTGCGGCGTCGCGCCAGCATCACGTAACTGGCGTGTACGACGGGGAAGTGGTAGCCGTCGAGCCCATTTTCAGCCTGCAGCTTCCAGTTCGCCTGAAAGGTGTACGTCGATGAGCCGCGCAACACTTCCAGCCCCTGCGGCGACTGGTCGACGAGCAGATCGATCACCGATCTTGCCTGGCCCAGGTAAGCCGGTAGATCTTCAACCTGAGGATTGAGGCTGCCCCAGATAAACCCACCATAACTTGCCACCCTGGGGACCGGGACGAGATCATGATTTTCCGCATCGAACGCGGGCGGATAG
>DATJRJ010000115.1:0-9967 GCA_035504735.1 Binataceae bacterium (SeqCode)
GCTGATAGGGCTTCAGGTAATGCCATGCGACCGGCGCCGCCAGGATCGTAGCCATCGCGATCACCGCCATCGTGCGCCAGTTGAGGCCGCCGACGAACACCAGCGTCGCCGTGATCAGCACCATCGTCAGCGCGGTGCCAAGGTCGGGCTGGCGCAAGACCAACCCCATCGGCACCGCGAGCAGCAGCGCCGGCACCACCATGTGCCGCAAGCGCCATCCGCCTTTGGGTGGTTCTTCGCGCAGATAGCGGACCAGTACCAGCACCAGTGCGAGTTTTGCCAGCTCCGAGGGCTCCAGCCGAATCACCCCGAGGTTGATCCAGCGCCGCGAGCCGCCGGTAGCATGTCCGGCAACTGCCACAGCAGCGAGCAGTCCAACCGTGACGATATATACGGGATACGCGTACGACCCCAGCACTCGATAATCGAAAAACACCGCCGCGATCATGAAGAGCATTCCGATCGCGATCCAGGTGAGCTGATGAATTACCAGCGGGTCGAGAGCATGATGCGGCCCTGCATAGGTCGCACTGAGCACACTCACCACGCCGATGGTGGCGAGGCATAACGCAAGGCCGAACAAGGTCCAATCGAAATGGAGAACCAGCCGGCGGTCAATTCCCGCCATCGCGCTCAGTCCTCCCGGGTATCGCCGACCGCGGCCTGCACCTCGGGATGCGCGCTTGCAGGTGCGGTCACAGGCGATTTAGGCACGCCGGCGGGGTAGAGGGCAAAGAATTTTTCCATCACCTCACGCACTCCTGGAGCGGCCGCGCTGCCGCCATGGCCACCGTGCTCCACGATCGCGGCGATCGCAATCTGCGGATGATCCTTCGGCGCGAACGCGATGAACCAGCCGTTATCGCGCTCCTCGTCGGAGAGCGCCTTCTCGGCGATGCGCGCGCCCTGCTTCTCGGCCACGACTTGCGCCGTACCAGTCTTGCCGCAGACCACGATATTCGGTAGGGCCGCCTTATGGGCAGTGCCGCCTGGGCCGTTGACCACATCGCACATCGCGTCGCGGATAAAGTCCAGATTCAAAGGATCGACCTGGAGCCGCTGCTCGACTATTGGGGGATAGGTCTGGATGGCGCTGCCGTCGAGTGCGTCGACCTCCTTTACGAACTGAGGTTTGTAGCGGACTCCGGTGGCAACCTCGGCGGCAAGTTGCGCCATCTGGAGGGGGGTGACGGTCACGTAGCCCTGGCCGATCGCGACCGAGAGCGTCTCGGCCGGATACCATCGCTCATGATAGCGCTTGCGCTTCCATTCACTGGACGGGATGATGCCGGTCTTTTCGTTGGCGAGATCGATACCGCTTTTCTGGCCGAGGCCGAGCAGATGTGCCCACTGGGCGATGCGGTCGACGCCCAGATGTTCACCTACCTCGTAGAAAAAGACGTCGCATGATTCGACGATCGCGCGATGCAGCGAAAGCGTGCCGTGGCCCTGCTTGCGCCAGCACCGGTATTCCCGATTCCCGTACCAAAGGCCGCCCGGACAGTTGTAGGTGGTTGAGGTGGTAAGCGTGCGATCCTGCAAGGCAGCGACCGAATCGACGATCTTGAAAGTCGAGCCCGGTGCATAGATGCCCTGGATGGCGCGGTCCTGCAGCGGATGACTGGGATCGGTTACCAGGCGATGCCAATCAACGGGGGTGATTCCGCCGGTGAAGAGGTTGGGATCAAATGCCGGATGGCTGACCATCGCGAGGATATAGCCGGTGTTGGGATCGATCGCGACGATTGCCCCCATCTGATCGCCCAGCGCCTGTTCGGCAACCCGTTGCAGATCGAGGTCGATCGTCAGCACCACACCGTCGCCGGGCTGCTCGGGAATCTCGCGCAGCAGCCGCAACCGTCGCCCGACGGCGTCGACCTCGATCTCCTGGCCGCCGGCGCCGCCACGCAAAAAGTTTTCCCATCCGCGCTCGAGCCCGAACTTGCCGATCTGATCGCCGTTCTCGTATCCGGTCAGGTGTTTCAAATCGTTGCGCGTAACTTCGCCGACATAACCCAACAGATGAGCGGCTAACGGGCCGTAAAGATAATGACGCCGCGGATTAACCTGCAGGCTGACGCCCGGAAGCTCGAGTTGATGGGTCTCGAGCGCGACCACCTGGTTCCAGTTGAGATGCTCCGCGACTGTGATCGGCTCATAAGCCGGGCGCTCGTCATCCTCAGCCTGCTCAAGGCGCGCAGCGACGCCGCCGTCACCCAGGAGGTGTTCGAGGCGCTCAATAGTGTCCGACATGTTATCGGCATCTTCAGGCACCACCACCGCATCGAAGGATGGCACCGTATCAACCAGCGGCCGATGATGGCGGTCGAAGACCAGCCCGCGCAGCGCCGGCAGCCGACGGATCCGAATCCGATTGCGATCGGCCAGTTCGGCCAGGGTCTGATGTTGCACGACCTGGAGGTAGTAGAGACGGCCCGCCACGATGGTAAGCACGGCCGCGACCAACAGCGAAAAACCGAGGACCCGAAGATCGAGCCGCGGCACCGGAAGATCTTTGCGAGAATAACGAAACTTCACGTCAGCCAGCGCTTCCTCGCAGTATTATCCTCGCGCCGGCCGGTGGCGAGCAATCCAAGCACTTGCTTGCTTCGGGCCAGCGCCGCGAATACCAGCGGGGCCAAAAGTGCGCTGATCGTGGCCTGGCCCAGCAGGTCACGCATCAGGGCCGGATCGCCAGTTAACCCAGAAAAACCTGAGCTTATTACGATACTGCCGAGATCCTTGATGATCACGCCAGCGAACACCGCCAGCATTCCGACCACGACGTTGGTCACCAGCAACTGACTCGACAATTCGTAGGCCAGCAGGAAAACCAGCGTGACCATGAAGGCATTGAGCCCGATTTGAGTGCCTGAAAAGGCGTCGATCGCGTAGCCCATCACGAATGCCATCAGCGCCGCGATCGCGCTATGGTGCCGCATCCCGAGATCGACCGCGAGTATCAGGATCAGGTCCGGTACGTACGGTCCCAATGGCAGCCAATACGGCAGCATCGTTTGCAGGGCCAGGGCAACAAGCGTGGCGAGAGCGAACAGTAAGACCAACCGCACCACCCCTCAGTCCTGGTCCTGCGCGATAATCCGCGGCGGCGGATCGGTCACGACCAGCACCTGTTCGAGTCGCCTGAAGTCCACTGCCGGGGCGACCGACACGTTGACGAACAGGCCCGGCCCCTGGCTTTCGACCCGGCTCACTTCGCCCACCAGCAAGCCACGCGGAAAGGTCCCGTCGAGGCCCGAGGTCACCACCGCATCGCCCACCCTGACGTCCGCGGTGCGGCCGACGTATTTCATCGTGAGGCCGTCATCGACCACGCCAGCCACGATGCCGCGTACGCGTGAGCGTTGATCGAAAGCGTCGAGCGCGGCGTTATGATCGTCGATCAGAAGCACGCGCGACGAGCTCCCGCTGGTCGCAATCAGCTTACCGACCACGCCCTGATTCGAGAGCACTGCCATCCCGACGTTCAACCCATTGTTTGCGCCGGCACTCAGGATGAGCGTGCGCGAGAGCCCGGTGGCATCGCTACCGATCACGTTCGCCGCTATCGCGCGCATCCCGAGCGTTTCGCGCAGCTCAAGGAGTTCGCTCAGGTGCCGATTCTCGGTTTCGAGTTCATCCAGGCGCGCCTGCTCGTTTTGGAAACGGGACAGTTCGGTATGCAGCCGCTGATTCTCGCGCTGGACTCTAACCAGGTCCAGGTAGTCGTGCCAGAAGTCGTGGGTCGAGTCGACCAGATGGGCGCTGGCGTCCTGCACCGGGCTCAGCACGCCCAGCAGGACCTCACCGGGCCGTGCCGCCGGATCGCGTGGCCCCACCCCGGTGGTGAGCATGTGTGCCGACAACAGCAACAGCAGGCCGCTGGTGAGAAGCACACGGTTACGCCATAGGAAAGACGAATTCACCTTCATGCTCCCAGGAATGGGAGCTTAGGCCGGATACTTTCAGCAGGTCCTTAATCGACCGTCACATCGCGGAGGAGGGTCAATTCGTCCAGCGCTTTGCCGGCTCCCATCACCACCGCCGTCAGCGGATCGTCGGCCAACGTCACTGGCAAGCCGGTCTCTTCGCGTAACAGCACGTCGAGATTGCGCAGCAGCGAGCCGCCGCCGGCCAACACGATTCCTTTGTCGACGATATCGGAAGCCAGCTCCGGCGGGGTGCGTTCGAGCGCGATCCGGACCGACTCGACCACCTGATGCACGGGTTCCATCAGCGCCTCGCGAATCTCCTCGTCGGTGATCTCGATGATCTTCGGAACGCCGGCGACCAGGTCGCGGCCTTTAATCTCCATCGTTTGGATCTCGTTGCCGGGATAGGCCGAGCCGATCGTGATCTTGATCAGCTCCGCCGTGCGCTCACCGATCAACAGATTATACTTGCGCTTGATGTGCTGGATGATGGCCTCGTCCATCTTGTCGCCGGCCACCCTCACCGACCGCGAGAAAACCACTCCGGCCAGCGAAATCACCGCGACCTCGGTGGTGCCGCCGCCGATATCGACGATCATGTTGCCGGTTGGTTCGGTAATCGGCAGTCCGGCGCCGATCGCCGCCGCCATCGGCTCTTCGATCAGATAGACTTCGCGCGCGCCCGCCAGCTCGGCCGATTCGCGCACCGCGCGTTTCTCCACCGCGGTGATACCAAACGGCACGCAAATCACGATTCGCGGCCGAGGCCGTACCAGCGTCTTGCCGCTGTGAATCTTCTGGATGAAGTAGCGCAGCATGTTCTCGGTGATCTCAAAATCCGCGATCACGCCGTCCTTGAGCGGGCGAATAGCCACGATCGAGCCGGGCGTCCGGCCCAGCATCTTCTTGGCTTCTGCGCCGATCGCCAAGACCCGCCGCGAGCCGCGCGAATCCTTCTGGACGGCGACTACCGAGGGCTCGTTGCAGACGATCCCTTCGCCTTTGACGTAGATCAAGGTATTGGCGGTCCCCAGGTCGATCGCAAGATCGTTCGAGAACCATCCGAAGAGTGAATTCAACACGGAATCAACCCTCCCCTAGGGTTTGCCGATAGCCGGCCGGTTGGTGACGTTACGTCAACTAACCCGCCGTCTCGTCCAAACCGCCTCCCCACCGGAAAATAACCGATTGTCCCGGATGGCAAGCACCGTAACAGAGGTGAACGCATCCAAGCAAGGTACACCCTCCAATTGATACTGACTCCAATTGCGCGCGCGACACGTGCTGCTTATGATCAGACCCATGCTGGCCGCGATGCGCAAACACGCTTACTCGTGGGGAATCCGCGTTTTACTCGGAGTGATAACCGCCATCTTTGTCTTTTGGGGAGTTGGGAGCGGCTTCTTTGCGCAAATCCATCCAATCGCCACCGTCAACCATCGGCAGATCCTGGCCGACCAGGTAAACCAGGCGAGCGATCGGCTCCGCGCGCGAATGCAGCAGATCTACGGGGAGAACACGGAACTGGTGCTGAAGGGCGTCAACCTACGCGAGCAGGCCCTCGAGATGCTTATCGATCAGCAGTTGATTGATGCCGAGGCGGCGCGGATCGGCCTGCGTATCAGCAACGCGATGCTCGAGCAGAATATTGCCTCGGAACCCGCCTTCCAGCTCGACGGCCATTTCGATTTTGACACCTATGAGCGAGTCTTGCGCAACAATAATCTTCTACCCTCCGAGTTCGAGTCTGAGCAGCGCACCAGCCTGCTAAGCCAGATGATGCAGAAGATGGTGGGAGACGGCGTCCAGGTGAGCGACGCCGAGGCCCGCCGCGCCTTCGACTTGCAGAACGAGGTGGTTTCGCTCTCCTACTTTGAAGTCCCCTACGACCGATACATTGCCGCTGTCCATCCGACTCCCGCGCAGATCGCGCGGTACTACAAAGATCACGCCGAGGATTTTCGCGAGCCCGATCGAATTAAAATCACATATGTCTACTATGATCCGATGAAGCTCGCGGCCGCCGCTCCGCTGCGCGAAGTCGATATCCAGGACTACTACGGCGACAATCAGAAGACCTTGTTTTCGCATCCTGAGGAGGTCCGCGTGCGCCATATCCTGATCGCGGCCGGCAAGGATTCGAGCCCTGCCGAGCAGGCCGCGGCCAGGAGCAAAGCCGAGAAACTACTCGACCAAATCCGGCATGGCGCCGATTTCGCGAAGCTCGCGCGCGCCGACTCTGACGATCTCGCAACCCGCTCGAGCGGCGGCGACCTGGGCTTTTTCGCGCGCGGCCAGATGATCAAGCCGTTCGAGGATGCGGCCTTCGCCTTGAAGCCCGGCCAGACCACGATGGTCCGGACGCAGTTCGGATTCCACATAATTCAGCTCGAAGCCATAAAACCGGCCCACACCGATACGCTCGCAGAGGCGCGCCCCGCGATCGTCGCTGCGCTCAAACAAAAAGCCGGCGCGGACCTCGCACGCAGGGCGCTCGAGCAGGATCTTTCGTCGGTACTTTCCGGCAAGACTTTGAAGCAGGTCGCGAGCCCGCGCGGGCTGCCGGTTGTCGATACGTCGTACTTCGCCGCCGACGACCATCCGTCCGTCATCGGCTCCGATCCGAACCTGATGCGTGAAGCGTTCAAGATGCAGAAGGGCGATATCCGCGCGATCACCGGCGCCAAGGCGACCTACCTGGTTAAACTGGTCGATCGCGATCCGTCGCATATCCCGCCGCTCAAGCAGATCGAGGAGCGGGTCAGCGATGCGCTGGTTCGGGCTACCGCCGAATTGCAGGCCAGCGCGCTGGCTGAGAAGCTGAGCGCACAGATCAAGAGCGTCGAAGATTTCAAGCGGGTCGCCGAAAAAAACAGCTTCGAGGTCTACACCACGCCTGCGTTCCCACGCTCCAGCGGATCAGTGCCGGGTATCGGCGACTTCCGCGAAGTGACGGATGCCGCCGGGCTGGTCCCCAAGGTGCCGGGTATAATCGATCACGCGATGGAACATGAAGGCAATTCCTACTTGTTCACGCTCGTGAGCCGCAGTTTTCCCGCCGACTCGGATTGGCAGGCGGCCGCCCCCGATTTCAAGAAGCAACTGCTGGAAGCGCGCCGCGCACAGGCCTGGTCAAGCTTTCTCGATACGCTCAGGAGCCACGCCGAAATCGCTATCGACACCAACCAGCTTGGCCCATCGACCTCCTCGCCAATGTAAGATCGCACAACTGGGGTGAGAACGGCTTATGAGTTCAGCTGATGACGGTTCCGATTCCGACCCGGACGACCCGCATCCGCGCGGCCCGATCGATACCGGCGAGTTCTTTTTTCCCGGCTCGGGACTGAGCGTCCTGCTGATTCACGGCCTGAGCGGCACGCCCTTCGAGATGCGCTTTTTGGGCGAGCGGATCGCGGCCGCCGGGATGCGGGTGTCAGGCATCCGGCTGGCGGGCCATGCCGCCTCGCCCGAGGAACTGGGCGCGACCGACCATGACAACTGGTATGAAAGCGTCGTCAACGGTTTCGAACGGATACGCGCATTCGGCGATCCGGTGGCGGCGGTCGGGCTCTCGGCAGGAGCGGTTCTCGCGGCGCGGCTGGCGGAGGACCAGGGCGAAGCGCTGGCAGGCCTCGCGATGCTCGCGCCGGCCTTTTTTCTGCCGCTCTGGATTCGCGCGGCGCTGCGCACCGCGGCCGCATGCGGGAGTTGGGCCGATCGGATTTACCTTGAGGGCGGCGACTCCGATATCCACGATACCGCTGCCCGCGAGCGGCATCCGAGAACCCGGCTGATGCCGCTCAGGGCGCCGATTTCGCTGGCCGAACTCTCGAAGCTGGTAGGTTCGCGGCTCAGCAAGATCACCCAGCCAACACTCTTGGTGCACAGCCGGCGCGACCATGTCTGCCCGCACCCTACGAACCTCGGCTACTTAAAGCGCCATCTCGGCAGTGCCAAGCTGCGCGCCGTGGTCCTCGACGAAAGCTTTCATGTGATCACGGTCGATAGCGAGAAACAGCGGGTCGCAGATGAAGTGATCGATTTTCTCGCCCCGCTGCGGGTGGCGGTGCCGCAGGCCTTATCCGGCTAAGTGCAAATGGCGCGCGGCTGCCTGCACCTCCTCGATCACCACGCGCAGTGCTACCTGATGGGACTCGGCGGCGCGCCGGCAATCTTCATACTCGGGGGCGATCGTCAACGCGGCAGAATCGGCACTGCCGGATACCTTCACGCGAATCGGGCCGAAGCGGGTCGTGACTTCATAAATTTCGCGATGCAGTTTGAGGCGGCTCACCGGATGGAAACGCAGGCCGATGGTCGAGGTTTCGGCGAACAGGATCGCGGCCAGCGCCTCCTTGCGGGCCGGTTCAGCGAGCACCGTGACTATCACGCCTGGGCGGCCCTTCTTCATGATCGTCGGGGTGAGCGTCACGTCGCGGGCCCCGGCGGCCATCAGGCGATCGGTCAGATAGCCGTAAACCTGCGGATTGAGGTCGTCGATATTGGCCTCGATCGCAACCATCGTGTCGCTCTGGTAGGCAATCTGCTCACTGCCGATCAGAACCCGCAGCAGATTCGGCCGGTCGCTTAGCTCGCGCGATCCTGCACCATAGCCCACTCGTTCGGCGTCAAAGATCAAGCCGTCGGGCGCCGGACGCGCCAGGGCTCGCATGATCGCAGCTCCGGTCGGCGTGACCATCTCGGCGTTCCCGTCATTCATCTTGACCGGGAAGCCGGTCAGCAGCTCGATCGTGGCTGGCGCGGGGATCGGGATCGTCCCATGGCGCGAGCGGACGAATCCGCGGCCCATCGGCAGCTCGCCGACCAGCATCGCGCCGATCTCGAGACGTTCGAGCAGCCAGGCCGACCCGACAATGTCAATGATCGAATCGACCGCACCGACTTCGTGGAAATGAACCTGGTCGCGGGTCGTGCGATGAACCTTCGCCTCGGCATCGGCGAGCGCCTCGAAGACCGCGATCGCACGGCTGGTCACGCCGGCCGCAAGCTTTGCACTTTCGATCAGCGCCCGAATCTCGCTGAAATGACGCTCAGGCTGCGGCGTGGTCACCGTCACCTCGAACTTCAGCGCCGAGATGCCGCTGCGAATGCTGCGTCCGCTCGCCAGACCGTAGCCCTCGATCGGCAGTGCGCTCAGGGCCGCGGTGAATTCATCGAAGTCCGCGCCGCAATCGAGCAGCGCGCCGACCATCATGTCGCCCGACAAGCCGGAGAAGGTATCGAGATAAGCCGTCTTCATATCGCTGACCTTTACATAGCAGGTGAGCGGAATTACGATCAAAAGTCGGTTTGGTCGAGAAATTGCTCGTTATCGGACTGATTAGGTTTCAATGACGCAGCTGAGGTTTCAATGAGGCAGCGAGAGCTGGTGCTATTTCAACGCTTGTTGGAGGAGCGTAAACGCGACATCCTGCTCGAAGCCGAGCGTGCGCTCGGCGCGATGAACAGCCGGCACGATGAAAGCTACGCCGATCCCAACGATCGCGCCTCGCTGGAATCGGATCGTAACTTTCTGCTTCGGATGCGGGACCGCGAGCGTAAGCTGCTGGGCAAGATCGATGAGGCTTTCAAGCGAATCGAAGCTGGTGATTATGGACGCTGCGAAGAATGCGGGGGCGAAATCGGTATCGAGCGCCTGCGCGCGCGACCGGTGACGACGCTCTGTATCACCTGTAAATCGGCGCAGGAAGCGCGCGAACGCCAAGGTCCCGCGCGTTGAGCGATCGTCAGGATCCTGAATGAAAGTGTCGAAAGCCGTGATCGTTGCGGCCGGTCTTGGCACCCGGATGCTGCCGGCTTCCAAGGCAGTGCCGAAGGAAATCCTGCCGATCGTCGATCGGCCCGCGATTCAATTAGTGGTCGAGGAGGCGGTGGCAGCCGGCATCCGCGATATCGTCATGGTGGTAAGCCCCGGGCGGACCACGGTGCTGGATCATTTCGGAGCCGCCCCCGATCTCGAACGTCATCTCGCCGAGCGCGGCAAGCACGAGATGCTTTCGCTGATCATGGAGCTC
>DATJRJ010000116.1:0-26690 GCA_035504735.1 Binataceae bacterium (SeqCode)
TGGGAAGTGGTGCCGGAGGAGGATGTCACCGACGCGATGCATAGGCTGCCGCCGACAACGCGTGCCAATCTCGACGCCAACGCGCTGGCGCTGGCCCGCCTGGTCTCAGCGGACGCCGTGCTCTATGGCACGGTCCACAAATACGAGGATCGCGTCGGCACCAGTTACGCAGCGTCGCAGCCGGCTACAGTCGCGTTCACGCTGTTTTTCGTGGACCAGAATACCCGGCAGATCATCTGGCGCGCGCAGTTCGCCAAGACTCAGGAATCGCTCTCGCAGAACGCCTTCAATATCGTTAGCTGGCTCCAGAACCAGGGGCGCTGGGTGCGTGCGATCGATATCGCGACTGAGGGTGTTCAGGAATCGATCGAGGATCTTCATTCGCATTTGAATTTGACGCCCAACGTCAAATACTTCCCGGTTCCCAACACTCTCGAGCCGGCTCCCCAGTAAAAGTGGCCGCAGCACGCTCGAGATGACGCGCGCTGAACGCGAACCGGGACAGCAATACCGTAGGGCAAGCGATCGGGCCCGGGAAGTGAGGTTCCTTATGAGCGGACTCGTCTACCGTTTAATCGAATTCGGTCTGCGGTTCGCGGCGCGTCTGCGATGGCTCCCGCCCTTGCTGGCACGGCTGTTTGTCGGTTGTTTGTTCCTGCTCAGCGGATGGGGGAAGGTTCACCGGCTCGCCTGGTTCACGAGTAATTTTGCCGCCTGGGGAATTCCCCATCCGGCTTTTATGGCGCCGTTTGTCGCCTACACTGAACTAATCGGCGGCGCGATGATCATGCTCGGTCTTCTGACCCGGGTGGTGGCGATCCCGATGTTGGCTAATATGGTGGTCGCGATCGCGTCCGTCAAAATCAAGGAGGCTCACACACTGCTGGATTTTGTGAGCTTCGACGAGCCGCTTTACGCGATCGTATTTATCTGGCTGATGATCGATGGCCCGGGAATCGTAAGTCTCGATTTCTTGCTGGAGAGACTGACGAAGCTGGATGGCTGGTCCCGCCGGCTCTAGGAGCAGGGGATACATACGACGCCGGTTCGCAAATGCCGGCGCTATTCCCACGGCGAAGAGGGATGCATCTTGAGCGCCTCGGCGACGGCCGGATGAACCACCTTCCCATCGTGGGTGTTGAGTCCGCGGCGCAGGGCCGGATTGCGCGCACAGGCTTCGCGCAGGCCGTGGTCTGCGATCTCCAGCGCGTACGAAAGCGTCGCGTTGGTAAGTGCATAGGTGGAGGTATGCGGCACCGCCCCCGGCATGTTGGTCACGCAGTAGTGGACCACGTCATAGAGGCTGTAGATCGGGTGTGCATGCGTGGTTGGGCGGGAAGTTTCCGAAATGCCGCCTTGATCGATTGAGAGGTCAACAATCGCGGCGCCGCGCTTCATCCGTTTGACGGTCGCGGCGCTGAGCAGCCGCGGCGCGCGCGCTCCCGGCAGCAGCACGGTGCCGATCACCAAATCGGCCTGCGGCACTTCCTCCTCGATCGCGGCATGGTTCGACATCACGGTAGTGACGCGGCCGCCGAACAGATCGTTGAGATAACGCAGCCGCGATGGATTCACGTCCATAATCGTCACTTCAGCGCCGACTCCGGCCGCGACGCGTGAGGCGTTGGAGCCGGCGATGCCGCCGCCGAGCACCAGCACCTTGCCGGGTCGCACGCCGGAGGCGCCGCTCAGCAGCACGCCGCGGCCGCCGTTTTGCGCCTGCAGGCACCAGGCGCCGGCCTGCACGGAGAGCGAGCCGGCGACCTCGCTCATCGGCGCGAGCAGCGGCAGCGTATGGTCATCGAGCTGTACGGTTTCGTAGCCGAGAGCGCTCACCCGGCGGCGCAGCAGTTCGTGCGCCTGCGCCTGGTCGGGCGCGAGATGGAGATAGGTGAACAGCGTCAGCCCGGGCCGCAGATATTTGAATTCGGAATGCTGCGGCTCCTTGACCTTCAGGATCAGCTCGGCGCGTTTCCATACCTTGGCCGCCGAGTCGAGGATCTTCGCGCCCGCGGCGCGGTAAGCGTGGTCGTGCAGATCGCTACCCAAGCCTGCGCCCCGCTCGATCAGCACGCTGTGGCCGTGACGGATGAAGGCGGGGACACCGGCAGGCGTTAGCGCGACGCGCCGCTCGTCCGGCTTGATCTCTTTGGGCACGCCCACAATCATGTTCGGGTTACCTCAACGCGAGCACAATTACCGATCGCGAAAAAAAAGTCAGTAGCTGAGGATTTTATCAAGGCGCACGGTGCGTGGTGGAGAACTTGACAAGCGCTTTTACGGTGCGCTTGATGGGAGATGATGAATTGGTGGACGGCGGGCAGGGTTGGGTCGCCCACTCCAGCGCCGTTGCGAGCATCTTGCGGGAGGAGGTTATGGAGATCCCGTCGGCACTCAAATACTCGAAGGAGCACGAATGGGTCGCAACCGAGGGTTCGGTGGCAACCATCGGGATAACCGATCACGCGCAGGATCAACTGGGTGAGATCGTCTATCTCGAGTTGCCCTCGGTAGGCGACAAGATCAGCAAGGACGATCCGTTCGGAGTAGTCGAGTCGGTCAAGGCCGTCTCCGACATCTACGCACCGGTTAGCGGGACGGTTATAGAGATTAACGAAGATTTGCCGGAGAGCCCGGAAATCGTCAACGAAGATCCTTACGGCGACGGCTGGCTGGTGAAGGTCCGGCTTAGCGATGCCGACGACCTCGAAGATCTCCTCGACAGCGAGGAGTACGAGCAGTTGGTGGGCAAGGAGAAGGAATAGATCAGTTCGCCGGTGCGTCCTCGGCCAGCTCGTCAGGCGAGGCCGCAACCGCCTTCGATACACTGATCGAGAGGCTGCTGACCGTCGCCGGCGGGTTGATGAAGACCATCGTAAAGGCTGTGGGCGTGAGCGGCTTCAGGACGAAATGCTTGGGCGGTTCGAGCCTCTGAAAGAATTCCAGCTCCCGGGGCGTCATTTCATCGATCATCGCGGGAGCGAGGTTATTGCCACAAAAGACGGTTCCGCCGGCCACCGGCCGGCGCGCGCTATCGATCAGCGTCGCGACGAGCTGAACGGTGTGAAGCGGAGCGTTGCCGACGTTGATCGCGGTGCCCGTAACCACCAGGGTCCGATTACCCTTGATAGCCCGATAGTTCGTGATGACATCTTTGATCGCCACCAATCGTGCAGGAACTATCGGCGGCGCGAAGCGGCCTGCGATAATCGGTAGAGTGTTCAAGAACTCGGCGCTCGCTACCGGCGCATTGCAGATCAACAGGCTGCCCGCGCCGAAGGCCAGCACCACCAGCACGAACAGGCCGAGGAGGAAACCCGTCGAGTGGACCCGCGCATGATCCGGCACATACGGGGGACGCTCAGGAATCGCCGCCCGCTGGTTTAAGGGGGCCTCTTCGTCTGCGAATCTCCCTTCGTCGGTGGCCGCGGCAGGCTCGGGCTCGGGGGGAACCGGCGATGAGATCGGCCCGAGATGGCCCGGCAAATCCGTGGGAGCCTCGCCTACCTGCCAATCATCGTAGCGACGATCCGCGGGGGGATCGGGCTCGCGGCGTTCCTCGAAACTCGGCTCATCGTCGAAATCGAAAGCGAGGTTCTCGCCCGAAGGTGCATTTTCTTCGGGTGCGGGAGGATCGAAGGATCGGCCTTGGTCGGCCGGCGGCGGATCGGATTGCGGCGCAGGTTGAGCCTTGGATGGCGGCAGGGAGACTTCCGGTGCCCGGATCGGTGCGGAGACTTTGGGTGTCGGCGGCGGCACGGCGACTTCGGGTGCCGGGGTCGCTTCGGAGACTTCGGGCGCCGCAGTCGGTGCGGATTTCGCGGGAGCGACGGGATCGGCGGCCGGCATCGATGGCCGTGGGCTAGGAGGCCCGGAGGGACGCGGCGTGATAGCTCTTCGCGAGGTCGGACGCAGCAGCGCCGCGCCTGCCTGTTCCGCAGCGACGTTCGTTTCCCCGCGCGCCGCCGGCCGGCGCCTACCCCGCGGTTCCGCGCTGAAGACGTGACCGCATCGCGAGCACTTGAAAGTCGGGGTATCCTCGGGCAATACCCGTTCGTCAATCCGGTAGCGGGTATGGCAACTGGTGCATTGAATTTCGATCATCCGCAACCGTCCTCTACGGAAAAAGCTAGCATAAAGATGATCCGGCCGCAGCGTGGTGAGCACAATCCGCACCATGAGCCCCGGCCTGTCGGAGAGAAATGCGTATCGCACTGATTACCCGCCGTTTTGATCCCGCAGGCGGCGGCACCGAACGAGACCTGATGGTCACGGCGCAATATCTTCGCGACGCCGGTTACGAGGTAGTTATCTATGCGGACGAGGTCCGCGCCGAAACCTCGTCGTGGACGGTCCACAACGTGCCTAATCGTGTGCCCGGCCGGGCGCTCCGGATTTGGCGATTTGCGCAGACCGCACCCGCACAGGCACGACGCGAAGGTGCGGACCTGGTCGTGAGTTTTGCACGGACCATCGGCGCGGACGTGATGCGGTCCGGTGGCGGCGCCCATGTCAGTTATGTTCGCGCTGCAGCACGCTGGCGCGGGCTGATCACCGGTGGAGCAATGTGGCTCAGCACTTATCATCGCGCGCAGATGGCGGTCGAGCGCAGCGCCTTCCGCTCACCGCTGCTCAAGCAGACCGTCGCGGTCTCCAACCTGGTGCGCGACGACCTAGTACGCGAATTCGCTCTCGATCCGAAGCGCGCAATCACAATCTACAACGGCGTGGACCCCAAGCGTTTCCAGCCCGCTCCGGACGACGACGCGCGCGCGGCGATAAGGCGGCGGATGGGAATTACGGGGCCGGGGCCGATGGTGGTGTTTGCGGGTAATGGCTTTGCACGCAAGGGCCTCGAGTTCCTGTTGCGGGCTTGGCCGACGCTCGACCGCGATGCGTGGCTGGTGGTGGCCGGCGAAGATCGTGCGATGCTGAAATTCCGCCACCTGAGTCATCGCCTCGGGGTCGGCGGACGCGTGATCTTCGCCGGGCGCCGGCGCGATCTCAGCGAGATATTCAGCGCCGCCGATGTTTTCGCATTGCCATCGCTATTCGAACCGTTCGGCAATGTCGTGATGGAAGCGATGGCCAGCGGCTTGCCGCCCTTGACCAGCGCAGCCGCCGGTGTTTCCGAATTGTTGCCGGAAACGATGCGCCACTTCGTGGTGAACGATCCGGCCAATCCCGAAGAAATCTCCGCCAAACTCGGTGAACTCATCGCGCGGCGCGCGGAGTTTCGCGAACCGGTGCGCGCCGCCGCGGAGCGTTGCACGTGGGACGAGTACGGGCGCCGGTTTATCGAGCTGATTGAATCGCTACGATGATTGGGGTGCGGTGCCGAAAACCCCGGCCCGCTGCTCGCGCAAGCCCTCGAGCATACCGTCCGCCGTCGCCAGGCGTTTCTGCTCGCGCGCCAGGCGCTCGGGTGCAGCCCACGACAATCGCGCGATCCCGAGGCGCAGTACCGTAACTATCCGATCGATCCGGACCCGGCCCAGGCTGTGATGCTCGTGCATCACGCGGCAGCGGCCGCGTTCGTGCGCGATTCGGATATAACGCGCAGGATCGGCGCGCGCCGGATCGACCTCGTGAAAAACGATCGCGCCGGGTGCGTAGCCGATCCGGTAGCCGGCACGCCGCAGCCGTGCCGACATTTCGGTTTCTTCTTCGTGGCCGCCCGCTCCTGGACCCAGCCGTTCATCAAAGGGACCGACGCGCTGAAGCGCCGCGGCGCGAAATGCCATGTTGACGCCAAGCACGCCCGGCACTTCGATTACCTTATCGCCATGGTCGACCAGTGGCAGATCGAGATAAACCGCGTTGCGACCGGCAACCTTGACTGGGTCTTCCTGCGCGCGAACCCGCCCTTTCATCGCGGCGAACTCAGGATAACGAGCAAAAAAATGTCCGACCTGCGCGATGTAGTCAGCGCACGCAGTCACGTCGTCATCGAGAAAGGCGAGGATTTCACCGCGCGCCTGCTCGATAGCATGATTCTGGACGCGGCATTTGCCGGGCGCTCGCTCATAGAAATGGATCACGCGGGCGCCCGCAACTTCGGGAATCGCGGTTTGCCGAGCACTGCCATTTTCGGCGATCAATAATTCCGTATCGTCGCCAAGCTGAGGGGTGAGGCTCTCGACCAGGCGCGCGAGCGAGGCGGGACGTTCACACGTCGCGATGATAACCGAAAGTCTCAATCCGGCCCTCGGCTGAGGCGATGGTTTTCGCCGGCCTTGCGGAAGCGCATCACCAGGTTTTCGTCCATCAGCAACGGCGCGCTGGTCATCAGGGCGTACAGCTCGCGATTGATTCGCGCCTGCTCGGGCTCGCGGACGCCGCGCACATAGAGCATCCAGGAGAACGCTCTGATCGGGAGATAGAGGATCGGCGCGTAGATATAGGCCCGCAGTTTGCGACGGCTGCGACCGAGCGCCTCGAGTTGCAAGCCTTCGCCATATGCGATCCAGTGCAGATCGTTGAGTCCCATCACGTGCCAGTTGCGCCCGTCGTCGACGGTATAGCGATAGGGCAGCGGCGCGCGTCGTCCTTTGTAGAAGCCGCTCAGCAGGTAATGGATTCGCGAGGTCACGTTGAGGCGATTTGGAGTCGACAGAATCGCGGCGGCGCCGGGCTTCAGCACACGCGCGATCTCGCCGAAGACCCGCGGGATGTCCGCGACATGCTCGATGACCTCGAGCATCACGACCAGGTCGAAGCTCGCGGCGCGAAACGGCAGATGGTCGTGCAGGTCGGCACTGACCCATCCGTGGGCCGTCGCGCGGCGCTCGGTCGAGACCACGCGCCAGCCGCGTGCCTTGAGCATCCGGCTCGAAGCTCCGTCGCCCGCGCTGATATCGAGCGCGACGCCGCCGGCCGGCGCTGCGGGAGTGAGCTCGATCGCGCCGCTGATCCGGGAACTCATAGGCGGCGCCGCGGGCACAGCATTGCGGATCGGCGACGGGCTTCCATTCGGACTAGCTTGCAAAAGCTTCGACCTCTCTCTCATCGCGGCGCGCGCCGATATGGTCGCGCTCGGCTGCTGCCTTGAATTGCCGCGCCCTGCCGATTAAACCCTTTATGTTGCATCTGCGCGAGAGTGGCGGAATGGCAGACGCGCAAGGCTCAGGACCTTGTGGAGGCAACTCCGTGGGGGTTCAAGTCCCCCCTCTCGCACCATCCTGCGGCTAAACCTCAGCACCTGAGGGCAGACGCGGTCTTCCGTACGATCTGGCTGCCGCGGCAATCAAACCGCACGGCTTGCAACGCCTTCATAGCTGTCAATATGATTTGCGCGAGGGCGCGCGTTGTGCGCCCTCTTGCTTACCAATTCTGAGCGCAAAGGCAGCGGGTGGAACTCGGCAAAACATTCGATCCTAAGTCCGCGCAGGAGCGCTGGTTCGATAAATGGGTGGAGCTGGGCTATTTCAAAGCCGATCCAGCCCGTGGCGGCAAGGTCTTCTCGATCGTTATCCCGCCGCCCAACGTGACCGGCCAGCTCCATCTCGGCCACGCGCTCAACGTCACCCTACACGACGTGATCGTGCGGATGCGCCGGATGCAGGGCTACAATACGCTGTGGCTGCCGGGCACCGATCACGCCGGCATCGCGACTCAGAACGTGGTCGAGCGCGAGCTCGCGAAGGAAGGTCTCAATCGCCATCAGCTCGGGCGCGACGCTTTCCTCCAGCGCGTATGGCAATGGCGCGAGACCTACGGCGGCCGGATCCTGAACCAACTGCGCCGCCTCGGCGCCTCATGCGATTGGAGCCGCGAGCGCTTCACGCTCGATCCGGGCCTGTCGCGCGCGGTGACCGAGGTTTTCGTCCGTCTCTATCGCGACGGTCTGATCTATCGCGACCGGCGCCTGATCAACTGGTGCCCGCGTTGTGAGACCGCGCTTTCCGACCTGGAGGTCGATCACAAGCAATCCGATGGCCGCCTGTACTACATTCGCTATCGCTTCGCGGACAGCTCGGGTTCGATAACCGTCGCCACCACGCGGCCGGAGACGATGCTCGGCGATACCGCGGTGGCGGTGAACCCAGCCGATCCGCGCTACGCGTCGATGATCGGCAAACAAGTTCGGCGGCCGCTGCTCGGACGCGAAATTCCGATCATCGCCGACCAGGCCGTCGATCGCGAGTTCGGCACCGGCGCGCTCAAGATTACTCCGGCCCACGATCCCGCCGACTTTGAAATCGGCCGCCGGCATGGCCTGGCGCAGATCGCGGTGATGGACGAGCACGCGCGGATGAACGAGCAGGCCGGTCCCTATCGCGGGCTGACGCGCGAAGAAGCCCGCAAGCGGGTGGTCGAGGATCTCGAACGCGAGGGATTGCTCGAAAAGATCAAACCGCACCCGCACGCGATCGGGGTATGCTCGCGATGCGAGACGGTGGTCGAGCCGATGCTCTCGCCGCAATGGTACGTACGCATCAAACCGCTGGCAGATCCCGCGATCGCGGCGGTGCGTGATGGGCGCACGACGTTTCATCCGCGGTTTTGGGAGAATACCTATTTCGGCTGGATGGAGAACGTGCACGATTGGTGCATCTCGCGCCAGCTATGGTGGGGCCATCGAATTCCGGCCTACTGGTGCGTGAATGGCGAGAACCCGGAGCCGATCGTCGCCGCGATACCGCCCGAGAAGTGTCCGCGATGCGGAGGGCCGCTGCGCCAGGACGAAGACGTGCTCGACACCTGGTTCAGCTCGGGCCTGTGGCCGTTCTCGACGCTGGGATGGCCGGATGAGACCGCCGACCTCAAGACCTATTATCCGACCAGTCTGCTGATCACCGGCTTCGACATCATCTTCTTCTGGGTCGCACGGATGATGATGCTGGGGTTGCGGTTCATGGACGACGTACCGTTCCGCGACGTCTATATCACGCCGCTGGTGCGCGACCAGTTCGGCAAGAAAATGACCAAGTCGCGCGGCAACGTGGTCGATCCGTTGGAAATTATCGAACGCTACGGCACCGACGCGGTGCGTTTCACGCTCACCCAACTGGCGGTGCAGGGACGCGATCTGGTTCTCTCGGACGACCGGTTGGCGGCCTCGCGCGCTTTCGCCAATAAGATCTGGAACGCGGCACGCTTCGCGATGCTCAACCTCGAGGGCGCGTCGCAGCCGCTTCCGCCACCCAAGCTTGACGAGCTGCGGCTTGCCGAGCGTTGGATTCTCGATCGGCTCGACGGCGCGATTCGCGATGTCACCCGCGCCATCGATGGGTACGAGTTCAACGTCGCGGCGCTGAGAATCTATCAGTTCATCTGGCACGAATTCTGTGACTGGTATATCGAGCTGGCCAAGGAGCCGTTGAAGGGCGGCGGCGAGGAGCAGGCGGCGACGCGCTGGGTGCTGGTGCGAGTCTTCGATGGGCTGCTGCGGCTGCTGCATCCGTTCATGCCATTCATCTCCGAGGAAATCTGGCAGGTGCTGCGGCCATACATCGACGACGCCGACCTCGCGCCGCATCTGGCAATCGCGCGATTTCCCGAACCCGCCACGAAAGCGCAGCTCTCGGAAGCCGAGGCGCACGCGATGGAACGCTGTATCGAAGTGACTGGCGCGATCAACTCGATGCGCTCGCTGCTGGGATTCCATCCGGGCGCTCATGGACGCGCGCTGCTCAAGATCGTTTCCGGCGGTGATCTGGATCTCGAAAGTTGGAAACCCTACGCGATGACGCTAGGAAAGCTCGACGGACTCACGATCCTTGGTGAGCAAAATCCGCCACCGGGACAAGTTATTTTTACCCAAATGGCTTGGGGCGAAGCCGGAATAGAAACTCCTGCTGAATTCAATTTCCAGCGGACCTGGGCTGCGCTGGAAAAAAAGCTCCAAGAGATTTCCACTCATCTGGAAAGGCATGTTGCCCGAATGGATAGCGTCGACTTCCAAGCCAAAGCGTCGCCTGAAGCACGGCAAGAAACGGAAGAAAAGGTTGCCGAGCTCGAAGCCCAAAAAAACCGGCTGAAAGCTCAACTCAATCAACTGGGCCAGAGCGCATAATTCATGGAAATCCTTCGCCAGCTCGATCTCACCGACCTTCTGCGGCGCGCGCTGAATGAGGATATCGGCCATGGCGACATCAGCACCGCTGCGACCGTCGCGCCCGGCCAACCCGGACGGGCAAAGATTACCGCCAAGGAAGAACGTTTGGTTTTTTGCGGCGGCAGCCTTATCGAGCCGCTTTTCTCGATGGTCGGGGCAGAACCGAAAATCGAATTTCTGGCGCCCGAGGGCGCCGAGCTGAGGCGCGGGCAATCGGCGGCCGAAATCGAGGGCTTGCTCGCCGGCATGCTGATCGCGGAGCGCACCGCGCTGAATTTTCTGCAACTGCTCTCCGGTATCGCGACCCTCACGCGCCAATACGTCGAGGCGGTCGCCGGCACCCACGCCCGCATCATCGATACCCGCAAAACCCATCCGGGTTTGCGCGCCCTCGAGAAGTACGCGGTGCGCGTAGGCGGCGGCTTCAACCATCGGTTCGGCCTCGATGGCGGCGTGCTGATCAAGGACAACCATATCGCCGCGGCCGGCTCGATCGCGAAGGCGGTCGAGCACGCGCGCCATCTGGCGCCCCATACGGTAAAAATTCAGGTTGAATGCGAAACCCTGGAGCAGGTCGGAGAAGCGCTCAAGGCGGGCGTGACGGTGATACTGCTCGACAACATGCCGATCGAGACGATGCGCCGCGCACGGGAGATGGCCGGGCCGGCAGTCCAGCTCGAGGCCTCGGGCGGAATCACGCTCGAAACGGTCCACGAAATCGCCGAGACCGAGGTTGATCTCATTTCGGTCGGTGCGCTGACGCATTCGGTGCGCGCCATCGATCTCAGCATGCGCATCGAGTCCCCCTGACGATTAACCGCCAAGAGCGGGCGCTTTCAGCGATGCCAGAAAATCCATACCAGGCGATAGAACGGGGTGGTCCCGGTGAAATCGGCTGGCGGATTCATTACTTCGAGAGCATCGGCTCGACCCAGGAGCAGGCGACCGAGCTGGCAGCGCGCGGCGCCTCGCATGGGACGGTTGTGATCGCGGACCGTCAGAGTGCCGGGCGCGGTCGGATGAATCGCCACTGGCATTCGCCGCCGGGCGTCAATCTCTACATCAGCATCATTTTGCGTCCGCGGATGGCGCCCGAGGCGTTGCCGCCACTGAGTCTGGTGGCCGGCCTCGCGCTCGCCGAGGCGGTCGAGAGTTTCGCGCCCGGAATGGTGGGACTCAAATGGCCGAACGATCTGTGGTTGGGCAGGAAGAAGGCCGGGGGGATTATCGCCGAGACCGTCACGGAACGAGGCCAAATTGCAGCCGTAATCCTCGGGATCGGAATCAACGTGAATCTCGCGAGCGACGATCTGCCGGCCGACCTGCGCGAGACGGCAACCTCGATTCGGGCCGCGACCGGCGCGAAATGCGACCGAACTGCATTGGCGTCAACGCTTTTTTATCGGCTGAACAATCGCTATATGGAGGCAGAGAGCCGCGGCTTCGGCGCAATCAAGCCGTTGTGGGAAAACTACTCGGCATTGACCGGAAGCAGGGTAACGGTCGTGAGCGGGGCAGGGCGGCAAAGCGGGGTGGTAAAAGGCATCGACCCGGAAGGCGCGCTGTTAATCGAGGATCGCGGCGAGCTGCGGCGAATCATAGCGGGTGACGTAAGGCTGGAAGGCGCGTACCATTAAATTCCGCATCACGATGGACAGAGGTAATCCCTTATGGCTGTCGAGGAAATCGGACGCTTGAGAACTATCGCGATTGTCGGCCAGGGTGGCGCCGGCAAGACGCAGACCGCCGAAGCGATGCTGTTTTCGGCCGGCGCGACGACCCGGCTGGGACGCCCCGATGACGGCACGGCGTTGATGGACGTCGAGCCCGAGGAGCTCAGCCGCCACATCTCGATCAGCTCCTCGTTTCATCATCTGAACTGGAAAAAGGTCGAGGTCATCCTGGCCAATACGCCGGGTTACAGTGCCTTTCTCCCCGATACCTTCAATACGCTGCATGCGGTTGATGCGGTGGTTTTCGTCGCAACTCCCGGCGGCGACCTCAAGGTCGAGTCGGAAAAGATTTGGGAGCAGGTCGAGGAGCTGCATCTGCCGCACATCGCATTCGTGGCGCGGCTCGACAAAGAGCGCACCAATTTTGATGCCGCGATGGCGGACCTCGAAAAGACCCTCAGTGCACATCCAATCGCGATCACGCTGCCGCTCGGCGAAGAAACCGCGTTCAATGGCGTGATCGATGTGCTGGCGATGAAGGCGCTCATCTATGCCGACGGTTCCGGCAAACCAAAGGAGGAAGAGCTCAGCGGCGCAGCGAAGCAGCGTGCCGACGAAGCGCGCACCAAGCTCTGTGAGGCAGTAGCCGAAACCGACGATGCGTTGCTCGAAAAATACCTCGATAAGGGAACCCTCGAGGACGACGAGCTGCGTGCTGCTCTGCGCGCCGCAGTGCTGGCCGGCAAGCTGACGCCGGTGCTCTGTGGCTCCGGCGTCAAGAACATCGGCATCGGGCCGCTGCTCGACGCGATCGTCACTCTGTTGCCGGCGCCGAGTGAGCGTCCGCCGGTCACCGGCCATGCGGCCAACAATGGCGAGGGGGTCGAGCGCAAGGCCGATCCCAATGCGCCGTTCTGCGCTTATGTCTTCAAGACGGTTATCGATCCGTTCGTCGGTAAGCTCTCGATCTTCCGCGTGATCTCCGGCAAGGCGGCCAGCGATGCGACCGTGCTCAACGCGACCCATCAAAGCCGCGAGCGGCTGGGCCAATTGCTGCGCCTGGAAGGCAAGAAGCAGGCGCCGCTTCCGATCGCGTTGCCGGGCGAAATTGCGGCGGTCGCCAAGCTCAAGGATACGATTACCGGCGACACGCTGTGTGACGAGAAGGCCTCATTGATTCTGCCGCCGCTCAAGAAGCCGGCGCCGGTCATCTCCTTTGCGATTCGCCCGCGCAGCCGCGCCGACGAGGAAAAAGCCTCGACCGCGCTGCATCGGCTGATCGAGGAGGACCTCGCGTTGGAAACGCATCGCGATCCGCAGACTCACGAGATCATCCTCTCCGGCACGGGCCAGACGCATATCGAGACCACCATCGAAAAGCTCAAGCGGAAGTTCAACGTCGAGGTCGATCTGCAGGCGCCCAAGGTGCCGTACAAGGAAACGATCAAGGGGCGCGCGGAAGCGCAGGGCAAGTACAAGCGCCAATCGGGAGGCCGCGGCCAATACGGCGATTGCTGGCTCAAGATCGAGCCGTTGCCGCGCGGCGGCGGGTTCGAGTTCGTCGACGAGGTTGTCGGCGGGGCGGTCCCGCGCCAGTTCATCCCGTCAATCGAAAAAGGGCTCCGCAACACGCTCATCGAAGGCTTTCTGGCAGGTAATCCGATGGTTGACGTTCGGGCGACGGTTTTCGACGGCAGCTACCACGACGTTGACTCCTCCGACATGGCGTTCCAGATCGCGGCTTCGATGGGTTTGAAGGCGGCGTTGGAGAAGGCCAAGCCGATCCTGCTGGAGCCTGTAATGACGCTCGAAGTGAGCTGTCCGGAAGAATCGATGGGCGACGTAATCGGCGATCTCAATGCGCGTCGCGGCAAGGTGCTCGGAGTCGATCGCAAGGGACAGAGCCAGGTGATCAAAGCCCTCGTGCCGATGTCGGAGGTGCTCAAATATGCGCCGGACCTGCGCTCGATGACCTCGGGGCGCGGCTCGTTCGAGTCGGCGTTCTCACATTACGAGGAAGTCCCCGCGCATATCGCTGAGAAAATCATCAAGGAGGCGAAGGAGGCGCGCGAGGCCACCAAGGAGCGCGCCCACGCCTGAGCGGGATTGCTCCGACGCGGGAGAATCCGCACGCCCAGACCACCCGGCCCAACCACAACCGGGCTATAGATACGCCGCTTCGGGCCGCTCCGCTGCAAGCAGGACGGCAGGATGACAGGTAATATCTAAGATGATGGCGGCGGTGGCCAAAATCCTGATTGCGGCCGGCTTGGCCGTGACGGCTGTGGGCATCATCCTGTGGAGCTTGTCGTACCTTCCCGGAATCGGTCGCCTGCCGGGTGATATCTATGTCAAGCGCGGCAATTTCGTCTTCTACTTTCCTATCATGACCTCGATCATCCTGAGCATCGTGCTGACGATAGTGCTGTCGCTTCTGAGGCGCTGACGGCGTGAGCGATCACGGCGACGACAAGTTGAGCGCGATCCAGCGCGAGGCGGAGGGGAAGCGCCGGCGGCGCGAGTTACTCGCGGTTGGGGTTGCGATCGTCATACTGCTGGCCTTCGTGCTGGCCCAGACCCATCTTCCCCCGCTGACCCGACATACCTCGCTGGTCTCGAACCTGGTCGTAATTCTGCTGTTCGACCTGAGTTTCTTGTTGCTGGGGCTATTGCTCTTCCTGGTCGGAAGAAATTTGGCCAAGGCGATTTTCGAGCGCCGCCGAGGACTTATCGGTTCACGCCTCCAGTTGCGGCTGGTGTTCGGGTTCGTCGCGGTGGCCCTGGTACCGACCCTGTTCCTGCTCTACGTGGCGGGAGTGTTTCTGCATAACAACGTCGATAGCTGGTTCAATCCCGAATACGAGCAGGTGCTCGAAGATTCGCTTGAAATCGCCAAGATTTACTATCTGAATTCCGCCAACAACGCGGCCCGATTCGCGCGCGTGCTGGCCCAACAAATCGCCGCCCGCCAACTGCTGCAGCCCCAGCAGCGGAGTGATCTCAAGCAGTTCGTCGCCCAGCGTCAGCAGGAGTACAGCCTCGGCACCATTGAGGTATTCTCACGCCATCGGCGCCTGCTGGTGCTGGCGCTGAGTCCGCGCACGCCCACCGGGATCGGCGTATCGCCATATTCGCCATTGCTTACCAGCACGCTCGCAGGCCATGCGATGACCCGTACCGATCGCTTCGGCAAGGCCGACGTGATTCGCGGCAGCGCGCCGATCTTCGTCTCGCCCGACTCCGACGTAGTGGATGGGGTGGTGGTGGTCGATTACTACCTGCCCAAGAGCCTTGCGGAGCGCGCCGCCGGAATCTCGCGAACCTTCGAGGATTATTTTCAATTACGTATTCTCCATCAGCCGATCTTTCACAGTTACGTACTCGCTCTGATCCTGATCGGGTTGGTGGTCGTGATGCTCGCGAGTTGGTTCGGGCTTTATCTGGCGCGCGGCATCACGGGCCCGATCCGCCTGCTGGCCGAAGGTACGCACGCGATCGCAGCCGGCGATTTGACCTATAGCATCCCGCAGGTCGGCGATGACGAAATTGGACATCTGGTCTCATCGTTTAACCAGATGACCGCCGATATTCGCTCCTCTCGCGCCGAACTCGAGCAGCGGCGCCGCTATATCGAAACCCTCCTGCGCAATGTCTCTGCAGGCGTAGTGGGACTCGATGCCGATGGCCGGGTGACGACGATTAACCCCTGCGCGGAGCGGATGCTTGGGCTGCGGGCGGCCGATACTGTCGGCCGGCGGTATGCGCAGGTATTTCCGTCAGCCCTGGTCCGCGTCCTCGACGAGGTCTTCGCGGGACAGCCGCGGCCTCAGGAGGCAAGCGCATCGATCACGCTGGACGACGAGGGCGGCGGTACCGAGCTGATGATGACGGCGAGCCCGCTGGGCGTTGACGCCGACGACGGATCGGGTGCGGCCGGCGATCTCGGCACGGTGTTGTTTCTCGAGGACGTGAGTCAGATTGCCAAGGTTGAGCGGATGGAAGCATGGCGCGAAGTGGCGCGCCGCATCGCCCATGAAATCAAAAACCCGCTTACCCCCATCCAGCTCTCGGCCGAGCGTTTGCGCCGCCAACTCACGCCGCACTCCGAGGCCGACGCCGCGCTGCTCGAGGAATGCACGCGTGCAATCAGCAGCGAGGTCGGAGACCTCAAACGGCTGGTCAACGAATTTTCGGCCTTCGCGCGGATGCCCCATCTCAATCCCGTGCCTGGCAATCTGAATCCGCTCGCCGAGGAGACCTTCGAGCATTTTCGCGCCGCTAATGCCGGCGTCGATTTCGATCTCGACCTCGCGCCCGCACTGCCGATGATCGCGATCGATCGCGAGGCGCTGCGACGCGCGCTCTTCAACGTGCTCGACAATGCGGTTGCCGCCGCGGTCAGCGCCAACCATAACGGCGCGAGGCCCCGCGTGGGTTTACGGACCCGGCTCGATGCCGACAGCGGCGTGATAGCCCTTGAAGTGACCGACAACGGTCCGGGCATCGAGCCGCGCCTGCGTACGCGGATCTTCGAGCCCTATTTCTCAACCAAGAAAGGCGGCACCGGATTAGGCCTCGCGATCGTCTCGGCGATCGTTACCGATCATCATGGCTTCGTCCGCGTGCGCGAGAATCCGCCGCGCGGATGTAGATTCATCCTCGAGTTTCCGGTAAAGGAGCAGCAACTTGCGAAGCTTCAGGGCTGATAAGTCGGGGCGCTGCAGGCTTCACAATCGGAGCACGACGTGAACGGGACGGTCTTGGTGGTGGACGATGAGGAGCGGATTCGATCGTCACTGCGCGGAATTCTGAGCGACGAAGGGTTCCGCGTACTCGATACCGGCGTCGCGTCCGGCGTACTTGAGATCATCGGGCGCGAAAACCCCGAGCTGGTATTGCTCGACATATGGATGCCCGAGCTCGATGGCATCGAGCTGCTGCGGCTAATCAAGGCGCAGCGTCCCGCGACCCGTGTCATCATGATTTCCGGCCACGCGAACATCCAGAACGCGGTGGCCGCGACCAAGCTCGGGGCCGAGGACTTCATCGAGAAGCCGTTTTCCGTGAGCGGCCTGCTGGCAGCGATCACGCGGGTGATGGGCAGCGAGGAAGGCAGCCCGGACAGCCCCGAAGCCCAGGTGAAATCGGGACCCCGTAACGGCCACGCCGAACCGGCGGGTAAGATGACCCGCGCGCAGCGCACTATCGCTCGATCGATCGTGATGGCGGGGCAGGGGCTCCATTCCGGGCTCAAGACCGGTGTGATTCTCCATCCTGCGCCGGCCGGTTCGGGCATCGTCTTTTCCTCGCTCGCCGATCAATCGGCAATCGCGGCCCGGCTGGAGCATGTCAGCGATACGGGTTACAACACCACCCTAACCGCCGAGGGGCATTCGGTACGAACCGTCGAACATTTGCTCTCGGCGCTGCACGCCTTCGGAATCACCAACCTGCTGGTCAAGACCGAGGACGAGATCCCCGCGCTCGACGGCTCGGCACTGGAGTTCTGCCGCCAACTCATCGAGGCGGGAATCGAAGAGCAGGCCGCGGCGGTCGAGCCCATCAGGATACGCAAGCCCATTGTGGTCGGCGATCAACGCCGCGGCGGCGAGTCAATCCGGATCGCGCCGGCCGCCTGTCTGATCGTCGATTATGCGCTCGATTACCCGGCTCCGATCGGCCGCCAGCAGGTCCATTTCGAGCTCAGTTCGCCGGAAGCATATATGCGCGAAATCGCACCGGCGCGGACTTTCGGCTTCGTGCGCGAGTTCCGCAAGCTCGCCGAAATGGGACTGGCGCGCGGTGGCCGGCTCGACAACGTCATCCTGCTCGATGACGATCGAATCGTGAATACCACGCTGCGTTTCGCCGACGAGTTCGCCCGTCACAAGGTGCTCGACCTGATCGGCGACCTCTACCTGCTGGGCCGGCCGATCCTCGGTCATGTCGAGGCCCAGCGTACCGGCCATTCCGACAATCTTGCGCTGCTGCGCGCGATTCGCGATTCGCTCTGATCAGCCGATGGATCTGGCGGGAAAAGTAGCGCTCGTGACCGGTGCCGGCCGCCGGGTCGGGAGTGTGGTTGCGCTGGCGCTGGCGGAGCGTGGGATGGCGGTCGCGGTGCATTACCGAACTTCGCGCGCGGAGGCCGAGAGCCTCGCGGCCGAGATCGAACGCGGCGGCGGCCGGGCCCAGGTGTTCGGCGCGAACCTGGAGCATGTCGCCGAAATCGAATCGATGGTCGACGGGACGCTTCAAACTTTCGGCCGCATCGACGTGCTAATCAACTCGGCCTCGGTCTTCTACCGCAAGAAGTTGGAGCATCTGACCGAGCAGGATTGGGATTTGAATCTCGACGTTAATCTGAAGGCACCATTTTTCGCCGCCAAGTTCGCCGGCGCGGCGATGCGCCGGCAGGGCGCCGGCAAAATCGTTAACATCGGGGATTGGGCCGCCATCCGGCCTTATGAGAATTATCTGCCCTATACGGTCGCCAAGAGCGGGTTGATTGGACTGACGCGGGCGCTCGCGAAAGCGCTGGCGCCGGAAGTGCAAGTCAACTGCATCGCTCTCGGCCCGGTGCTGCCGCCGGATGACTACGGTGTCGAAGAGATCGAGCGGCTCCGCAAGCACACCCTCACCAAAGCATTGGGCTCGCCGCGGGATGTCGCGAAGGCGGTGCTGTTCCTGTGCGAGGGCACCGATTTCGCGACCGGTTCGACGCTGCTGCTCGACGGCGGCCGCTTGCTCGGCTGATTCTCTTGCGCAAATCTCATCGGCAGCCTGACGTCGCCGCCTACCGGATAACTCCGGTTCGATCGCGGATAGCGGTGCTGGCGAGCGGCGGCCTCGACAGCTCGGTCTTGTTGGCGCTGCTCGCCAGGAAAGATCGGGAGGTCTATCCAGTTTATGTTCGCGCCGGCCTTAGCTGGGAGCCACAGGAAATCGCGGCACTCAAACGCTTTATCCGCGCGCTCGGCTCGGGCCGGGTGCGGCCGGTAACCGAACTGCGGATGCCGATGGATGACGTCGCGCCGCAGCATTGGAGCGTCACCGGACGCAGCGTCCCCGGCTACCAGGCTCCGGTCTCATCCAATTACATCATCGGCCGCAATCTCAGTTTGATTACCAAGGCCGCCGTGTTTTGCGCGTATCATCGGATCGGCGAGTTGGCGATGGCGCCGCTGGAGGCAAATCCGTTTCCGGACGCGCACCCGGAATTTTTTCGCGCGCTGTCCGATGCGATCGACCTCGGCGTCGGCCTGCGCCTTCGCATCCGCACGCCATTTCTCGGCATGACCAAAGCGACGCTTATCAGGCGCGCCCGCGGCCTGCCATTGCAACTGACGCTCTCGTGCGCGCGGCCGCGCGGACTGCTCCACTGCGGGCAGTGTACTAAGTGCGCTGAGCGGGTCGAGGCTTTCCGTGCGGCGCGAGTTGCCGATCCGACCCGCTATGCGCGGAGACCGCGTTGATCAGCTATGCGGTCGGAATGGCGGCCGGCGCATACTCAGTCACGCATGGCGGGCCCGGCGCGAAAAGGTACGACGCAACCTGGCCGCCGGCGCCGAAAAAGATCATGCTCGAGGAACGGGTGCCGTAGCCGTCGAGATGGAGGCAGATCGCGTTGGGTGCTGCCGACCGCGAATCGAGCTGCGTCGCATGATCGGCAAGCAGTTCGCGCAGCCGCGCGCGCTCCTGGAGCGGATTCGCGGCGAACTCAGGGTCGCGGGCGAGAGCCGCAAAGCGATCGTAGGCGCGGCTGATCTTGGGGCATTCGAAGTCGTCGACGTCGAGATTAGTCAGCAGATGCAACCCCGGCTCGAGGCGCGCAGTCGCGATTAGGCCGCTCTGGTTGTAGGCGACCAGCGCCTCGCCGCGCGAGACGAGCAGCAGGTTGAACGGATTGTAGGCGCTACCATTCTGGCGCCGGACATAGTCCAGCGCTTCGCCGGCCGTTCGGTAGCGCAGCGCCTCCAGGCATAGCAACCCCCGCGATCGACGGGCCGGATCGGGAGCGCCCTGGTTGTGCCGATTCAGCAGTCCGGCGACCAGGCTGTATTCATTGATTCCGAGCCAGGTGCCGCCTGCTTTCAGGTCCTTGCCACCGATTACCCGCGGCTTCTCCGCCAGTATCTCCGGTGAAGTTGCCGGTCGCGCCAGATATTCATCGCGATTGGCGGCGATCACGACCGGGTAATCGCGAAAGAGCTGAAAATAGATCGCGAGCGTGCACATCCAACTTAAATTGGCAGCGCGGCCACGCCCGATACAAGAGCCTCGCGGGGCGCTTCCTGCTAATCTTGAAGCGGTGACTCCCGATCGATCATATGACGTCATCCTGATCGGCGGGGGCGTGGTGGGGAGTGCGACTGCGATGGGCCTCGCCGAGCGCGGACTCAAACCGCTGGTGGTCGATCTCGACCTGAGCGGACGCCTGAGTTCCAGCGAGAAGAATGCCGGTGGCGTTCGTGCGACCTGGTGGCAACCGGTCAACATCCGGCTGTGCCGCGAATCGATCCGCTATTACGAGGGGATCGCGGCCGACATCGGCTTTCGCCAGCATGGTTACCTATGGCTGTATGACGGCGAGACCTGGCCGAAAGCGCTCGAGCATCTGCCGCTGCAGCGCGAGCTCGGCCATCCAATCGAAACCCTGACCGCGAGCCAGGTGAACCGCCGCGTACCCGAGATCGATCGCCTCGATGGTATCGCCGGAGCGACTTTTTCGCCCCGCGATGGGCTCGTTAACTCAAATTTGCTGAAGGAGCATTATCGGCGCCGCTCGCGCGAGCTGGGTGCCGAGTACCTCGACAGTACCTTCGTAATCGCGATCGATCGCGGCAGCGATGCGGTCCGCCTGCAGTGCTGGCAGGCAGACCAACCGATTCCCGACGATCTTCTGGTCCGGCTCTTGACCGAGGACGGGCCGGGCGAGACCGCCATCGGTCATCTGATCGAACTGCGCGCCGATGCGGTCGCGATCACTGGCGGTCCATGGTCGCCCAACGCGCTGCAGCTCGTTGGGCTTGAAAATCTGAGCGCAACGATTCGCCGCCAGGTCAGCCTGGCCGAGAGCCGCACCGTCGATCTGTCGCGCTATGGCATGATCGTTGATACCTCCGGCCTCTATTTTCATAGCGAGGGACAATACATCCTGGCCGGCTACTCGCCTCCCGGCGAGCCGCCCGGCTACCATTTCAATTACGACGGCGACCAATTTTTCATGGACGAAATCTGGCCGCGGCTGTATGCGCGGATAAGCGCCTGCGAGCGTTTGCGGCACGTCACCGGCTGGGCCGGACTCTATGAGGTGAGTCCCGACCGCAGTGCGATTATCGGCGCGGCCGCGCCGCGAATCTTTGAAGCGCATTCCTTCAGCGGACGCGGCGTGATGCAATCCTACGGCGCCGGGCAGGCGCTGGCCGAGTTGATCGCGCTCGGCAGGTTTGAGCGCTTCGACGCCACCGCTCTGAGCCGGCGACGCTTTGCCGAAAATCGCCTGGTATGGGAAGAATTACATATCTGAGGAAAACGGCTCCCATGCAGGCCGGTCCGAAGGATGATTCGATTATTCGGAGGTCGGGCGAGCGTGCCTCGGGCAGACCAGGAGGGCGGATGTTCTCATCGATTGAAGATGTGGTCGAGCGCTTCGCGAATCAGAAATATATCGCGAGCCGCCGAATTGCGACCGTAATCTTTCTCGCCAGCCGGCTCCAGAAGCCGATTCTGGTCGAGGGTCCCGCCGGAGTCGGCAAGACCGATCTAGCCAAGGTTCTCGCCGCCGCGCTCGACCGCGAGCTTATCAGGCTGCAGTGCTACGAGGGACTCGACGAGGCCAAGGCGCTGTACGAATGGGAGTACGCCAAGCAGCTGCTCTATACGCAGATCCTGAAAGACAAGATCGGCGAGGTGTTGTCGGGGAGCCGCGGACTGACCGAAGCGGTCGACCGAATCGCGCGCGAAGATGAAGTGTTCTTTTCCGAGCGGTTCATCCTGCCGCGCCCGCTGCTGCGCGCCATCACGAGCGAGCATCCGGTGGTGCTGCTGGTCGATGAGATCGACAAGGCCGATGCCGAGTTCGAGGCCTTCCTGCTCGAACTGCTGTCGGATTTCCAGGTCACGGTGCCCGAGATCGGTACGCTTAGAGCGCGCAATATCCCGCTGGTCGTGCTGACCTCGAACAACGCCCGCGAGATGTCGGACGCGCTCAAACGCCGCTGCCTGCATCTTTATATCGACTTTCCCGAGCGCACCCAGGAGCTTGCGATTCTCCGGCTCAAGGCTCCCGAAGCGAGCGAGAAGCTGACTGAGGAAGTGGTCACGATGGTCCAATCGCTGCGCAAAATCGATCTCAAGAAGACCCCTGGAATCAGCGAGACTATCGATTGGATCAAGGCCCTGACCCTGCTCAACCTCGATACGCTCGACAATCAGCTCGTCAACGAGACTCTCGATACGATCGTCAAGTACGAGGGCGACGTCCGCAAGGCACAGGAGGAGCTGAAAAACTACGTGCGGCGGGCGCGCGCACGGCGGCCGGCGGATTCGAGCAGCGACAAGGATTTGCTCAACTGAGCGCAGGACACCGGGGCGGATGAATCACAAGCTGATCGAATTCTCGGGCCTGATGCGGGCCAACGGCGTCCGGGTGTCGACCGCCGAACTGCTCGATACAGTGGCGGCAGCGGGCCTGACCGGGCTCAGCGAGCGCGAAAGTTTTCGCGCCGCGTTGCGCGCCACCATGGTCAAGCGGCCGGGCGATCTGCCCGTCTTCGAACAGCTCTTCGATTTCTATTTTTCGGGGCTCGGCGAAATCATCAAACAGGCCGGCGCCGCCGTCCAGGACGGGATGGCGATGTCGGACCGGGAGTTCCAGGAATTCCTCGAACAGGTGCGGAAGTTCCTGGAAGAGCAGGGCGGCGAGCTCTCGGAACTCGCGCGCCGGCTGCTGGAGGATAAATCGGGCGCACTCGAACGGATGATCGCTGAGGCCGCCGGCTCGCTCCCGGACCGGCAGCCCCAAGGCACCGCTGAGGAGCATCATTTCGCCCGCGCGTTGGCGCGGGCGCTCGGCCTCGAGCGTCTGGCGGGTGAGATGCGGGAGCTGCGCGACCGGGCCGAGCGGCAAGCCCCGGGCCCATTCGCCGCGCGTTTCGACGAATACCTGGAACGGCGGCTGCGCGCACTCGACGAGATCATCCGGCGCTATGTCCGGATGGAGCGCGAGAAGCGCGACGTGCGTTCGCGCGAAGCTTCGCGAGTCAACGAGATCGGCGACAAGAGCTTCTATTATCTCTCGGAAGAGGAGCTCGAGCGCATGAAGCAGGCGGTGACGCGCCTGGCGCAGCGCCTCAAGAATGTGATCGCGGTGCGGCGCAAGCGGACCAAGCGCGGGCGCTTCGATATCAAGCGCACGCTCCGGCACAATCTGCAAAACGGCGGCGTGCCGTTCAAGCTCTATTTCGATCAGCGCCGCCGCGATAAACCGCAGGTCGTGGTGCTATGCGATATCTCGGACTCGGTGCGCAACGCCTCGCGCTTCATGCTGCAGTTCGTCTATTCGCTGCAGGACCTGTATGCGCGGGTGCGCAGCTACGTGTTCGTCGCCGAGATCGGCGAGGTCACGCCGCAGTTCCGCGACCGCGATTTGAAGACGGCTCTCGACCTGGCGCTCGGTGGTGATATTATAAATGTGTACTCCCATTCGAATTTCGGTAACGCTTTCCGCGCCTTCGTCCACGACCATATAGGCGCGATCAACCGGCGCACCACCGTGATCGTTTTGGGCGACGCGCGCAACAACTACAATCTGCCCCATGATTGGTGCCTGCGTGAAATCCGCCAACGGGCAGAGCGGCTCATCTGGCTTAATCCCGAGAGCCGCAACACCTGGGGATTCGGCGATAGCGAGATGGAGCGCTATGCCGTGCACTGCGACATGGTCGAGGAATGCCGCAACTTAAACCAGCTCTATCGGGTGATAGATCGGCTCGTACCGCGCTGAAGGAACGACTGGAGCGGTTTAGCGGACTGCTTCGGTTGACCATCAGCCGGCTTTGGTCCAAGATATTGCGACGGGGATCGAGGGTTACGGGCACGGGCAAAGGTCGGTCGGGGAGCGCAAAAGCTCTTAGGTTGTCTATGGCTGGGCATCGAGAAGACTTCATTTTGATGATGGTCGGGGGATTGACGCTGGATCCGACCACCAAGATGCCGATCGTGGTGCTCAAGGATCCCGACAACAAGCTCAACCTGCCGATCTGGATTGGCCCGCTCGAGGCGGCCTCGATGGCGACCGAGCTCGAGGGCGTCAAACCGCAGCGTCCGATGACCCATGACCTGTTACGCAACCTGCTGAGCGAACTCGGCGCGACGGTCGAGGCGATCGAGATAACCGAGCTCCGCGACAACACCTATTTCGCGCAAATCCTGCTCCGCGGCCGCGATAGCCGCGCGATTCAGATCGACTCGCGCCCGAGCGACGCAATCTCGCTCGCGCTACGCACCAAGTCGCCCATCTACGTCGCCAAGCAGGTGCTCGAGGTCTCCAGCGAGCTGCACGAGGCGCCGACCACTGAGGGTGGGGCAACCGATCAGAACCTGGCCGGGGTGTCGCGCGACAAATGGTCCGAAATTCTCGAGCGGATGTCGCCCGAGGACTTCAAGTACAAGATGTGAGTTACGGGGGCAGGGCGGGGCGCCGTTCGCAGGCGCCGCGGCCAGGCTCTCCCGCCGATGGCTTCGACACATCGCAAGCTGCGCCGCAAGGACCTGAAGCAGCCCGACGAGTTTACTACGCTCGTCGAGGCCTCCCAGCAGTACCTGACCACGCATCTCGGCGAAATCCTCGCCGGCGCCGCGGTGATCGCGGCTGCAATCGCCGTGGTATTTGGGATCCGCTTGTACCAGCAGCATCGCGCCGCCACCGCCGCCAATGAATTCTACCAGGCGTTTACCGCGCTCGATGCCAAGAAATATAAGGATGCCGAGCAGGGCTTCCTGAAGCTCTCCCATGATGCGCCCGGCTTGCAGGTCGGCCGCCTCGCGCGTTTCTATCTCGGCACCTGCTATCTGGAGCAGAATGAGCTCGCGCCGGCCCGCGACGCCTTTCATGATTATCTTGCCGGCGAGCACGATCCGATGTTCGGCAGCCTCGCGATGGTCAACCTGGGCGTGGTTTACGAACGGCTGGGTAATCTTCCGCAGGCGGAGTTGAGTTATCGCCAGGCGGCCGCGACGCCGGGGCCCGAACAGCTCCGCGCGCAATTGGCGGTCGCGCGAATCCTCGGGCGCGAAGGCAAGACGCAGGCCGCCGTCGACCAATACCGCCGCTTCCTGAACGAGCATCCGTTCGCGCCCGAACGGCAAGAGGCGATGGAGGCGATCGCCGAGCTTGGCGCCTCACCGGTCGCCGCGGCCCCGGTCTCTGCCAGCACGCCGGCGGCCGGCCACTAGCGCCGCCCACCCGGCTTCGTCAGGCTTGCGCTATCCGGCCGATGATTGCCGCGCGCGTTGGGCGTCCTTCAGTTGCGACTTGATCACGAACTCGAAGGACTTCTCTTCCGGCAGGCCCGCGACCGGTATCCCGTTGATCAGGAAAGTCGGCGTCGATTGGACGTGCGCGATCATCCCGTCGCGCTGGTCCTGGTTTACCACCTCGTCGGCCGATTTGCCCATCATGCACGCATTGAGCGCGGCGCTATCGAGCTTCGCCGCCTTGGCGTAGGCGTCGACCCGGGAGCGCAGATTAGATGAATCAATCTGCGCCTGGCTGGTGTAGATGATCTGCGCGAACTCCCAGAAATCGGCCGGGTTCTGCCGGCGGATACATTCGGCGGCGATCGCGGCCGGCCGCGCCCACGGATGCATCGAGAGCGGGAAGTTCTTGAAGATCAGCCTGACCTTGCCCTTGTAACGGTTCTCGACCAGCGGCTCGATTTCGGTGAAAGCCCGCGCACAGAACGGGCATTCGAAGTCGGCGAACTCGACAATCGTAACCGGCGCGTCGTCAGGTCCGAGCGTCGCGCGATCCGTCAGCCGGAGCTTTTCGGTATCTATCCGGCCCCAGGGATCGCTGTGGATGTCGAGGTACTGGCCGATAATCACCTTGTCGCCGCTCGCATTGGTAAATAAATCAGCCTTAAGCGGCCCCCGCGGCGTCGTGACGGTCAGCGTCCGGTGAAAGAGCCCGGGAAACGGGGAGGGCGTCGGCATGCCCAGATTGATGTCTTTGAGGTCGGCGATATGGAAGCGCTTTTGCAGGAATTGCTTGATGTGCAGGTCCTGCGTCGATTCCGATCCAGCGGCGTCCGAGGGGTGCAGCGCGCTGCAAACCAGGCCGAGGGTAAGAGCTACGATTAACGCGAAGCATATGGGTAGTCGCATAGTGCGGGATATCCTACAGAGACGAGACGGATTCGGCGACTAATTATTCGCATGGGCGATCCGAAAAGCGACCGCCCGACGCGCCCCGTTAGTCTCGGGCAGCCCGAGGATCACTTCGCATAAGAAACATTATGTAAACTAGGAGGGGGATTATGCGGATGTTGACACCCACTAGCCGATCCACGCGGAGCGGCGTTCAAAATCGCTGCGCCGCGTGCGAAAATCGGTCTCAAATCCGGTGAACTGCGCACGGAGAACAGTAGAGACGCACCATGATGGATTCGGTACAGCGGTTCGGAAGAATAGTGGCCGACAGAGTAGGTCGAGACTCATCGACGATCCGTCGGCTCCGCCCAGCATATGAGTTCGCGCTTCAGGCATTGACGCTGGGTCGCGGAATACCTTGGGAAATAAACGGCGAGGTATTTCGGATCGACCCTCATCAACGCCACCGTCTTGGCCATGATTACGATGCTGCCGTGGCGCAATTTCTTGCTCGGAGAGTGCAACGTGGCGATTTGTGTTTTGATATTGGCGCGAATGTAGGTGTCTACGCCTTACAATTCGCT
>DATJRJ010000117.1:0-11739 GCA_035504735.1 Binataceae bacterium (SeqCode)
ATACCAGCAACAGGATGTTGAGCGTCAGTCCGAAGTCGGCTAGGATTCCCGCGCCGCTGTAGTAGACCGCCATAAAGATCAGCACCGCCGCCGCACCAACCAAGAACGACAGCTCGCCATTGCGAATCGAATCGCGCCCCAGCGACGGACCAACTGTGCGTTCCTCGATGATACTGACCGGTGCCGGCAGCGCACCTGAACGCAGCACAATCGCCAGATCGTGCGCTTCTTCGATCGAAAAATTACCGGTGATCTGGACCCGGCCGCCGGGAATTCTCTCCTTGATTACCGGCGCCTCGTAAACTGTATTGTCGAGAATTATCGCGATCCGCCGGCCGACATTGGCGCTGGTCAGCGCATCGAAAATATCGGCGCCGCGCCGATCAAGATCGACCGTCACGTACGGTCCTTCGAGCCGGGCGCCCGGCCGCACGCGCGCATCGGTCACCACGTCACCGGTCATCAAGACTGGACTCTCGATCAGGTAGGGCTCGCGACCGCCGGGCTCGGGCCGGCCATAGAGGACCTCGTCGCCCGGCGGCGGCCCATTGCGGACCGCGTCGGCGACACTGTGGCTGTCGTCGACCAGCTTGAACTCGAGCACCGCGGTCTTTCCGATCAGCTCCTTGGCGCGCTCGGGATCCTGGATGCCGGGAAGCTGTACCAGTATCCGGTCCTGACCTTCGCGCTGGACCGTGGTTTCACGTACGCCGAGCTGGTCGATCCGGTTGCGGATGGTCTCCAGCGCCTGGTCCATCGCTGCGGACCGCGCCTGCGCGAGCTCGACCGGCTTGAAATTCAAGGTATAGCCTGCGCCGCCGCTTTCACCGCTGGCCTCGTTGACTGTCATGTCGTCGAACACCTTTTCGGCCACGTCGAGAAACTGCGAGCGCTGGCTGGCGTTCTTCAGAGTGACCAGCAGCGCACCGGAGGCATTCTGCGAAACCGTCGCATCGATCTTGTCATTGGCGAGCTCGCGCTTGAGATCGTCGCCCCGCCGCCGCAACGCGTTCTTGACGGCGTCGTCGAGCTTCACTTCGAGCAGCAGATGGCTGCCGCCCTGCAGGTCCAGGCCAAGCTGAATCTTGGGGGTCGGAAACCAGGTGCTGTACCAATCGGGCAGCGGCACTGCGAGGCTCGGCAGCAGCAGCAGGACGGCGACTGCGGTCAGCACGGCCGCCAGATAGAGCCGGGTCTTGCCGCTCCCGCCGGTCAGATGGAGATAGAGAATCGCGACTGCAATCGCGAGCAGGACGAGAATTGGTGCGAGATTTTGATTCTGCTCCGCCACGAGTTGAAACCTTCACATCGGAGCGGCCTTACCCGCTCTGCTCCTTCTTGGAAGTCGTCCCCTTGCCGTAGGTCGAGACCGCGCCAATCTGCGTACGCTCGATTCGGATGCGGACGTTGGGTGCAACTTCGAGCGTCACCAGGCGATCACCGAGTTCCACGATTTTGCCCAAGATGCCGCCCGAGGTCACTACCTCCTCGTTGCGCTTGAGGTTGTTGAGCATCTTCTGATGCTCGCTGGCCTTTTGAGTCTGCGGCCGGATCAGCAGGAAGTAGGCGATCGCGAAAATCATCGCGAACGGCACGATCATGGTCCACACGACCTGATCCATCCCGCCCGCTGCCGGGCCCTGCGCGCCGGCGGCCCAAGCTATTCCTTCAAACCACATAAGTCTTTACTCCACCGGTCTCGCCGTCGCCGGCGGAAATCCGCTCGATCACCGCACGAGAAAACGTCCGGTAAGTGCCCGATGCGATAGCAGCTTGCGCCTGACTCATCAAGCTGGCGTAGAAAAACAGGTTATGCTCGGTGAGGGCGCGGGCGGCCAGAATCTCGCCGCTCAGATAGAGATGGCGCAGGTAGGCGCGCGTGAAAGTGATACAGCAGCGGCATCCGCAATCCGGATCGAGCGGCCGTGCGTCGCGGGTATAAGCAGCGCGCTTGATCGAGATGCGGCCCTGGCTGGTGAAGGCGCCGCCGTTGCGCGCATTGCGCGTCGGCAACACGCAATCAAATAGATCGTAGCCCATCGCGATCGCAGCCAGCAGATCCTCCGGCGTGCCGACGCCCATCAGGTAGCGCGGCTTGGCCTCGGGCAGCATCGAAACCGCCAGCGCCGCCATCTCGAGCATAGCGTCTTTCGGCTCGCCGACCGACAGGCCGCCGGTAGCGAAGCCGTCGAAGCCCAGTGCGGTTATCTGGCGCGCGCTCATCCGTCGCAGATCGGGATAGATACCGCCCTGGACGATTCCGAGCAGCGCCTGGACCGCGCTGCGATGGGCGCGCAGGCCGCGCTCCGCCCAGCGCGCCGTCATCTCGGCCGAGGCCTGGGCGCGCTCGCGGCTAACCGGATAGGGCGTGCATTCGTCGAGCGCCATCATCAGATCAGACCCAAGCCGTTCCTGGAGCTCGATAGCGCTTTCGGGCGTGAGCATCAGCGGCGCGCCGTCGAGATGCGATCGGAAGCGGATACCGTCCTCGCCGATCGAATTGATACTGGCAAGGCTCATCGCCTGATAGCCGCCGGAATCCGTCAGCACCGCGCCTCGGAAGCCCATGAAGCGGGCGACGCCGCCAAGCTCGTGAATCAGATCGGGCCCGGGACGAACTGCGAGATGGTATGCATTGGCGAGCACCAGCCGGTAGCCGATCGACCACAACTCGTCCGGCCCCATCGCTTTGACCACGGCGCGGGTGCCCACCGGCATGAAGGCGGGCGTCGGGACCTCGCCATGCGGTGTCATCAGCCGTGCCGTGCGCGCCGCGCCATCGCGTGCCGCAATGCTGATACTGATCGCGCCGTCCATCAGAGAATCAGCATCGCATCGCCGTAACTCAGGAAACGATAACGGCGGCGTATCGCCTCGCGATAGGCTTTGAGGATCAAGTCGCGCCCCGCCATCGCCATCACCATCGCGAGCACCGTGCTGCGCGGCATATGAAAATTCGTCACCATCCCGTCGGCCAGCTTGAAGCGAAACCCGGGTGCGATGAAGAGACCCGTGGAACCCTCCGTATCGCCGGTGATAGCGAAGGATTCGAGGGCCCGCACGCTGCTGGTGCCAACCGCGATCACGCGCCCGCCGGTCCGCCGTGTGAGATCGATCGCGTCGCGGGCGGCCGGCGGAATCGTGTACCACTCCGCCTCCATGGTATGCGCCTCGACCTCGGCACTACGCACCGGCGCGAACGTTCCAGGACCGATATGCAGCGTCAGGCGGACCAGGCGGATTCCGGCCGCGCTGAGCTCGTCCATCAACGCCGGCGTGAAATGCAAGCCCGCAGTCGGCGCAGCCACCGCCCCGGTTTGCGCCGCATAGATGGTCTGGTACGCCGCGGCATCGTCGGCTTCGGGTTCCCGATCTATATAGGGCGGCAGTGCGAGGCGTCCGTCGGCCTGTAGCAACTCGTCGATCGATCTGCCGTTCTCGCTCACCAGCACCGGACGGCCGGGACGATCGTAGCGCACGATTCGTAGCGTCGCGCCGGATTCGGTTGCAAGCCGGTCACCCTCTTTGGGGGCGTGATGGGCGCGCATCAGCGCGACCCATCCGCCGGGCGGATCGCCGACCGCGCGCACCATCAGCAACTCGAGCCGCCCGCCCGATTCTTTGCGAGCGAAGAGCCGCGCCGGAAAAACCCGCGTATCGTTGAGCACCAGCAGGTCGCCCTCGCGAAGATAGCGGCCGAGCTTGCGGAAGCGCGCATGCTCGAGCGAGGCGGCAGCGCGTTCGACCACCATCAGACGCGCATCGTCGCGCTCGGCGGGCGGATGCTGCGCGATCAGTTCAGGCGGCAGTTCGTAATCGAGTTCGGAGAGTCGCATCGGCGCGATTCATAATAGCATCCGCGCCCGATGCTCCGCGCGCGGCAGGCTTAACCCGGCATCTGCGGTGAAATCGGAATTTTCAGTGGTTTGAGGGTTCGGGGATTTTGCATGGCGCGCCGTGAGGGATTTGAACCCCCGACCTACAGATCCGTAGTCTGCCGCTCTAATCCGCTGAGCTAACGGCGCGCTGCGTAAGCTTAATGACTTTTCATAACCACGATCGCGTTTCAAGAACATAGATACGAGACGGCTGCAGCACCGGATCTCTGCGGTCCATACGACGCCGGGCGAGACGCGAATCAGCCGGGCGGCGGTTGCACGGAGGGCAGCCAGATCGTGACGGTGGTGCCCTCGCGCAGGCGGCTCTCGATTTTCAGGCGTCCGTGATGAAGCTGCACGATATGCTTGACGATCGCGAGCCCCAGCCCGGTGCCGCCCAGCTCGCGCGAGCGCGCCCGATCGACGCGATAGAAGCGCTCGGTGAGCCGCGGGATATCGGCCGCCGGAATTCCGTCACCGGTGTCCGCGACCACCAATTCCACGCCCGCATGCTCGTAGCCGTTGGCACCGTCCGCTACGGAGCGCGATTCGACCGTCACGCTGCCGCCGCGCGGCGTATACTTGATCGCGTTGTCGATGAGATTGAGCATCACCTGCTGCACGCGATCGCGATCGGCCGCGATCTCCGGCAGCTCCTCGGGACATTTCATCGCCAACGCGATGCCGTGGCGATGCGCCTGCTCCTGCATCAGATCGATCGCCTCGGCGAGCGCGCGACGCGGCGCAAGTGCTTCCATCTTCAGGGCCGCGAAGCCGCGTTCCAGGTCCGAGAGCGAAATCAGGTCGTCGAGCAGGCGCGAGAGGCGGCGTGCCTGGCGCTCGATGATCCCCAGGAAGCGCTGCCGCGTCTCGGCTTCGTCGACCCCGCCCATCAGCGTCTCGGCATAGCCGCACAGTGCGCTCAAAGGGGTGCGCAACTCATGCGTCAGGTTGGCGATGAAGTCGGACCGGACGGTCTCGTACGACTTGAGCTGGGTGACATCGTGAAACACGAACACCCAGGCTGCGGCGACCCCGCGCGCGGGTCGGAGCGGCGCCGCGCTGGCGCTCAGATGATGAACGGTGGGCGTCTGGATCGTGATTTCAGCGCTGGCCACGCGCTGGCCATTAAGCGAGTCCTGAGCGCCTGCCGCCGCAGCCATCGAACGCGCGACGAATTCCTGCAGCCGCGGATCGCGGCACAGTTCGACGAAGTCGCGGCCGCGCTGATCGGTGGCATCGGCCAACTCGAACATCCGCAACGCCGCGCCGTTGAGCAGCACCACCGCGCCGTTGGCATTGGTGACGACCACCGCTTCGCTCATGCCGCGCAGGATCGCGTCGAGCTCGCCGGCCTCCTCGGTCAGCCGCGCCATTTCGGCAACCAGCGAGTCGGCAGCTTCGAGCAGCAGATGCTCGGCCCGGCCCATCGCATCGCGCGAATCGGTGGCAAAATGAGCAGGCGACCGATGCCCGGACAGCGCCGAGGCAATCGCGCTGATCCGCTCGACGCTCCCCACCCACAGCCCGACGATAGTGCCCGCGGCAACTGCCGCGAACAGCGCGCCGGCGCCGATCGCGCTGACCATCCAGATCCAATAACCCGAGTGGGTCGCCGCCACCACCGCCAACACCACGGCGGGCGGCACGATCGCGAGCAGGATGACGGCGGCGAGGCGAAGCTTTAGGGTTCTGGTCAAAGCGCGTTAGGGTCGAAACGGTACCCGACGCTGCGCACCGTGAGTATCAGCAGCGGATTGGCGTCGTCTCGTTCGATATGCTGGCGCAGACGGCGGACGTGAACATCGACCGTGCGCGGCTCGACGAAGGTATCGCGCCCCCAAACCATATCGAGTAGCTGTTCGCGCGTATAGACGCGCATCGGATGGCGCACGAAGAAACGCAACAGCTCGAATTCGCGCAGCGCCAGTGTTTTTCTCTCACCTTCGACCCATACCTGGTAGGTATCGAAATCGATCCGCAGCCGGCCGCGCTCGTAGAGACCATCGATCGAGGTCTCCGTCGACTGGCCGGCGCGCCGCAATAGGGCCCGCACGCGCGCCACCAGCTCGCGCGGCGAGAAGGGCTTCACGACATAGTCGTCCGCCCCCATCTCGAGACCGATCACGCGGTCGACTTCCGAACCGCGCGCGGTAACCACCAGGATCGGCAGATTGGCCAGCTCGGTATCGGCCCGGACCTGCCGGCAGATCTCGAGTCCCGGCATCCCGGGCAGCATCAGATCGAGCACCACCAGGTCGGGCGCCTGATCGCGGATGCGGCTCAGCGCGGTCGCTCCGTCGGCCCGCTCTTCGACGGTAAAGCCTTCGCGTTCGAGGTTATAGCGAATCAGCTCGCGAATCTCGCTTTCATCTTCGACCACCAGGATGCGAGGGTGGGCCGGGCTGCGAGGTTCCTGCACTTGCTGCTGCGGTTGATTCATCGGCGTGCTCACATTCTCTCGTGTTTGGCATCCATGTGTTTGATGTTCTTGCCGTCAACCATGTAGACCACCATCTCTGCGATATTAGTCGCATGGTCGGCGATCCGCTCCAGGTACTTCGAAACGAACAGCACCCGGGTCGCCACCCCGATGGTGTGCGGATCCTCGGCCATGAAGCTCAAGAGCTCGCGGTAGATCTGATAGTTGAGCAGGTCGACCTCGTCGTCGCGCGCGATCACCTGCTCCGCCAGCGCGGTATCGTTGCGCATGAACGCGTCGAGGCTGTCCTTGACCATTGATTGTGCGATCGAGGCCATCCGCGGGATATCGATATAGGGCTTGAGCTGCGGCTCGTCGTTGAGCTCCAGGGCGCGCTCGCAGATGTTGACGGCGTTGTCGCCGATGCGCTCGAGGTCGGTGGTAATCTTGAGGCCGGTGGTGATGAAGCGCAGATCGCTGGCGGCCGGCTGATGCAGCGCCAGCAGGCTGATACAGCGGCCGTCGGTCTCGATGTCCATGCGATTGACCTCGGCATCACGCGCGATAACCGTTCGCGCATGGGCGGAGTCGCGATCGACCAGGGCTTCGATAGCTTCGGTGATCTGGCCCTCCACCAGCCCGCCCATCTTGATCAGGCCGGCGCGCAAGCCTCGCAACTCCTCTTCATATTGACGGTTGGTGTGCTGCGTTTGGGTAAGATTCATCGCGCGCCCTCCCAGCGCTAACCGAAGCGCCCGGTAATATAATCCTCGGTCTCAGGCCGAGCCGGATTGGTGAAGATCTGCTTGGTGTCGCCGAACTCGACCAGCTCGCCGTTGTACATGAAGGCGGTGTAATCCGAGGTGCGCGCCGCCTGTTGCATGTTATGCGTTACGATTACGATCGTGTAGCTCTCCTTGAGCTCGAGCAGCAACTCCTCGATGCGCGCGGTCGAGATCGGATCGAGCGCCGAGCACGGCTCGTCCATCAACAGCACCTCGGGTTCCACTGCCAGCGCGCGCGCCACGCATAGGCGTTGTTGCTGGCCGCCCGAGAGGCTGACGCCCGGCTCATCGAGACGATCCTTCACCTCTTCCCACAGTGCGGCACGATTCAGGCTGCGCTCGACAATCTCCTCGCGCTCCGCGCGGCTGAGCCGCGCACTGTTGAGGCGCAGCCCGGCGGCGACGTTCTCGGCGATCGACATAGTCGGGAAGGGCGCCGGCTTCTGGAACACCATCCCGATTCGGCGCCGGACCCGGGCCCGGTCCAGGCCCGGGGCATAGATGTCCTCATCATCGAGCAGCACCTCGCCGTCCGCGGTCGCCCCCGGCCCTTCTTCGTGCATCCGATTGAGGCATCGAACCAGCGTCGATTTCCCGCATCCGGACGGTCCGATGATCGCTGTCACCAGGTTGGAACCGACCTTCAGAGCGACGTTCCTAAGCGCCTGAACTTGGCCATAGCCGTAGTAGGCATTCAGATTGCGGCAAATGAGCTTGTCGGCCATAAACGCTATCGAGGTACCTGGACGGCGCCCCTCGTCATCCATCTTACGCCGATTTCAAGCGCCAGCACGATGCAAGTGAGAACCAGCGCGCCCGCCCAGGCCTGACGTTGCCAATCGGCAAAGGGCGAGAGCGCGAGCCCGAACCAGATCGAAAGGATTATCAGCCCGAGTCCCAAGGTGGTGAGCGCGAACAGCCGGTCGACAAATGGGCGCATGCCGAAGCCGTGACGCCGACGCCTCACGCGCCCCCCTATCGCCGCCGTCTCTGCCGTCGCTTCGAAGAACTCTGCCAAACGCTCCTGCCCCCGATGTGCGTTAGAATATGCAACGAGCTGGAAGCCATCGTATGTCACGTTCAAAATTAAGATAAGGAGCTTCTATTACTAGATTGTTACAAAGTGGCCAAATCGAAATTAAACCCCGTATTGCGGTTGATTTTCGAGTCGCGAGGAGACGCCTCGACGATAGGTCCGAGGTGTAGTATTTTTTCAGCCATGAGCGTTTTAGTGCCCTATGTGGTCGAGCAGACCGGACGCGGTGAGCGTTCCTACGATATTTATTCGCGGTTGCTGAAAGACCGAATCATCTTCGTTGGCGGCCCGGTGGGTGACGACCTCGCCAACCTGGTGACCGCGCAGCTATTGTTCCTCGAATCCGAGGACCCGGAGAAAGAGATCAGTATGTATATTAACTCGCCGGGCGGGTCAGTCACCGCGGGTTTGGCGATTTACGATACCATGCAGTTCGTCAAGCCGCCGGTCTCAACCCTGTGCGTGGGTCAGGCCGCCAGCATGGGAGCAGTGCTGCTGACGGCGGGCGCAAAAGGCCGCCGCTATGCCCTGCCCCACGCCCGCATGATGATCCATCAGCTTTCAGGCGGCTTCGAAGGTCAGGCTGCGGATATCGATATCCAGGCGCGCGAAGCCCTTAGGCTGCGCGAGGTGCTTAACGATATCCTGGCTCATCACACCAGCCAGAATATCAAGCGGGTCGAGCGAGACACGGATCGCGACACCTTCATGACCCCGTCGCAGGCGGTCGAATATGGGCTTATCGACGAGGTGATCGTCGGCCGAATCAGCCCTGCCCCCTAACGATCTGGCGGCGGACGCGCCAAAATCTTCCGATCACGCAGCGCCACGGATTCGTGCTACGCTTCCGACGTAATCCTGGGAATCGGCGGGAGAAGATGGCGAAGATCGATTTCTATTTCGATTTCCTGAGCCCTTACAGTTATCTCGCCAGCTTGCGGCTCCGGCGATTGCGCGCGGAGTTCGGCGCCGAAATCATTTTCCATGTCATCGATCTCGCGGCTGCCAAGGAAGCCATCGGCAATACCCGTCCGCCCTTCCATCTACTGCCCAGCAAGCTGCGCTATCTGAAAGCCGACCTTGCGCGATGGGCCACGCGATATGATGCGCCGCTGGTCTTTCCGGAAACGCTCGCCCACGTCGATCTAAAGGCCGCCGCCCGGCTGAATCGCGGCTTCCTATGTGCTGCACGACGCGGCGCCGGCGAGGCCTATCTCAACGCTGCCTTTGCCGCCCTGTGGGCCGCGCAGCGCGAGCCCGGCGACGCGACGCTGAGGGATGTGGCTGCGAAGGCGGCTCTCGACCCGGCTCAGATCGCTGCAGCCGCCGACGCCCCCGAAACCATTGCCGATTACGCCCGCGAGAACCTCGAGGCGCAGGCCCGCGGGGTCTTCGGCGTGCCGACGTTCATCGCCGGCGATCAGCTATTCTGGGGTAACGACCGCCTCGATTTCCTCGAGGAGTACCTCCGCGAACCGCAGGCCGCGGTGCATCCATAAGGAGAATCCGAGGGCGGCCGGCCGGAACAGGAATAGTGCAATGAGCGAGATCCATTTCTATTTTGATTTCTTCAGCCCTTTTTCGTATCTCGCAAGTCTTCGGATCGACGATCTCGCTGCACGTTATGGCGCGACTATCGCCTATCACGTGGTGGACAACCAGGTTATTAAGCTCAAGGCCGGAACAACCGGACGGCCCAATCATGCGCTGCCGCCGAAATATCGCTACCTGCGCTCCGATCTCGCGCGCTGGGCACGCCGCTATGGAGTGCCGCTAATCTCGCCGGAGAGCGTCTCCGAGATGGACCATACAATCCCGCCGCGCATCGGGCGCGGATTCCTGGTCGCCCGGCGCCGTGACAAGCAGCTCGCCTACCTGCGCGACGCCTACCGGAAAATCTGGGGCGAAGGAATCGCGATGGACGACGCTCTGCTGCGTGATCTGGCGGGTTCCGCCGGACTGCCGGCCAGCGAATTCCTCAAAGCGATCGATTCCGATGAAGTCCGCAAGGAGGCCGCGCGAGAGATCACGGAGGCTTCCGAGCGCGGTGTTTTCGGCGTGCCCAGCTTTATCGTCGGCGAGGAACTCTTCTGGGGCAATGACCGACTCGACATGGTCGAGGAAGTGTTGCGCGATGCGTCGAAAGGCGTGAACGTTTAGATGGCGGATGAAAAAATCAATCAGGAGGCGAAGCGATGCCAACCAAGCGCGAGTTGCTGACAGCGAAGGATGTAAACGGGGCCTGGGTGATCCTGCCGACCACCGCCAAGGACGGCGCCGACGATTGGCGCATGACTGACACGCTGGACCTCGAAGAGACCGCGCGCGCGGTTGACGGGCTGGTCCGCGCCGGCGTCGACGGCATGCTCTCGATGGGTACCTTCGGTGAGGGCGCGACGCTCACGCTCGATGAGAAGAAACGCTTCATGGCAACGCTGGTCGAGTCGGCGCGCGGCCGCATCCCGGTATTCGTCGGCACCACTACGCTCAACACGCGCGACACCATCGCGCTCACGCGCTACGCCGCCGATCTCGGCGCCGACGGCACCATGCTCGGCATCCCGATGTGGTGCGCGCCGAGCGTCGCGACCGCAGTGCGCTTCTACAAGGACGTCGCCGAGGCCTGTCCCAACATGGCGATCTGCGTCTACGCCAATCCGGAAGCCTTCAAGTTCGATTTCCCGCATCCGTTCTGGGCGCAGGTCGCGGAGATTCCGCAGGTCATCAGCTGCAAGTACATCGGCGTCGCCGGCCTGCTGCAGAATATCGATCTCTCGCGCCGGCGCATCCGCCTGATGCCGCTGGAGCTCGAATATTACGGCGGCGCGCGGCTCGACGATTTCGTCACCGCCTTCTGGAGCAGCGGTGCGGTATGCGGGCCCAAGCCGACCATCGCGCTGCGCGATGAGGTTGCCAAAGCGCGGCAGACCAGCGACTGGAGCCGTGCCAAGAAGATCAGCGACGAGATGGGCAAGACCGTCCAGACCCTGTTCCCGCACGGCAGCTTCAAGGAGTTCTCGATGTACAATATCGGGATCGAGAAGGAGCGCATGCAGGCCGCGGGCTGGATGAAAGTCGGACCGTGCCGGCCCCCCTACCACGTGATCCCCGAGGACATCCGCGAAGGCGCGCGTATCTCGGGCCAGCGCTGGGCCGAGCTCGAGAAGCGGATGCCGCTCTTCTGACGCGCCATCCTGTCAAAGCAACGAAGCACTGCGACGGGCGTCTCCAGGGGCGCCCCGTCGCATCTCTGCCCAACGCCACTTCGAATCTGGATAAAGTTCGATGATAGGACTCTTCACCGAGGGCTCGCTCACGCCGGGCCGCACGGCGCACGCTTACTATCGCGAGCTCGGCGAGCAAATCGTAATCGCCGACCAGCTCGGTTACGACCTCTTCTCAACCACGCAAAGCTACGGACTCGATCACGCCGACTCGACCTTCTCGGTGGTGCCCAATCCGCTGGGCCTGTTCCTCGCCCAGGTGCCGCGTACCGAGCAGATCAAGATGCTTACCGCGATCACGATCGCCCCGTTCCATCATCCGGCGATGGCGCTCTCGGACTTCGCCGCCGCCGACGTCCTGAGCGGCGGGCGTGTGATGATCGGGATCGGCCGC